>CAYTJT010000125.1:0-9319 GCA_964438105.1 uncultured Rhodothermales bacterium | reverse complement strand
CGGATCGAGAGGAGGATGCCGGCGATGAAGTTCGAGGCGAGGTCCTGGAACGCGAAGCCGAGGGCGAGCCCGATGATGCCGGCCCCGGCGAGGAGCGACGTCACGGCCTTGTCCAGCTCCAGCACGCCGAGCGCGATGAAGATGCCCACGGCGAGCACGACCACGTAGACGATCGTGGCGAGGAGGTGGTTGACCTGCTCGTACGACGACGTCCGGCGGAGCACGCCGTGGACCCCGCGCCGCGCCAGCCGCGCCACGAACGCGGCGATGAGCACGATGAGAACGGCGGCGACGAAGTTCGGCAGCAGCAGGATCAGGCCTTCGATCCAGCCCTGCAGCTTATCGACCAGGTTGTCAAAGGTGGCGCTCAGGTCCATGGCGATGAGGTGTAGGAGGAAGTGGGAGCGGGCGCGGGACGGAACGAACCGAGCAGAAAGGAGACTAGAGCGAACGTACCGGACGGGAGCCCCGAAGGTCCCTACAACCCCAAAGAGCCCCTCGCTTCCTCATCGTCGGGCGAGGGATGAAAAGGGTGAAGGGGCCGTGAAACGAGGCGCGGAGATAGTGGTATACTGACGAGGACCGGAGATTACCAAATTGTTACCAGGGCGAACATGACCGAGGCGGAGGCTGGCTATGCATGCTTTGTTGGGGGTGCTTCTGCTGATGCTGAGTCCGCTCGTCCAGGCTGCGGACGGTCCTGGCGCTCAAGCGTTTTCCTCGATCAGTCGTGACGTCGTCGGCATCGGCGAGACGTTTACGTTAGAGGTCGAGGTGGTCGTGACCTCCGTCGATGACGCCGTGACGATTGGGATGGCGGCGGACGGGGGGATCGAGGTGGTACGGGCCGCGCCGGTGGAGGTCGTGCGGGGGCGGCTCGGGGAGACGGAGATGGCCGTGCTGACCCGGCAGTTCGTGCTGCGCCCCCTCCGAGAAGGCGTTCTGACGGTCCCGACGGTCGACGTGGAGGTGGCCGGCACCCGCATCACGACGCCGTCCCACGCGGTCCGCGTCTACGGGGATGCGCGTGGGTTCTACCGCGCCACGTCGTCCGTATTGCCCATTGTCGCCGAAGGGGAGTCGTTCGTGCGGATCGGGTCGGCGTTCTTGGTCGCCGAGGACGCGCTCGTGACGGCGTACCACGTCGTCGTAGAGACGGACCGGGTGCGCGTCCAACTCCCCAGCGGGGAGCGGGTGACCACGCGGAAGGTGTGGGCGGTGGACCCCGTCCGTGACATCGCCGTGCTCCACATCGACCCGCGCGAGGTGCGCCGGGCTGGGCTGACGCCTTTGCCGCTCGCCCCGCCTCACGAACGAGGAGAGGCCGGGGAGCCGGCGTTCACGGCGGGGTGGCCCGATGGCGTTCAGCAGACCGGGGTCGGCGTGCGCTACGAGGACCTTCATCCGGTAGCCAACGAGACGGTCTGGGTGTCGTCGAACCGCGTCCGACCCGGTGACAGCGGCGGGCCCCTCCTCGATCGGCAAGGCCGGGTAGTCGGTGTCGTCACCTCCGGCCGGACGGCGCTCGGCCGGACCGACGTCCTCGTCGAAGACGTCTGCCTGGCGACGGACCCGCGCAAGGCGCTCGGCCTCCGACTGCAGCGAGAGCACCCCTACGGGCTCCGCGAGGTGCTGGACGTCCACGCGCGCGCCGGTGCGAACGCCCATGCGCACGTGCTCGAACTGGTGACGGCGCTCACGCAACCCTCCGGGCGGCACCGCGACGAACTCGCTCGTCGGGTCCAGGCTCTGCAACTCGTCGCAGGCGCCGCGCCCCGCGACCCGGCGCTCCAGTTCCTCCTGGGGGCCGCGCTCGACGAGGTCGGGGACGGACCGCGTGCGCTTGAAGCGTACCGCAAGGCGCTCGCTTCCGACGCGAGCTATTTCCCTGCAGTCTATGCCCTCGGCCACCACTACCTCGAACTGGGCGACTATGAGGCGGCCGAGTCGCTCTTTAAGCAGACGCGGCGCGGGACGCCGTACGCGGCCCTCTCCGCGCTCGGGCTGGCCCGGATCTACGCGGCCGACCTCCGCTATGCCGAGGCCGAGGCCGCCCTCCGCGACGTGCTCCGCCGCGACCACCACTTCGCGCCGGCGCTCTACCTCCTCGGGTACTGTCAGCTCGCTCAGGGGCGGGTCCAAGAGGCCGCTGCGCTCGCCGTCCGCCTCGCCGTCCTGGACAAGGGGTGGGCCGAGCGGCTCCGGCTCCACCTCCGCCAGCCCATCTTCCAGCCCGTCGCACTCGCCAAGGTGCCGCCCGTCGCGTCCCGGCAGCCCTGACACGCCTACGTCGTCTCTGCACCGCACCCGGCGGGCGAGAAGCGAACGGAGAGGGGGGATTCATTCGCGGGGGAGGAGAGGCTCTGGCGCCGCTCCCGTTTGTAATTGTTCGGCGGGATGCGCATATTCCTCGGCGTAGGGCCGCGCCGGGATCTCCGAGGGGCCGCTTCTAGAACGTAGCACACACAGCCATGGCTCACGACGACAGCGGGCGCGACAGCCGCGACGAGATCTATTCCAAACGCGTCCCGGCTGGCCGGCGGACGTACTTCTTCGACGTGAAGACGACGCGCTCCGGCGAGGACTTCTTCATCACCATCACCGAGAGCAAGCGGGTCGACGAGGGGCGCTACGAGAAGCACAAGCTGTTCCTCTATAAAGAGGACTTCGGCAAGTTCGCCGCTGCCCTCCACGAGTCCATCGACTACATCCGTGAGAACCACCTCCCGGACTACGACTTCCGCGGCCTCCCGGAGGTCGAGATGAGCTACGACGAGGAAGACGAGGGCTGAGCCTTCGCGCTTCGACCCCGCCCGTCGCTCCCCAGCGGCGGGCTTTTTTGTACACCGGCGGCTCGCGCTTTCACGCCGTATCGACACCGAGGGGGGAGGGACGCAGGTATTTTCGAGCCCCATCCGCCGCCCAACTGATGCCCGCTCCCCTGATCCCGATCGTCCCCTACACCGACCGCGCCGATCGGCTGCGCGCCGTCCTCGACCGGGGGGCGTCGTTCGATCCGGCCGTGGAGGAGGCCGCGCGCAGCATCGTGGAACAGGTCCGCCGTGACGGGGACGATGCCCTCCGCACGCTCACCGAGCGGTTTGACGGCGTGCACGTAGAGCGCCTGAAGGTGCCGGCGGACGCCCTCGACGCCGCGCTCGACGCGGTGGACGCGGACCTCCGGGCGATCATCGCCGAGGCCGCGGAGAATGTGCGGCGCTTCCACGAGCAGCAGCGCGAGCGCTCGTGGTTCACCGAGGACGGCGACGGCGTCGTGCTCGGGCAGCGGATTGCTCCGATGGAGCGGGTCGGGCTCTACGTGCCGGGCGGCACGGCGGCCTACCCGTCGAGCGTGCTGATGAACACGATCCCCGCCCAGGTCGCCGGGGTGGAGGAGATCCATCTCGTCTCGCCGCCGGGCGACGATAGGCTCCCGCACCCGCTCGTGTGTGCCACGGCGCGCCTCCTCGGGGTCGAGCACGTCTACTCCGTCGGGGGCGCCCAAGCTGTCGCCGCCCTCGCCTTCGGCACCGACACGATCCCGCGCGTGGACAAGATCGTGGGGCCGGGGAACGCGTACGTCGCCGCCGCCAAGAAGCTCGTCTACGGCACCGTCGATATCGACTCGATCGCCGGGCCGAGCGAGATCGTCGTCCTCGCCGACGACACGGCCGACGCCCGCTTCGTCGCCGCCGACCTCCTCTCCCAAGCCGAGCACGACGTCCGCGCCTCCGCGATCCTCGTCACCCCGAGCGCAGCCCTCGCTGAGGCCGTGCAGGCGGAGGTCGAGCGACTCGTGCCCGACCTGGAGCGGCGGGAGATTATCGAGCAGGCGCTCGCCGACTACTCCGCGTGCGTCGTCGCCGAGACGATGGAGGAAGCCGTGGCCTTCACAAACGAGCTCGCGCCCGAGCACCTCGAGATCATCACGGCCGACCCGTGGGCGACGATGGGAGGGATCCGCCACGCCGGCGCGATCTTCCTCGGCCCGTACTCGTCCGAGCCCGTCGGCGACTACTTCGCCGGGCCGAACCACGTGCTCCCCACCGGGGGCACGGCGCGCTACGCCTCCGCGCTCGGCGTGCACGACTTCGTCCGGCGGCAGTCCGTCATCGCGTACTCCCAACCCCGGCTCGACGCCGTGGGCGAGCGCATCGCTCGCTTCGCCGACGCCGAGGGGCTCGGGGCACACGCCCTCGCCATCCGCGTGCGGAGCGCGGGGACGAATTCGGTGTGAGGGGCGGCGCCGTTCCTCGTGTGCTGGAACCGCCGGCGTTGCGCCGCGTGGGCCCTGCACCCCTTTGCGAATCGATCCCTTTATGCCTTCGACTGCCCCGGCCGCGCCGGACCAACTCACCCACCTCCTCGACCTCATCCGGCCGGAGGTGCGCGCGCAGCACGCCTACCGCGTCGCGACGCAGGTGGACGACGCGGCCAAGCTCGACCAGAACGAGAGCCCGTACGACCTCCCGCCGAAGATGAAGCGCGCGGCCGTCGAGCACTTCCTCGCGACGGACTGGAACCGCTACCCGCAGGACCGCCCGCACGCGCTCGTCGCGGCGCTCGCCGAGCACCTCGACTGGCCGGCGGAGGGGCTGATCGTCGGGCGCGGCTCGAACGAGCTGACGCACACCGTCGGGCTCGCGCTCATCGGCGCCGGAGCCCCGGTGGTGCTGCCGCACCCGATGTTCGCGCTCTACCACAGCGTCGTCACGGTGCACGGCGGCGAGGTCGTCCCGGTCGACCCGGAGCCCGATCTCTCGCACTCCGCCGACGCCGTGATCGCGGCGATGGAGCGGTCGCAAGCCGCGCTCACGGTCGTTTGTACGCCGAACAACCCGACGGGCTACGCCTTCCCGCATGGGGATCTGGAACGACTGGCCGAGGCCGCCCCCGGCTTCCTCCTCATCGACGAGGCCTACGTCGAGTTTGTCGAGGGGCCGGACGCGGGCGACCTCGTGCGGCGCCATCCGAACGTGCTCGTGATGCGGACGTTCTCCAAAGCGATGGGGCTGGCCGGCCTCCGCCTCGGCTACCTCATGGCCCACCCCGACCTCATCGCCGAGTTCGAGAAGCCGCGGCTCCCGTTCCTCGTGGACCGGCTCAGCGAAGCCGTCGGCCTCGCCATGCTCGGCCAGCAGGACCTCGTGCGCGAGCGCGTCGAGACGATGCGGGCGGAGCGCGCGAGGATGGTCGCCGCGCTCGCCGACCTCGACGACGTCGAGACCGTGCCATCGAGCGCGAATTTCTTTATCATGCGGACCCCCCTCGCGCCCGGCGCGCTCCGCCAGGCCCTCCTCGGCGAAGGCGTTCGGATCCGCGACGTCAGCGGCTACCCCGCGCTCCGCGGCTGGGTCCGCGTCTCCGTCGGCCTCCCGGCTGAGAACAGCGCGTTTGTCGAGGCGTTGAAACGAGTGCTCGCGTAGCGACCTCGCGCGAGCGGCAGGGCTCCTTCCCCATCTGATTATCCGCTGGACATGGATTACATCCAAGTAGACATCATCGGCCTCTCCACCAGCCCCTCCAGCGGGGGGGCCTACGCCCTCGTGCTCGGCGAGGTCGACGGCAACCGCCGCCTCCCGATCATCATCGGCGCGTTCGAGGCGCAGGCGATCGCGCTCGAACTCGAGAAGATCCAGCCGCCCCGCCCGCTCACGCACGACCTCCTGCGCGACCTCTTCGACGCCATCGACGCCGACATCACGGACATCGTGATCGACGACCTCCGCGAGGGCACGTTCTTCGCCAAGATCCGCTACGTCTACGGCGGCAAGGAGAACCAGCTCGACGCGCGCCCCTCCGACGCCGTCGCCCTCGCCGTCCGCAGCGAGGCGCCGATCTACGTCGTGCCGGACGTGCTGGAGGAAGCCGGCATCCCGGCCGAGGACGAGACGACGCCGCTCGCCCGCGCGACCGAGGCCGAGGAGGAGCCGCGCGAGGCCAGCATCGCGCGCTCGCCCGTGGAACGGATGCAGGCCCAGCTTGACAAGGCCATCGAGTCGGAGGACTACGAGCGCGCCGCCCAGCTCCGCGACGAGATCGAGCAGATGAAGAAGGAGAACTAGCGTGCTCGTCCGTCACTCTGTGTTAGCCCGAAGCCTCGCGTTTTCAGCGAGGCTTCGGCGTTTATGAGAGAAGAGAAAGGAGAGGGCGGAGGAAAAGAAGAGCCTCTACCTCGGCCCATTCTTTTCCCTCCAATCCCTCCTCTCCCCATTACCCGTTCTGATGTCTCTCTCTGACGCCCCGCCGCTCGTCGCCCGCCGCCTCCCCTTCGATCGTCTCGGCGGCTTCCCCGAGCTCTTCCGCCGCTATGCCGCCGGCGATGAGGCGGCGCTCCGCTTCTTCGCGCACGACCCCTGGGACGCCGCGGCCCGCGCCGACGCCGTCCGGGCTGCGGCGTCCTTCAACCGGGACCGCGACACGCTCGCCGACGTGCTCGTCGAGCAGAACGCGGCGTGGGGGAACGACGATGCGGCGGTGCGCGCGAACATCGAGGCGCTCCGCGACGCGGGGAGCGCGGCCGTCGTGACGGGGCAGCAGCTCGGCCTCTTCGGCGGGCCGCTCTACACGGTCTACAAAGCCGTCACCGCCGTCCAGCTTGCGCAGCAGCTCGCGGAGGAGACCGGCCGTCGGGTGGTGCCGGTTTTCTGGATGGCGGGCGAGGACCACGACTTCGACGAGGTCCGCTCCACGCTCGTACTCAGCGGGAACGACCCCGTGCGGCTTTCGCTTCCGCCGGATGAGGCGCGGACACCTGTGGGCCGCCGGGTGTTTGGGGACGAGGTCACCGAGGTCGTCGAGGCGCTCGGTGAGGCGCTCCGCCCAACGGAGTTCTCCCCCGGATTGATCGAGGCAGTTCGGGAAGCGTACCGGCCGGGCGCGACGATGCGCGACGCCTTCGCCGGCCTGATGCAGCACCTCTTCGCGGGGTCCGGCCTCGTGTTCTGCTCGCCCGACGACGCCCGGCTCAAGTCCCTCGTCGCCGACGTGTTCCGGCAGGAGATCGAAGGGCTCGCGGCGACCTTCGAGCGGTTACAGTCGACGAGCACGGAGCTGGAGGAGGCGGGCTTCCACGCCCAGGTGACGCCGCTCCCGATGAACCTCTTCCTGATGGAAGAGGAGGGGCGCTTCACCGTAGATCCGGAGGGCGACGGGTTCGTACTCCGTGGGCTCGACCGGCAGTACTCCAAAGCCGAGTTGCTCGACCTGCTCGACGCCGAGCCCGAGCGGTTCAGCCCGAACGTCGTCCTCCGCCCGATCGTCGAGGACCGGCTGCTGCCTACGGCGGCCTACGTCGCCGGGCCGGGGGAGACCTCGTACTACGCCCAGCTCCGCGGCGTCTACGAACTCTTCGGCGTGCCGATGCCCGTCGTCTACCCCCGCGCGAGCGTGACGCTCATCGAGTCGAAGGTGCAGAAGGTGCTGGACCGCTACGACCTCACGGTCGGGGATGTGGAGGGCGACCTCGACGTGCTGCACCGACGTCTCGTCCTCGCCCTCTCGGAGCACGACGTGGAGGGCGCGTTCGCCGAGGCGACGCGGCAGCTGCACGAACTCGTCAACGCGCTGAAACCGATCGCGACCGAGGTCGATGCGACGCTCGGGAAGTCGGCCGAGGCGACGCGGGCCGCACTGCAGAAAGAGCTGGCCGGGTTCAACGACCGCGTCGTCCGCGCCGAGAAGCGCAACAACGACGTCATCCGCAACCAGCTGGAGAAGGCGCAGGCCGGGCTCTACCCCGCGGGCACGTTGCAGGAGCGGGCGCTCTCCGCGCTGTACGTCCTCAACAAGTACGGCCCCGGCCTCGTCACCCGCTGGCTCGACGGGCTGGACCTCGACACGACCGCGCACCAAGTGATCGAACTGTGACGGACCTCTTCTCGCCCCTCGTCGAGCGCGCGATTGAACTCGCCGCCGAGTGGCACGATCGGACCTACCGCAAGAGCCGCTGGCGGGAGCACCCCTTCGACCCGCCGCCGGAGACCGTGCTCCGCATCCCCGTGATGGCGCACCTCACCGCCGTCGCGCTCACCGTCCAGCGCGCGGGGTGGGACGACGAGACCGTGGCCGCTGCGTTCCTCCACGACGCTCTCGAAGACGACAACCAGTTCGAGCACACTCTCACCCCCAAACGCCTCGCGGCCCTCGTAGGCGAGGCCGTCACGGAGCGCGTGCAGGGGGTCACCGAACCGAAGCGGGGGCCGGACGGGCGGCACCTTCCGTGGCGCCTGCGGAAAGAGACCTACGTCGAGACGCTGCGGAAGGCATCGGTCGAAGCCGTCGCGATTTCGCTCGCCGACAAGCTCCACAACGCGTGGACGATGAACCAAGCGCTCTCGGCCGGGATCGACATCTTCACGAGCGGGCCCGGTCACCGCGGCCTCTCCGCAGGGCCGGCCGACCAACTCTGGTTCTTCGAGAGCGTGCTGGAGGCGTCCGAAGCACACGAGGATGAGCGTCTAGGGCCCATGCGCGAGCGGCTCCGGCAAGAGGTAGAGCGGTTCCGGCAACTCGCAACGGAAGAAGGCTAGCAGCGAGGGCAGAGGAAACTGACCTCGCCGGGACGGGGAACGAGGGGTGTGGGACCTAATCGGACGTAGAGGGAGCACGGCGCATGGGGCCGGGTTCGCCTCTGTATGTCCCGGCCTCTACTGCGATTCCTGATTCTGCGGAGGAGGGATGCAAGCTGACAAGGCCCAGGGGGATGCGGGAGGAAGGAAAGAGCGGGGTGGCTACGGCATCGTAACAACGGCAGGCAGCGATTCGTAGCAGCAAACGTTGAAAAAATAAGGGTCGATACAGTATGTTGTGAAGGCCACGGCTCGGGCCCTCACCACCGCTAGATCAGCCTGCCCGGCTAGCCCCATGGAAGTCCCTGCCTCCCATAAGCGCTGGATGCACGTCCAGCAGCTCTTCGCCGAGGTCGTCGGCCTCGACTCCGAACGCCGCTCTGCCCGGCTCGACCGGATAGAGGACCCCCAGCTACGCGAGGACGTGCAGACGCTCCTCGAGCGCCACGCCCGGGGCGAGTCGGTGGGTTTTGTGCAAGGGCGAGAGGTCGAAGAGGCCACGCCGGAAGAGGGCGAGGTCGTCGGCCACTATCGCTTGATCGATGAGCTCGGCCGGGGGGCGATGGGGGTCGTCTACCGCGCCGAGGACACGCGGCTGAAGCGGCCCGTCGCGCTCAAGTTCCTCACGCCACAGCTCAGCGCCGACAAGCGCGCACGTGCCCGTCTCGAACGCGAGGCCCAGGCTGCAAGCGCCCTCGACCACCCCAACATCTGCACGGTCTACGAGATCGGCGAGACCGACGACGGCC
>CAYTJT010000124.1:0-9330 GCA_964438105.1 uncultured Rhodothermales bacterium | reverse complement strand
GCGAGAAGTTGGGCGCCCAGAGGATCCCGTTCTGCCCCTCCTCCACCCAGCCCTCGACTTTGGCGAGGTCGTCGGTCCACCCCGTCGTGCCGACGACAGCGTCGAGCCCCCAGAAGCAGTATTGATGGAGGTGGTCGAGCGCGACGTCCGGGGTCGAAAAGTCGATCGCGAGGTCGGCGCCGTTCAGGTCGGCGTCGGGGTCGCGGACGTCGGCGAGCGGGTTTGCGGCGTCGAAGCGCGACACGATCTCGTGCGGGCCGTCGGCGACGACGGCCTCGACGGCCTCGCCCATCCGGCCGGTCCCGACGAGGGCGATCTTGAGCGATTCGGAGGGGTCAGGCATCATGCAGCGAGGTCGGCGATGAATTCGTTGAAGCGGCCGGGGGCGCGCAGCGGCGGGCCGTGCCCGAACGCGACGAGAGCGGGGTTGAGCCCGATCAGCTTGCGAGCGGAGGCGCGGTTCTGCGCCGGATCGGGGGTGAAGACGGCGGGCGGCTCGTGGAGCCCTTTGATCGTGGTGATGAGGTTCATCCCGTTGAGCACGTCGCCGAGGATGAGCACGCGGTCCCGCTCGCGCCAGTAGGCCACGTGCCCCGGCGAGTGGCCGGGCGTCTCGATCACCTCGAAGCCGCCGACCTCATCGCCCTCTTTTAGCCGCCGGGCGACGGGGTGGGCCGGGCCGCCGCGCGAGCGCATGAAGTCGGCGATCCAGTTCGAGGGCATGAGCGGGGCGAGATCGCCCGCTTCGACGGCGTCGGCGTCGGCGGCACCGCACCAGAGCGGGACGGCGCGCGCCTCGCAGACGGCGTGGCTGGCGCCCTGGTGGTCGGGGTGACCGTGCGTGATGGCGTGGGCTTCGAGGCGGTGGCCTTCGAGCGCGCGGAGGATCTTTTTCGCGTCGTTCGGCACGCCCGCGTCGAAGAGCACCCCGCCCGCGTAGTAGGCGTTGACGCCGCTGCGGGGCATGAGCGGGAGGTGGTAGAAATCGTCGGCGAGTTCGCGCATGTTATCGCATGGCTTCGGCGGCCCGGACGATGTCGGCGAGCAGCACCGACGTGGTGATCTCCGCGCTCGCGCCCGGCCCCTGCACGACGAGCGGCTCGGGCGCGTACCGCGCGGTGTGGAAGGCTACCACGTTCGCCGCGCCGCGCAGATCCGCGAACGGCGAATCGGCCGGGAGCGACGCGACGCCGGCCCGGATGCCGTCGGGCGAGAGTTGAGAGACGTACTGCAACTGCTCGCCCCGCGCGTCGGCTTCGGCGAGGCGGTCCTGCCAGCCTGCGTCGGCCTCGGCGAGCCGGTTCCAGAACGCGTCGCGCGACACGTCACGCAGCGCCTCGGGCACGAGCGATTCGACGGCGACGGCGTCGGGCTCCGGGCGGAGGCCGAGTTCGCGAGCCAGCGTGATCAGCTTCCGCCCGACGTCCACGCCGGAGAGGTCGTCGCGCGGGTCGGGCTCGGGGTAGCCGCGCTCGGCGGCGCGGCGGACGGCGTCGGAGAACGTCGCCCCCTCCCGCATCGCGTTGAAGACGAAGGCGAGCGTGCCCGAGAGCACGCCTTCGATGCGGTGCACGCGGTCGCCGGTGCGGACGAGGTCGCGGAGCGTCGAGAGGACGGAGAGGCCGGCGCCGACGGTCGTCTCGTAGAGGTACGGCGCCTCGCCCGCGAGCGCTGCGGTGCGGACGTGGTCGTACAGATCGAGCCCGAGGGTGTTGGCCTGCTTGTTCGGCGTGACGACGGCGGCCCCGGCGCGGAGCCACGCGGGATAGCGGCGGGCGACCTCCACCGACGCCGTCGCATCCACCACGACGAGCCGTTCGAGATGCTCCGTTTCGAGGTGCGCCGTGACCGCGTCGAGGCTCCCGCCGTCGAGCGCATCGGCGGTATCGAGCCGTTGGGACGCGTCGGCGAACGGCAGCCCGCTCGCGTCCCACGCCAGCCGCTTCGAATCAGCGACGCCGACGAGGCGGAGGTTCAGCCGTCCGCGCTCGAGCAACTCCGGCGCCTGCCGGGCGAGGAGGGCGAGCAGCTTCCGCCCAATCGTCCCCGTGCCGACGAGCACGACGTGCGCCCGCGTCCGCCCGAGCGCGAACGCTTCGTGGAGGGCGTCGACGGCACGCCCGGCGTCGGCGTCGGCCACGACGGCCGAGAGGTTGTGCTCGGACGCGCCCTCGGCGATCGCGAGCACGTTGACGCGCGCCCGCCCGAGCGTGGCGAACATCCGCCCGGCGAGCCCCGGCGTGTCCTGCATCCCCTCGCCCACGCCCGCCAGCACGGCCACGCCCGGCACGGCGCGGATGCCGCGCAGGTCGCCCCGCTCGCATTCCCGCGCGAACTCTTTTTCGAGCACGCGCAGCACTTCGGCGCGGTCCCGCTCGCGGACGGCGAAGCACAGGCTCCCCTCGCTCGACGCCTGCGCGATGAGGAGGACGGGCAGTTCGGCGTCGGCGAGCGTCGCGAACGCCCGCGCCGTGAGGTCGGGCACGCCGATGATCCCGGCACCTTCGAGCCGGACGAGCGCGGCGTCGCGGACGGATGTGACGGCTTTGATTCGGGCCGGGCTCGGCGGCGGCTCCGCCACGATGAGCGTGCCCGGCGCGTCCGGGTTCATCGTGTTCTTGATGCGGAGCGGGATCGACCGGGCTTCGAGCGGGCGCATCGTGCGCGGGTGCAGCACTTTGGCGCCGAAGTGGGCGAGCTCGGCAGCCTCGCGGTACGAGAGGTGCGCGAGCGTGAATGCCTCGGGCGCGACGCGCGGGTCGGCGGAGAGCACGCCGTCCACGTCCGTCCAGATGACGACTTCGGCGGCGTCGAGCGCGCCGCCGAGGATCGTGGCCGTGTAGTCGCTGCCGGAGCGGCCGAGCGTGGTCGTGACGCCCTCGGCGGTGGAGGCGACGAAACCCGTGACGACGGGGACCGTGCCCGGTGCGATCTCGGCGAAACGGTCGCGGACGAGCTTCGCAGTGGCCTCGAAGTCCACGGCCGCCTCGCCCCAAGCGTCGTCGGTGCGGACGAGGTCGCCCGCGTCGAGCGCGACGGCGCCGTGCCCGGCCGCGCGGAAGGCGGCCGCGACGAGCGGAGCCGCGAGGCGTTCGCCCGTCGAGACGATCGCGTCCTGAAACCGCGGCGTGCACTCGCGCAGGAGGTAGACCCCGTGCAGCAGTTCGCTGACCCCGCCGAAGACCGCGTCGAGCCGGGCCGCTACGGCGTCGCGCTCCCCTTCGGCGACAAGGTCGGCGAGCGCGTCGGCGTGCCGCGCGCGCAGTCTGTCGAGGATCGCGCCGTGCTCGTCGGTCCGCCCTTTCGCCGCCTCGATCGCCGCGAGCAGCCGGTCCGTCACCCCCCCCATCGCCGACGTGACGACGACGGGCGCGACCTCGTCCGGCATCGCCGCGACGAGGCGCACGACGTGCCGGATCCGCTCGGGCGACCCCACCGACGTCCCGCCGAACTTGGCGACGTGGATCGGCCGGGTGGAAGCGGGATCGAGCATGAAACGAGAAGAGAGGGACGCGGGTGGGAGTCCGGGAAGATACCTCGCGGGGAGCGAGGTGCTGCGCGGGGCGCCGCCCTTCTTCGCCCGCTCTCCATTGACAGGCCCGGCGCCGGCTTTGTAGATTGGTGACTCCGCTGGAAACAGCCGGACCCGGGGCATTAGCTCAGTTGGTAGAGCGCTTGCATGGCATGCAAGAGGTCGGCGGTTCGAATCCGCCATGCTCCACATCGCTTCACAGCGAGAGGTTATGCGCTACCTCCGCCGCCGCCAATGTCTGGACGCGACCACATTTGCTTCGTACGCGTCGGCGGCCCGCGACCGCCGTTCTATACCATCGGTGAACATCTTTGGGGCGCTGGTGCGGACCTCGATTCCGACGGCGATTCTTCTGACCCCGAAGCCTCCGATTGGACTGAACTCACCCTCGTTAATCGCCGCGACACCTCGGAGCGGATTGATGTCGATCCCGTCCAGGAGGCTCCGCTCGTGCTGAAGGTGAAGGGGACGACACCGAAGTTGACCGAGCAGGGGGCACGGTATCTCGCTAGCGTAACGGGCCGGGCGGTTATCTCCCATTTCCACGGTGGCGCGTAACCGCGAACTGTTGCGATGACGACGGATGCGAAAGGCACCCTCGCCTGTTTGGCCTTCGACCGTCGCGCCATCGAGAAGGGAGGCGTGACGAGTGTCCCGGTCGTAGAAGCCCGCTACGACCGAATTCTCGATTGGTCGGGTTGCCTCTACCGCGTTCAGGTCAAGTATTGCGACCGCAGCTCTTCGAAGAGCGACAATGCCGTCGCCGTGCACCTGCAATCGTTTCGTCATCGCCGCTGCACGTCTCAGGGGTACTCCAAGGACGAAGTGGATGCCGTCGTCGCGTTTATCCCTCAAGTGGACGCTCTGTGCTGGTTCGGGCCAGAGGACTTCGAGGGCCTCACCACGCTGACGCTTAGGCTTGCCCCACCAAAGAACGGGCAGCGCAAAGGCGTTCGACTCTATGAAGAGTACATCTGGTAAGAGGTTGGCGGAGGTCAGGAGCTCGAATCTCCTTAGCTCCACATCTCGAAAACGCCTTCCCTGACACCGGAGACGGCGTTTTTTTTGCCGTGTAGCGATACCACCGAGGGCGGGACCCGAACCGCGCCCGGGTCCGCTTGCGCCCCTCACGCGTGCCCTCCCCATTGCGCGATCGTCGTCGGCGAGCGCGTCATTCGAGGATGTTAGCGCGCGACGTCTGCCCGTGATCCTTCGCCTGCTCGAAAAAGGCATCGCTCCCGAGAAGTCCGGCGACGAGGCCCTGATCGAGCGCTCGGCGGCCCGTTTCGATAAACACGGCGGTAGGGACCTCGTGCATGAGGAGGACGGCGACGCGGGCGGTGCCGTCGGGGCGGCGTGCGTAGGCGCCGAGCGCATAGACGCCGGTGAAGCCGCCGCCCTTGCCGCGCACCTCGGCGCCGGGCACGAGCGGGGCGAAGGGCTCGACGGGGTTGCCGAGGGTGCGGTGGAGCACGGCCGAAACGCTGTCGCTTACGAACGCGCCCGTGGCGACGTGCGCTAAGAGGTCGGCGTAGCCCTGTGCCGTGCCGCGCGGGAACGACGCCTCCGCGGCCGCGCGCTGCTGCGCCACGGTCAGGCCGAGGCTCTCGAAGCGCAGCCGCTCGCGCTCGCGGGCCCGGTAGGCATCGTCGTCGCGGAGGCGCTCGGCGACGGCGAAGGCCGTGTCGGCTCGGGCGTCGGCGGCGAGCGCGAGGAAGCCGTCGAGCCGCTCCCCTGCCGTCGCGCCGCGGTGCGGGGGCGTCCACGCGAGGTAGAGCCCGCCGGTCGGGACCGGCGCGCCGAGCGCCGAGACCCCGTGATCGCGGAGGAGGGTGCGGACGGAACGTCGGTCGAAGCGGAGCGCGAGGTAGTCGGCGGAGGGGCGGTCGCCGTAACGGACGGCGGCTTCGACCACACGCCGGAGCGGGATCTCGTCCTGCACCGACACGGTCTCTTCGGGACGCCCCCCGCCCGTCTGCGTGCGAACCGTGTCGGCCAGCCCCATCTCGGCGAGCGTGGCGAGGTGGCGGTCGCCCTCGATCGCGGGCAGCGCGAACGCGTCGATCTCATCGTACCGAACCGCCTCGCCGGGGTCGAGGCGCCCCGCGGCGACGCCTTCGGCGTAGGCGGCGGCGAGCCCCAGCGCCGGCACCCCGACGACGGGGTGCTCGGCATCGGCCCGGACGTAGAGCCCCTCGTCGGGCGCGTCGGTATCGAACACGACGAGCGACGCCTGGGGGTGGCGCAGGACGTACGCGAGGAGGCTGTCGGGCGCGGTGAGCCGCGCGGCTGCGTCGCGGCCCTCGGTCACGGCCGCCATGTCGCTCAGCTTGGCGCGGAACGAGTCGAGGCGCGTGGCGACGAAGAGGACGACGGCCGCCAACACCAGGGCGCCGATGATCTTGAGATGGCGGCCCGCGCCGCTCGGCTTCGGAGAGTCTGTCATGAGCACCGACTGGGTCGAGAGGGCACGGGGAAAAACGGCGACGGCGCGCGAGGTGTCGAGGCCAGCGACGGATCGCGCGTAACCGGGAAGTGCAGGGAACCCGCTCTGTGGCACCGGGGGTAGGACCGCTCGCTCTTCCGGCCTCGCCTCACCCCACGACGCCCCACCCTATGTCTCTTCGCTACGTCCGGTCCGCCTTCCTGCTCGGCTGGCTCCTCGTGTTCGCCTCGTTCCTGCTCACGCCGCGCGCTCAGGCGCAGGAGGAACCCCGCGCCGTCGAGACGACGGCCGGCGACATCGGGCTGCGGCTCAGCGGGACGTTCCAGCCCCGGCTCTCGGCCGGACTCACGACGGACGGCGCCGCCGAAGACACCGAGCGCATCGGCTTCGGCCTCCGCCGCGCGCGCTTCCGCGCCACGGCCACGTTCAGGTCCGACTTCGGCGTCCACTACGACGTCGACCTCGGCAGCGGCAACCTCGACAGCGTCGACCTCTACGCGTTCTACAACGCCGCCGAGCGGTGGCGCCTGCGCTTCGGCTACCTCGCCGGCCCGCAGCCCCGCGCCTACGTCTTCACCTCCCACACGCGGATCGACGCCGTCGAGCGGGCCGCGATCGCCGAGCGGTGGTCGCGCGGCACGATCGGCTCGCGCGGGCGCGTCTTCGGGTTCGAGACGCGCTACCAGACCGACGAGCTCACCCTCGAAGTCCTCGCCCACAACGGCGAGGGCAGCTTCGACCGGACGCGCGGTAACTTCCGCGAGTCGCCCAGCGGGTCCTCCGAGGAGTCGTCGGTGACGCGCGGCGTGGACCAGACGAGCCTGGCCGCGAGCGCCTTCGCCGCCTACGAGCCCGCCGCGCTGCCCGGCTTCGAGATCGGCGGCTACGCCGGCTACAACGCCTCGCGCAACCCCAACACCGCCCTCGACGATGACCTGCCGGGACGCGACTATTTCGGCTACTCCGGGCACCTCTACTGGGGTGCATACCCCGGCAGCCAGCCCATCCGCATCAAGGGCGAGGTCATCGGCATCCGCTACTTCGAGCTCGACGGCCGGGCCGCCGTCGCCCCCGAGCAGCACGCGCTCGGCTGGGCCGCGTTCGGCGCGCTCCGCGTGCTCGGCCACGGCGAGGTCTTCGGCCGCTACGAGCAGTTCTACGACGACGTCACCGAGGACAGCCCGGGCGCCGACGCGTTCGTGACCGCCGGGGCGAGCTACAGCCTCAGCGCCCGCCGCGGGCTCGACTACCGACAGGAGCGCGTCACGCTGGCCTACGCCAACCAGCTCCCCGACGACGCGGCGCGCGCGACGCAGCACCTCGTCGTGCTCCAGTTCCAACTCGTGTTCTAGTCGCCGCACGCCGGATCGGTCGGTTGATTTCAAAAGCGAGGCGACGGGATGGACCCCGTCGCCTCGTCCCGTTTCTGCGAGGGATCGCTCAGGCGACTTCCAGCTCCGCGTCCGTCATCGTGCGCGGGTAGCGGATCTGCTCGACGAGCGACTGCACCTTCGCGGGCGGCGGCGGTGTCGCGAGCGAGACGCCGAACATCAGCCCGAAGTTCAGCAGCATCCCGACCACGCCGATGCCCTGCGCCTTGATGCCGAGGAAGCTCTCCAGGAGCGGCTGCTCGGCGCCCGTCACGACGTGCGTCCGCATCAGCACGATCATGATGAACGTGAACGCCAGCCCGACGGCCATCCCCGCGATCGCGCCCTGCTTCGTGGCGCGCTTCCAGAAGATGCCCAGCAGGATCACCGGGAAGAAGCTCGCCGCGGCGAGCCCGAACGCGAACGCCACGACCTCGGCGACGAACCCGGGCGGGTAGATCCCGAGGATGCCCGCGATCACGACCGCGAACAGGATCATCGCGCGTCCCACGGCGAGGCGCTTCTGGTCGCTCGCGCCCGGGTTGATGAGCTTGCCGTAGATGTCGTGCGCCAGGCTCGACGAGATGACGAGCAGCAGCCCCGACGCCGTCGAGAGCGCCGCTGCGAGCCCGCCCGCCGCGACGAGCGCGACGATGAACGCCGACAGCCCCGCGATCTCGGGCGTCGCGAGCACGATGATGTCGCGGTTGATCACGCTGGGGTTGAGGAAGTCGCGGATCGTGCTCGCGTCGGCCGCCGGCAGCGCCGCGATCGCCTCGGTGTCGATCAGCCCCGTCTGCGCCCAACTCTGCACCCACGACAGCTCGACGAACCCCTGCGGGCCCTGGTTGATGAACTGCTGCAGGATCTCGGTCTTGGCGAAGATCGCGATCGCCGGGGCGGTCGTGTAGAGGATGCCGATGAAGAGGAGCGCCCAGAACGCGGACCACCGCGCCGCCGACACGCTCTTGACCGTGTAAAACCGGACGATCACGTGCGGCAGCCCCGCGGTCCCCACCATCAGACACAGCGTGATGCAGAAGACGTTGAGCAGGTCGTTGTTGACGAACGGGCTCGAATACGGGTCGAGGCCGAGGTCGGTCTGGAGCTGGTTGAGGACCGGGAGCGCCTCGCCGATGGCGCCCTGCGGGATCGGGTTGCCGAAGAGCGCGAGCGCGATCGCGATCGCCGGGATCGTGTAGGCGAAGATCAGCACGCAGTACTGCGCGACCTGGGTGTAGGTGATCCCCTTCATCCCGCCGAGCCCGGCGAAGAACGCCACGATCACCATGCCGATGAGCACGCCGACCTCGTTCGAGACGAGGAGGAATCGGCTGAACGCCACGCCGACGCCGCCCATCTGCCCGGCGACGTACGTGAACGAGACGAAGATCGCCGCGACCGCCGCGACGACGCGGGCCGTCTGCGAGTAGTAGCGCTCGGCGACGAAGTCGGGCACGGTGTACTGCCCGAACTTGCGGAGGAACGGCGCCAGCAGCAGGGCGAGCAAGACGTAGCCGCCCGTCCACCCCATGAGGTAGACCGAGCCGTCGAAGCCCTGGAACGAGATGAGCCCGGCCATGCCGATAAACGACGCGGCGCTCATCCAGTCAGCGCCCGTCGCCGCGCCGTTCGCGATCGCGGAGATGCCCTGGCCGGCGACGTAGAAGCCCTTGGTGGAGGCCACGCGCGAGCGGTAGCCGATGTAGAGGTAGGCGGAGAACGTGATGCCGACGGTGACCCACGTCCATTCTTGGATACCCATTGGTTCGGGGGGTTGGAGGGCGCGCCGAAGCGCAGCCCGTGAGTGGGTCAGTGAGCGTCGCTGGCGGTGGACAGGGTGTCGTCGGTCTCGTTGAGCCCGGCCTCCTTGTCGGCCTTGTCGCTGAAGAAGGCGTAGATCCAGATGAGGGAGATGAAGACGAAGATGCTCCCCTGCTGCGCCATCCAGAACCCGAACGGCACGCCGCCGAACGAGAACT
>CAYTJT010000123.1:0-9409 GCA_964438105.1 uncultured Rhodothermales bacterium | reverse complement strand
GCCCATCGTGGAGCACGGCCACGCGGCGCCCGAGCACGTCGAACACCGCCACCCGCGCCGCCTGCGCCGTCGGCAGGTCGAGGCGGACCGTCGCGTGCGATGTCGTGGGGTTGGGGTAAACCGGACGAAGAGCAAAGGCCTCCGCCGGAACCGCCTCTTCGGCGCTGACCGGAGGAGTGACCCGAACAGGGACGATGGTTACGTCCGTAGGTCCGGAGACGACCTCAGCGAGAATCGCCTGCCCGCTGTTGTACGAGACGAAGAGCAACGGAATCGGAAGCTCCCATGGCGGGCAATCACCACAAAGTTCGGGCGGCCCGATATAGTCGGGGTCGCCCGTATCGTTGTTGGCGACGATGACTGCGACCGCTCCAGCTTCCGCCGCCCGCTCGGTTTTGGTTCGGAATGCGCACGTCCCACGCTCGACGAGCGCCACGTTGCCGGACACCTCGTCGGCGTTCGCGAGGGGGTCGCAGCCGTGCTCGGGAGGAGCTGTCTCGGTGTCTCCCTCCACGGGTATGAGCGGAAGCGGTCCGAGCGTGTCGGCAAAGCTGACCACGGACCACACGTAGCTCGGATACTCCTCGTCCGATACCACAACGTGGACGCTGTCGGGCACCCACTGCCCGAGGGCGAGCGCCGGGGCGAATGCTAGCAGCGAGAGGAAGAGGTAGCGTGTCATCGTTCCGTGATCGTCTGGTTTCCGGAGTCGGGTGGTCGCTACCGCACGACGGTGAAGGGCCGCACCCGCCGCATCCCTCCGGCCTCCACGCGCACGAAGTACGTCCCGCTCGGCAGCGCCGCCGCGTCGAGCGCCAGGGTCTGCGCCCCGGCCGGGCGCACGCCGTCGGTGAGCACCGCGACCTCGCGCCCGAGCACGTCGAACACCGCGACGCGGACCGCCTGCGCCGTCGGCAGGTCGAGCGAGATGGTTGCATCTATCGCAGTGGGATTGGGATAGACGGGTCCGAGCGAGAGTGCCTGCTCCGGTGGCGCAGCCTCATTGTCAACAAAAACCGCCTGCTGCGCGGCCTGCGCGCTTGCGATGATGTCTTCTCGACTCTCCCCTGCCACCATCGCCAACCGCACATCCGCAGAATCGCCCGGAGCGAGATCGAACGGACCGATCCCGATGACCGTACGCGCGTCCTGCGGCTGCTCCAACGTCAACCCCTCGGTCGTCATCCCCTCGAACAGGCTAGCGTCGGACGCCGCCCCTTCTGTGGCGAGCGTCCACCCTGCCACATCGGCGACGCCGAGAGCGGCTACGCCGAAGTAGTTGGTCGAGGCCCCGCTGTCGTCGTAGACATACAGCAGATTCGTGCCTTCGTCGAATCCGCCCAGGTTCTGCTGGGCGTCGCCCACGTCCCAATCCGCAAACAGGCCGACGTGGATACCGCTGAGCTCCTCGTCCGTGACGTTGGTGACGTGGAGGTCGAGAACGATGAAAGCGTCTTCGTCACGTGCGAAGGCTCGCTCGGCGATCTCCAGGCCGAGAGGGGAAGAGAAGACGTTGACCTCTCCCCGGTCGAAGTCCTCGAAGGGTGGAGCGAAGGGAAGAAAGACCGATTGTTGCCAACCGATTTCGTACTCGGGTACATCCACGTAGGGACTTCCCGTCACGATGGCCTCGCCTTGGTCTTCCTGCCCGACGAGCACGGAAGCGATGCCGAGCCCGTCGTCGCCCTCAAAATCAAAATTCCAAAAACAGTTAGGATCATCGACCCGCGGGCTAGTGCCTACAAACCCATCTGTAAAGAGAAACGTGCTTACTCGATTCGTGCCGAAGTAGCCAGGGAAGCCGCATGGGAGGTCATAGATGCGAACCGGGTCGATCACAGCCTCAGTGCCGAGGTCTGCTTCTGCGAGGAGGTCTTGCCCGCTGTCGTAGGAGACGAAGGCGCCGGGGATGGAGCACCCCTCCCCAACCGTGCAATCGCCCGACATCGAAATGATGCCGTCGGGGCCGCACGGAGTGCCACCGCACAGGGCGTCCGGGTTGGGGTTGTAGACGACTGCAGCTACCGCGCCAGCCTCGGACGCTGCCTGCATCTTCTCGGTGAAGGCGCACTCGCCGCGGCTGATCAGGACGATGGTACCCTCGACCTCGTCGGCGTTCGTGAGCGGGCCGGTTTCGGCGCACGCCAAGAGTGGCTCAGCGATGGAGAGCGGGAGCGGGCCAACCAGTTCGCCCTCGGTGAACTGAGCACCGAACTGTGCTGTGCGGCCGGGCGCGACGATGTCGCCAGCGAGAATGACGACGCTGTCAGTCGGCGCCTGCGCGAGAGCAAGCGTCGGAGCACAGGTGAGCAGGGCGAGCACAAAGTAGCGGACGGCAGTCATGAGCGGCACCGAGTGATGAGACGGGTACTCTCATAGTACTGCGCGACTTACTCATTACCAAACGCCACGAGGCTAGAAGCACGATGCGTCAGCCCTCCACTTCGGGCAGCCGGAAGAGCGCCCGCGCATTCGCCGTCGTGATCGCCTCCACCTCGCCGAACGAGACGCGCTTGACCTCGGCGAGGCGCTCGGCGACGTAGCGTACGTACGCCGGCTCGTTCCGCTTGCCCCGGTGCGGCGCGGGCGCGAGGTACGGCGCGTCCGTCTCGAGGACGATCCGCTCCAGCGGCACGGCCTCGATCGCAGCGGGCACGCCGCCGTTCTTGAACGTGAGCGTCCCCCCGAGCCCGACGTGGAAGCCGAGCGCGAGAGCCTCCTCGGCCAGCCACGCCGGGCCGCCGAAGCAGTGGAAGATGCCGCGCAGCCGGGCGCCCATCTCGTGCCGGTCGCGCTCCTCTTTCAGAATCGCCACGAGGTCGCGCGACGACGCCTCGCTGCCTTTCTGGTCGCGGTTGTGGAGCACGAGCGGGAGGTCCGTCTCTATCGCGAGCCGGGCGTGGCGGCGGAGGACCTCGTGCTGCCGAGGGTTGAACGAGCGGTCCCAGTAGTAGTCCAGCCCGCTCTCGCCGACGGCTACGACTTCGGGGCGCGCGCATAGCGTCCGGATCTGCTCGAAGTCCTCATCCGTCGCGTCTTTCACTTCGGACGGGTGGAGCGCCGCCATCGCGTAGAAATAGCCGGGGTATCGCGCGCACAGGTCGAGCGCGGCGTGAACGGAGGGCACGTCGATGGCAGGGAGGACGACGGCGGCGACGTCGTTGCCGCGCGCCCGCTCGATCACGTCGTCGAGGTCGTTCGCGAAGCGGTCGAGGTATACGTGGGCGTGGGTGTCGATGAGGGGCACGGGCGTGGGGATCGGGGTTCGTCTTATCCTTGAGGGAGTACGGGCTCTACCTTTGCGTGTTGAGGCTGAGGAGGGATGGCCTTCCCCCCTCGTCATCCCCGGCCTGGTCGGGGATCCACACCTCTAGCGATGCCTTGGATCCCCGCCTGCGCGGGGATGACTACTTTGTTGGCAAGCAGGCGCTCTTCATGGGCGGATTTCTAAAGCCTCCGCCCCGGTTCGTTCCCAGATCAACCCCGTCGACGCCCCCGTGGCCCTCCGACCCTCCGCCGTCGCGCTCCGCGCCTTCGTCGTCCTCGTCCCCCTCGTGTCGCTGCTGATGCTGGGGCGGCTCGTCGCGGACTGGATGGAGGTGGCGCAGATCACGGGCGAGGCCCCGGCCCCGTCGGCGCCGCGCGGGTTCGACTGGGTGCAATGGCAGGACCGTGACGGCGAGATCGTGGCGGCCTACGTCTACCCCGGCGGGACGGCCTACGGCGCCGGGCTCCGCGAGGACGCCGTGCTCTTCCAGTGGGAGTTCCAGCAGTTCTTCTCGGCCGAGGACGTGAAGCGCGCCGTCGAGGGTGTCGCGCCGGGCGACGTCCTCGTCTACGACGTGGTGCAGCGCGGGCAGCCGCAGTCGTTTGAGATCACGATCACGCGGTACCCGACGTTTCTCTACCCCCTCAGCGGGCCGCTGTGGCAGGCGTCGCTGTGGGGGTTCGCCGTCGTCGCGTTCCTCCACCTGCTCGGGCTCGTGATCGTCGCACCGCTGGCGGGGCGGAGTCCGCGCGCGCGGCGCTCGTTCGTGCTGTTTCTCGCGGCCTCGCTGTGGGTCGTCGGCAACCTGCTGCGGCTCGGGTTCGTGACGATGCTCGGTCCACCGCTAGGCGGGATGTACGCTGCGCTGTTTCAGGCCGTGACGCTCGTCGCCCTCGGCGGGTGGGTGCTCTTCCCCGCCCTCTTGCTCCGCAGCGTGCTCGCCGACCTCGCCCGCCCGCTCGGGCTCGGGTACCGCCTGCTCATCTTTCTGCCCGCGCCCGTGCTCGGCGTCGCCGTCGCCGTCGCCGTGCTGTACGGTTCGTTCGGGCCGCTAACGGTCGATGCCCTCATCGCGCCGATCCTGTTTTACGTGTGCTGCTACGTCGCCGCCGCGACGGGCCTCTCGCTCGCGATCCGCCGCGCCGTCACTCCGCCCGACGAGGACGAAGTGCTCGCCACGACGACATGGAGCCGGGCCGGGAGCGCCGCCGTCTTCGTCGTCGCCGCGCTCGGCGCGCTCTCGGTCTACGGCGTCGTCCCGCTCCCCGGCGCGGTCTCGGACGCGACCGTGGGCTGGCTGATCGTGCTGATCCAGCTGCTCTCGCTCGCGCCCGTCGGCCTCGCGTCGGTGGCGGCGCTGCGGTACGGGCGGGCCGACAGCGTCGTGACGCGGGCGTTCACGACGGTCGCGGTCTACGGAGCCGTGTTCTTCCTCGTCGCCGGCGGGCTCGTCGTGCTCGAACGCGTGCTAACGCCGGGGACAACGGGCTGGCCGCGCGCGGTGCTGACAGCGCTCTTCGTCGTCGTTCTCCTCGCCGTCGCCGAGCGCCTCGTCCGGCCGCTACGGGAGCGGCTCGGCGAGCTCTTCGTGACGGACCGGCAGCGGGCGCGGGCGCGGCTCCGCGCCTTCAGCGAGCGGATGCGCCTCCTCCTCGACCTCGACCGCTTGGCGCAGGAAACGGTCGAGACCGCGGGCGAGGCGCTCGACGTCCGCTCGGCCGTGCTCTTCCTCCGCCTCCCGATGTCCGGGCCGGCGGCGCACACGACCGGCGAGGACGGCGCGCCGTGGACCATCGCGCGCTACCACGCCGAGCCGCCCTACTTCACGCAGTCCGAGCTCGGCACCGTGTGGGAGCGGATCCAGCAGTCGGGCGCGGTGTGGGCGCGCAACGCCGAGCTCAACGAGAGCGATCTCCCCCCCGCCGACGACCGCCTGCTCCGCCGCCACGGCATCGCCCTCGCCGTGCCCGTCGCCGGGGGCGAGACGGAGCCGGCCGGTCTGCTCGTGCTCGGACGCAAAAAGCAGCGGCGGGCCGTCTACAACCTCGAAGACGTAGCGATGCTGCGTTCGCTCGGCGGCCAACTCGCGCTCGCCGCCGAACGCCTCGCGCTGATCGAGCGCGAGAAAGCCCTGGCGAAAGAGAGCGCCGAGGCCCAACTCGTCGCGCTCCGCGCGCAGATCAACCCGCACTTCCTCTTCAACGCGCTCAACACGATCTCGGCGCTCGTCGAGGAGAAGCCGCGCGAGGCCGAGGGCACCGTCGAGCGGCTCGCCGCCATCTTCCGGTACACGCTCCGGACCGGGAGCCAGACGTTCGTCCCGCTCGCCGACGAGGTCCGGCTCGTCGAGGACTACCTCGCGATCGAGCGGGTCCGCTTCGGCTCGGCGCTCACGGTAGAGCAGGACTGGGACCCGGCGCTCGCCGACCTCCCCGTGCCAGCCTTCGCTGTGCAGACGCTCGTCGAGAACGCCGTCAAGCACGGGATCGAGCGGAAGCGCGGCGGCGGCCGGCTCGTGCTCTCCAGCGAGCGGACGCCCGGCGGCCTCGCCCGCATCCGCGTCGCCGACACCGGGCTCGGCATCCCCGCCCTCTTCCCCGGCGGCGACGGCCTCGCGCCCCCCGACCCCGGCCCTCCCGACTTTTACGGCATCGGCCTGCGCAACGTCGCGGCCCGGCTGGAGCGGCTCTACGGCCGCGGCGACCTCCTCCGCTTCACGAGCACGCCCGACACCGGCACCGTGGCCGAACTGCTGATCCCGCTCGAAGACGTTGCGGCGGAGCGGTGAGCGCTCCCCGTCTTATTTTCTCTTTCCTTCGACGACTCTCCTGCTCCTATGCTCAGCACTCTTATCGTAGACGACGAAGCGCCCGCGCGCAGTCGGTTGGCCCGCCTGCTCCAGCCGTTCGTAGCCGACGAGCGCGTCGAGATCGTGGGCGAGGCGGCGGACGGCGTCGAAGCGCTGGAGCGGCTCGAAGAGGACGACGTGGACCTGCTCCTGCTCGACATCCAGATGCCCGGCCTCAGCGGCTTCGACGTGCTCGACCGGCTGCGCCCCGAACGCCGCCCCGTGGTCGTGTTCACGACGGCACACGATGCTTACGCGCTGCAGGCGTTCGAGGCGAGCGCCGTGGACTACCTCCTCAAGCCGATCCGCGAAGACCGCCTCGCCGCATCCATCGAGCGTGCCGAGCGGCTGAACACCAACGCTGGGGGCGACGGCGAGGACCGCCTCGGCGAACTGCTCGAATACCTCGACCGGCAGGCCGTCTCCGCTCCGCCATCGCGCGCGTCCGCCGACTACCTCAAGCAGCTCTCGATCCCCGGCAGCGACCGCCTCACGATCGTGTCGGCGGAGCAACTCCTGGCCGCCGAGATCGAGGAGGGCATCACCCGGCTCTACGTGCTACACGAAGCGCCCGTCGGCGCGCCCAACCGCTCGCCCGAGGTCGGACGCCACATCGTCCCCCACACGCTCGACGCGCTTGAGCAACGGCTCGATCCGGCCGATTTCATGCGGGTCCACCGCTCGTCGATCATCCAGCTGCGGCACATCCGCGAGATGATCCAGTGGTTCAGCGGGCGCTACAAACTCGTGCTCACCGGCGGGCACGAGGTCATCGCCAGCCGCAGCCGCTCCAAAGAACTCCGCGACCGCCTCAGCCTCTGACGGCGCCCTGTCCGTATCCTCCGGCCGAGACTCCATCACCCCGTCGTATGCGCGCCTTCGCTACCGCCCTCCTCTTTTTCTTCGCCGCGTCGAGCACCGCCGCAGTCGCTCAAGACGCGAGCGTGCGCGTCCGATTGCTGGAGCGCGAGGCCCCGTCGACCGTGGCCGTGACGGCGGAGCGCGGCCCGTTGCAGATGCGCGTCGGGCCGGCGCTCCTCGGCACGCTGCCGCCCGGACAGTCGGCGACGGTCGAGGTGAGCGGCGGCAACATCACCGTGCGCTTCGGCGCCACGGTCGAGACGGTCGAGCGGGTGACGTTCGTGCCGCGCGCCGGGGCGCACGTCCGGCTCCGCGCGGGCACGACAGACCGGGCGTACCACGGCGCGCTCAGGGTGTCGCGAGACGACCGGCGAGGGCGGCTCATGCTTATCAACACGGTCGGATTGGAGGATTATGTCGCGAGCGTCGTGGCGTCGGAATATCCGTTCCGCGAGATCGAGGGCATCAAGGCGCAGGCCGTGCTGGCGCGGACGTACGCGCTCAAGTCGCGCGGCAAATATGGCAACTATGACTTGGTGGACCACGTCGGCTCGCAGGTGTACCGGGGGATCGGGAGCGAGACGCCCTACGCCCGCCGCGCCGCCGAAGCCACGCACGGCGAGATCCTGACCTATCGCGGCGCACCGATCGAAGCGGTCTACTCGTCGTCGTCCGGCGGCCACACGGCCGACAACGACGCCGTCTGGAACGGCCGTCCCCTCCCCTATCTCCGTGGCCGTCAGGACCCGTTCGACCGCGCCGCGCCCGACCACGAGTGGACGACGACCGTGGGCCGCGCCGAACTCCTCCGCGTGCTCTCGCGGCGCTACGACACGAACGTGACGGGAATGACGATCGCCGAGACGAGCCGCGAGGGACGCGTCCGCTCGATTCGACTGCTCGGCGCGCGTCCGCGGACGGTGCAGGCCAACGAGGTCCGCCTCGCGCTCAACAGCGCGTTCGGGCCGCGCCTGCTGCGGAGCACGTTTTTCTCGCTGCACGCGCGCGGCGACCGTTACGAATTCCGCGGGCGCGGCTTCGGCCACGGCGTCGGGATGAGCCAGCACGGCGCGCGCGAGCAGGCGCGGCAGGGCTACAGCTACCGCGACATCCTCGCGTACTATTTCGACGGCACGCGCCTCGCGCAGCACGATCTAGCTGGGCCTGAGCTCCCGGCTTATGCGGAGCGGCAGCGCACCGTCCCTGTCGAACCGATCCCCGTGCGACCGACGAGCACGGAGCAGACGTATCCCGCCCGCCCGATGCGCGTCGGATGGTAAAGGCACGACCTACTTACTCCCCCTCCCTGACTAACTCGAGCACGGCGACCTCAGGGCGGCACAGGAAGCGGACGGGGAGGTGCACCGTGCCGACGCCGCGCGAGACGTACACCCACGCCCACGGCCGCCGCACGAGCCCCGCCTCGTAGACCTCGTCGTGCTCGGCGGAGTTGAGCACGGCGCCGACAAAGGGGAGGCGGACTTGCCCCCCGTGCGTGTGACCGCTCACGACGAGGTCGGCCCCGCCGACGGCACGGCAGGCGTCGTCGGCGAGGTCGGGGTTGTGGGTGAGGAGGAGGGTGAAATCGGCGGGCGCGGCGTCGTCCATCGCGTCCACCGCGTGCGGGTGCCCCTCGTGCGCGGTGTCGGTCCCGGCGATGCGGACGGACGCGCCGCCGTGCTCGCGCCGGACGGCGCGGTTCGTGAGATCGCCGATGCGCTGCTGACGACGCACGGAGCGGCGGTACTGCTCGATCCCGGCCCGGTGGTCGTGGTTGCCGGGGACGGCCCAGACGCCGAGCGGGGCGTCCAGTTCTTCGTCGAGCGCCGCTAGCGTGTCGGCCAGCGCGGCCCCCGTCTCCTGCGAGACGAAGTCGCCGGTGAGCGCGACGAGATGGGGCCGCGCCTCCATCGCGGAGCGGCACGCCCGGCGGACGCGCACGAGCGGCATGTGCTCGCTCGCGTGGAAGTCAGACAGCACCGCGATGCGGAGACCGTCGAGCGCGGGGTGCAAGTCCGAGATCGGCACGCGTGTGTGCGTCCGCTCGATCCAGCGCGGCTCGACGAACCGGGCGTAGGCTGCGATACCGCCCGCGACGGCGCCGAGGGAGACGAAAAAGCGTCGGAAAGACATGGGGGAGCACGGAAGGTGGAGGGCCTGTGTCTACGAGCGACCCTCCGTTCGTGTCCCCGTCACACCGCAGCCCACGGGTCGGTCCCCGCGCGCCAGCCGGCGCGGGCCATGCGCGGCGTCGTATACGCCCAGCCGCCGCGCCCCTGCCGGTCGAGCACGATGAGCCCGCCCGTCGCGGGACCGGCCACCCCGCGCTCCCCCGCCCCGATTACGTCCCGCCGCATCCGGTCGAGCCCGGCGACGGCGGCGGCTTCGGGCGATGCTCCGGAAGCGACGGCATCGACGGCGCGCCCGCACAG
>CAYTJT010000122.1:0-9426 GCA_964438105.1 uncultured Rhodothermales bacterium | reverse complement strand
TCGTGATGCCGCGCTCCTTCTCCTGCTCCATCCAGTCCATCGTGGCGCCGCCCTCATGGACTTCGCCGATGCGGTGGAGACGCCCGGTGTAATAGAGGATGCGCTCGGTCGTCGTCGTCTTCCCGGCGTCGATGTGCGCCGAGATGCCGATGTTCCGGGTTTTTTCGAGCGAAAGCTTACGTCCGTTGTTCTGGCTCATAACGTTGGTCAATGGTCGCCGGTGGGATGCGACGAGTGACGGGTACAGTGGGTGCCGCTGATTAGAATCGGAAGTGGGCGAAGGCCTTGTTGGCTTCGGCCATGCGGTGCGTGTCGTCCTTCTTCTTGACGGCCCCGCCTTCGCCCTTGGCCGCGGCTGCGATCTCACTTGCGAGACGGCGCGCCATGCTCTTGTCGCCGCGGGCGCGGGCGTACTGGAGGAGCCAGCGGAAGGCGAGGCTCGTCCGGCGCTCGGCGCGGACTTCGATCGGGACCTGGTAGGTCGCACCGCCGACGCGGCGGCTACGCACCTCGACGAGCGGGGCGACGTTGTTGACGGCCTTGCGGAAGACCTCGACGCCCTCCTCGCCCGTGCGCTCTTCGATCATGTCGAAGGCGCCGTAGACGAGGCGCTGGGCGACGCTCTTCTTGCCGTGGCTCATCACGCTGTTGATGAACTTGGCGACGAGCTGGTCTTCGTAGAGCGGGTCGGGGATCGTGATCCGCTTATCGGCTTGCCTTCTACGCATAGCGCGGGATGCTATCTAAAGGGGTGGATCGGAGACTCGGGCCGGGGCCCGAGCTGTCGAGAGGCGGTCGCTTAGGACTTCGGCCGCTTGGCGCCGTACTTCGAGCGGCTCTGGCGGCGGTCGGCGACGCCGGCGGTGTCGAGCGCGCCGCGCACGATGTGGTACTTCACGCCGGGGAGGTCCTTGACGCGGCCACCGCGCACGAGCACGATCGAGTGCTCCTGCAGGTTGTGGCCTTCGCCCGGGATGTAGGCGATCACCTCGAACCCGTTCGTGAGCCGGACCTTCGCCACCTTGCGGAGCGCGGAGTTCGGCTTCTTCGGCGTCGTGGTGTACACGCGCGTGCACACGCCGCGGCGCTGCGGGTTGCTCTGGAGAGCCTTGGACTTGGTGTTTTTGACCTTCGGGTTGCGGCCTTTACGGACCAGCTGTTGAATCGTAGGCACGGGGTCGTCTTCCGCTAGGGTACAACAAAAAGGCGACGCCGGGCGCCGCGCGAATGCAGATAGAAAGTATACGCAATCGCGCGTGCCAATTCAAGCTCGGAAAGGGCCCCAAACCTACATAGGGGCACTTCACGGGGATTTAGCACGACGACACGCCCGCCTGCCCACTACACAGGTATAGACCAAAGTATCGATCTACTTCCGCTGACGTGCACCCCGCACGCCCCCGCGCGTCGACAGGAAGGGCGCCCGGAGGCGCCCCGTCCGTCGTCCCCGCCGGCACCGCTCAGCCGAGGTCCCGGCTGCTCGGGACGTCTTCCTCCGTGAGCGCGCCGTCCCCGCCGGACTCGACCGGCGCAGGGTCGTCGTCGGCGCGCGCCGGACCTGTCGGCTTCTGTCGGTTGACGACCTCCTGCTCGGCGTCGACGGGGCGGTCGTAGATGGGCCGCTTGTAGGGGCGCTCGCCGAGGATCTCCTTGAGATCCGTCTCGTTGAGCACCTCGCGTTCGAGCAACGCCTGGGCGAGCGCTTCGAACTGCTCCTTGTGCTCCTCCAAGAGCTGGTGCGCCCGCTCGTGAACGTCGTTGACGATGCGCTTCGCTTCGGCGTCGATCAGCTCGGCCGTCTTCTCGGAGTACGGCTTGTAGAACGACATCTCGGAGCGGCGGCTGACGTCGAAGTTGACGTGGCCGACGGCGTCGCTCATGCCGAACTTGACGATCATCGCGTACGCCATCCCCGTGATGTGTTCGAGGTCGCTGGCGGCCCCCGTCGAGAGGTGGTCGAAGATGATCTCCTCGGCCACGCGCCCGCCGATGGCCATCGTCATGCGGTCGAGGAAGGTCTGCTGCGTCGTGATGTAGCGCTCGTCCGGGAGCATCTGCGCGAACCCGAGCGCGGCGAGGCCGCGCGGGACGATGCTGACCTTGATGACGGGGTCGGTGTGCTCGAGGAACCACCCGATCGTGGCGTGGCCGGCCTCGTGGTAGGCCACGATCTTCTTCTCCTCGGGCGAGATCAGCTTGTTCTTCTTCTCGAGCCCGCCGATCACGCGGTCGATCGCCGCCTCGAAGTCTTCCATCTCGATGGAGTCCTTGTCTTCGCGCGCGGCCAGGAGGGCCGCCTCGTTGCAGACGTTCGCGATCTCGGCCCCGGCGAAGCCCGGCGTCATGTTCGCCAGCATCGCCGGGTCCACGTCGTCGCCGAGCGTGAGCACGCGGGTGTGGACTTTAAAGATGGCGGCGCGCTCGCGGCGGTCGGGGCGGTCCACCATGATCTGCCGGTCGAAGCGGCCGGGGCGCAGCAGCGCCGTGTCGAGCACGTCGGGTCGGTTGGTGGCGGCGACGATGATCACGCCCTTGTCGGTGTTGAACCCGTCCATCTCGACGAGCAGCTGGTTCAGCGTGTTCTCGCGCTCGTCGTTGCCGCCCATCACCGCGCCCTTACCACGGCTACGGCCAATCGCGTCGATCTCGTCGATGAAGATGATGCAGGGGGCCTTCTCCTTGGCCTGCTTGAAGAGGTCGCGCACGCGGGCCGCGCCGACGCCGACGAACATCTCGACGAAGTCGGAGCCGGAGAGCGAGAAGAACGGGACGCCCGCCTCCCCGGCGACGGCTTTGGCGAGGAGCGTCTTGCCCGTTCCGGGCGGCCCGACGAGGAGCACGCCCTTCGGCAGCTTGCCGCCGAGCTTGGTGAACCGCTTCGGGTTCCGGAGGAACTCGACGACCTCTTCAACCTCGCCCTTGGCTTCGTCGAGCCCGGCCACGTCGTTGAAGGTGAGCTGCTGCCCGTCCATCGCGTCGAACAGGCTGGCCTTGCTCTTGCCGATGTTGAGCACCTGCTGGCCCGGCCCGCCCATCCGGCGGATCAGGAACAGCCACAGGAAGACGAGAAGGGCGAGGGGGAACACCCACGCGAGGATCCCGCCGAACCAGTTCTCTTGGGTCTCGGCGGCGAAGCCGACGCTCTGCTCGGACTCGCCGGCCGCGACGGCGTCGTTGTGCTCGGTGAGGAACTGCGTGAGGTCGTGGTCCTCGGGCTTGACGCTCGTGAAGCGGCGGGCGGCGACGGTGGGGTCTTCGCTCGCGAAGCCCTGCTGCGGCTCGGCGCGGGGGACCTCGTTATCCTCGACGGCCTCGGGGGTGAACAGCCCTTCGATCTTCCGATCGTTGATGACGGTGACTTCCTCGACCTGGCCCTCTTCGACGTACTCGAGGAAGGCGCTGTACTGGATCTCGTTGCCCGGAGCGCCGCCCCACAGGTACGCCTGTACCACGAGGAGCACGAGGAAGATCGCGGCGTAGATCCACAGCGAGAAGCGCGGCTTCCTCGATTCTCCGGAGCCGTCCGGCTTCTCTTCGCCGCGGCGGGGGTTCATGATGTCGCGATCGTCCTTCGCCATAATCTCTTTGTTCAAGCTGCGTCGTGGACTCCTGTCGAAGCGCCACGCGGGGGCAGCGAATCGCCGGCCTCGTCGTGCAGCCCGGTCGCCGTGCGTACCCTAAAAAAACCTTCCTCTTATAGTGAGACCGCGCCCCGAGGTGGTGGGCAAGCGGATCGCCGGTACCGTCGCTTCGTTCTTCAGGTTCCGTGGTCGATCCCGCGCCGTAGCTATTGACCGCCCCTTTGCAGAACGTCTCCCGATTGCTCCAGCGCCGCACCCGGTGGCAGCTCGAGCAGACGGGGTTCTTGAGCGTCCGGAATGCTCTCGACCTCAGGACGGGCGGCTTCGGCGGCCTCCTCCGTTGCGAACTGCCCGACGAGGACGTGGTACGTGGGATTTCCCTCGTCGCCCTCAGCGTAAAGCGCGGTCCGGTAGCCGGCTTCGTTGGTGAACAGCAAGATCGCCTCGGCCCACTCGCGGGCCAGCGACGTGTAGATGCTCCACGTGTGGGTCCCCTTGAGCGCGTCGATGGGCGCCGCGCCGCGCAGGGCCTCTTCGGCGCGCCGCAGCGAGTCCGCTTGCGCGCCGCTTCCCGCCCCCCCCTCGGCGCCCGAAGCGTCTCCGGTGCGCATCGCGTCCAGCGCCTCTCGCAAGCTGCGGGCCCGCTCGGCGAAGGGGGTGCCGGGGAAGTCCGACTCCACACTCGCGTAGAGCGTTTCGAGCCACGCCTCCTCGGGCGGCGCGCTCAGCGAATCCGCTGCGGTGGCCGTAGTGACCGTGGAGTCTGAAACTACACGGGGGGAATCCGAAGCCGTAAGGGCCGAGTCCGGCGCGGCGACGCTCGAGTCCGCTGCGAGGCTGTCGTTCGCCGCGAGGTTCTGCACGCCGCGCGGCGCGGCGCGCTCACCGTCCAGCGTATCGGTCACCGCAGCGACCGAATCTGGGGCCGCGGGGTCGGCTGACGCCCCCGCCCCCGCTGTGAGCTCGGGCGGCGCGACGGCCGGCAACTCAAGCAACCAGGCATCCCCCGGCACGTCGTCGGGGAGGGCCGGGCGGGCTGCGAGCGCTTCGGCCCGTCCCGGAAACTGCCCGATCCCCACGCGGCGGTTGCCGTCGTCGGCGTCTTCACGGGGAATGAGGAACGCGTCGTAGCCGCGCTCCCGGTAGTCCAGCGCCGCGCGTGCCGCGGCGAGTGAGTCGGTCTCCGAGGCCACCACCCACGTGAACCCGCTCGGCCCCTCCGCCGTCCCGGACGCGGTTTCCGGCGCCGGAGCAGCGAGTGAATCGGGCGGGGCTGAGGGCGGGAGCTCTCGTTCTTCGAGGTCGGCGGGCGGGCGGGGCGGCGGACCGTCGCCGGTGAGCGCGAGCGGCTCCGGCGCCAGCAGCGCCTCCTCGTTCCCGGCCGCCCACTCGGTGTAGATCGCCCCGGCGGCGAGGCGCGCGCGGCCGGCGGCCGGCGTGGCGGGATACCGCTCGCTGAGGGCGAGCATCGCAGCGAGGGCGTCGGCGTAGTCCTCCGCTTTCCATTGCGCGTAGGCGGCCTCGTAGGCCGCTTCGGCCAGCCCGAGCGAGTCGGCCGTGACGACGTCTCGGGCGGGCCCGAGGCCGAGTTCGCTGCGCGCCTGCTCGGCGAAGCGGGACTCCGGGTAGCGGTCGAGGATCTCTCGGTAGAGCCGCTCCGCCTCGACGGCGTTGCCCAGCGCCCGCTGCGCTTCGGCGAGGGCGAAGTGGGCGCGCCGCGAGATGGGCGACTCCGTGCCCTCGTCCAGCACGCTCCGGTAGAGCACCGACGCCGAGTCCGGCTCGCCGAGCGAGAGGAAGAGCACGTTGCCGAGTTCGTAGCGGGCGGCGGCCCGGCTCTCGCGCATACGCTGCTGCGTGAACGGATCGCGCGGGACGCCCGAGAGGTCGATGAAGTCCTCGCGCGTGGCGATGGGCGTGTTGGGGTTGGGGATGTTCGCGAGCGTCTCCGCCACCCCCTCTTGCACCTCGATGCCGCCGCCGATGGCCGCCGCTCGCCGCCAGTTCGGCACGAGGGGGCGGTCGCCCCAGCGGGCCTGGAACGCGATGAGCTCTTCCTGCACTTGCACCGGGTTGCGGTAGTTCAAAAACCCCGCGTTCTGACGGTCTCCCCCTCCCGTCTGCGTACCGCCCGCCCCGGCCCCACGGTCGGACTCGTCGAAGCCGTCGAGGCCGGGGCCGTCGCCGAAGCCTTGCTCCGAGCGGCGCCGTTCGAGGTCGCGGGCCTGCTCCTCCGCCTCCCGGGCCCGCTGCGCCCGGATCTCTTCGATGGCGGCGGCGAACGCCTCGTCGTCGAGGCTGCCGAGGTAGAGCAGCGAGTCCATCGCGGCGAGTTCGGCCGAGACGCGGGCGTAGTTCCCGAACGTCTCCGACCGCGCCGGGGCGTCGGTGATCGCCTGCGCCGTCGCCTCGGTCTCGAGGAGGTCGGGCTGACGGATGGCCGTGGCGGCCGTGTCGTAGTGCGCGGCGGCGCGGACGTAGTTGCGGAGCCCGTCGCGGTAGACCTCGGCGAGGCGGTAGTGGACCTGCCCCTGCACCGAGCCGATGCGCATCGACGGGTCGGGGTCGTAGAGCAGCGTTTGGAGGAGCACCCGCGCCTCGTCCGGCCGGCCGATGGCAGCGAGCACGCGGGCCCGCGTCAGCGCGATCTCGGCGCGGTTCTCGAAGTTCTTGTCGTCGCGGCCCATCCGGCGGAGCTCGTCGAGCGCGGGCTCCCCCTCCCCGCTAAGCCCGCGCGTGAGGGCCCGCGAGAGCTGGGCCGCGTACGAGAGCTCGTAGCGCGGGCCGTAACCGAGCACGCGCCCGTACGCCGCGGCGGCATCGGCCGGACGGTCCAGCGCCTCGTACACCTGCCCGAGCAGGAACGCCGCCCGCGCCGCCAGCTCGTCCTCGCGGAGCCCGTCGAGCCCGGCCTGCAGCGACTCGACCGCCTCTTCCCACTCGGCCTCGCGCACGTCCACCTCGGCGAGCGCGAGGCGCATCTGGTCGGCCCACGCTGGGCGCACGCCCTCGCGGTCGAGCCCCTCGCGGAGGGCGAGCGCGGCGTCTTCGTACCGCTCGGCGGCCGTGAGCGTGCGGCCGAGCCACAGCCACGCCTCGTCTTCGAGCCGGTCCTCGTCGAGGGCGATCGTCTCGCGGAACTTCTGCTCGGCCCCGGTGACGTTGCCCTGGTAGAAATAGGCCTTCCCGATCAGCAGGAGCGCGTCGTCCACCCACTTCGACTCGGGGTGCTCGCGCAGCAGGTCGGCCCCCTTCTCGACGGCCTTCGCGAACCCGTCCGACGGACGGCTCTCCACGGGCTCGACGAAGAGGGGGAGGTACCGATTCCGGTCGACCGGGCGCTCGGCCGTGAGCAGCGCCTCCTCTTCCCGCTCGAACGCCTGCTTCGCGTTGTAGAACGTGTTGTAGTACGCGGTGAAGTTGTCGTAGCGCTGGCCGAGGAACCGGCCGCACCCGGAGAGCCCGGACGCCAGCACGAGGGCGGCGAGGACGACGACGCAGCGGCGCATGAGCACGGACGGGGGGACGGCGGTTCGGGAGGGCGGGAGGTGGCTAACGCGGGAGAGGATACGAAATTGCGTAGCGCGCGGCGAGCGGATACGGTCCCCCACTCGGTATCGGGACGCCCTCTCGCCGCTCGTCGTTCGCCCCTCGTACTACGGATTCTGTGTGTCGGTGTCGGTATGATTCCAGCTCGACCGACGGTAGAGACGCAGCATGCTGCGTCTCTACGGCGATGAGGACGGCCTCGACGGCGGCGGGTATCCCGATATCGGAGATCGAAATCCGTATAATTCGCCGCTCGGCTAGAGCTGGCTCACGTGCACCATGTTCGTCATCCCCTTCGCCGGGAGCGGGAGCCCCGCGGTGATGATGATCGCGTCGCCCGGCTTCGCGATGCCCTGCTCGGTCAGGATGCGGCGCACCGTCCCGATCCCGTCGTCGGTGTGGTGCTGGAAGGGGACGCCGATGCCGCGCGTGCCCCACAGGAGCGCGAGCTGCCCCACGATGCGCTGGCTGTCGGTGAACGCGACGACCGGCATCGCCGGGCGGTGCCGCGCGATCGCGCGGGCGGTCGAGCCCGAGTGGGTCAGGCAGGCGATCGCGACGGCGCCCACCTCCTCGGCGATCTGCACGGCCGTGTACGAGATGGCCTGCGTGACGCCGCCCGTCTCCTGGTGCTTCCCCGCGTCGACCTGCCAGCTCCCCAGCATCCGGCGGTTCTTCTCCGCGGTCTGGATGATCTCCGCCATCGCCTCGACCGTGCGGACGGGGTACTTCCCGGCGGCCGTCTCGCCCGAGAGCATCACCGCGTCGCTCCCGTCGAGCACGGCGTTCGCCACGTCGGAGGCCTCGGCGCGCGTCGGGCGCGGGTTCTCGATCATCGACTCGAGCATCTGCGTCGCCGTGATCACGGGCTTCGCCGCGGCGAGGCACTTCCGGATGATCTGCTTCTGCACGATCGGCACCTGCTGCATCGGCATCTCGATGCCGAGGTCGCCGCGCGCGATCATGATGCCGTCCACCTTGTCGAGGATCTCCTCGAAGTGGTCCACGGCCTCGGGCTTCTCGATCTTCGCGACGATGCCCACCTCGCGCCCGCTCTCGCGGACCCGCTCGAGCAGGGCCTCGACGTCGCCGCCGGTGCGGACGAACGAGAGCGCGATGAAGTCGACGTTGTTGCTCAGCCCGAACTCGAGGTCGCGGACGTCCTTGTCCGTCATCGACGGGCGGCTCGTGTGGATGTGCGGGAGGTTGACGCCTTTCTTCGTGCGGAGCAGCCCGCCGACGACGACCTCCGTCGTGACGTCGGAGCCGTTGACGTCCTTCACCCTGAGCTCGATGAGCCCGTCGTCGATGAGGATGCGCCCGCCGGGCTCGACGTCGTCGGGGAGCGACTCGTACGAGACGAAGGCCCGCTCCGACGTGCTGAACTCGAGGGGCTCCGTCGTGAGCACGAGCTGCTGCCCCTTGTGGATCAGCGCCGAGCCCTGCTCGACGTTGCCGAGGCGGATCTTCGGGCCCTGCAGGTCCTGGAGGATCGGGACGACGCGGCCGGCGCGCTCGGACTCCTCGCGGACGAGCCGGATCATGGCTCGGTGGTCGTCGTGGGTCCCGTGCGAGAAGTTCAGCCGGGCCACGTCCATCCCCGCGTCGATCAGCCCGCGGATGGTGTCACGGTCGGCGGTGGCGGGGCCGAGGGTGCAGACGATCTTGGTACGACGTTCCATAGGGGCGGGCGCGAGAGCAAAGCGGAAAGGCTCAAGATACGCTTCCGTGCCGTGGTCGCTGCAACGTACGGCCGGCTCTTCCGCACCCTGCGCTCGGTGCTCCTCACCCTACGCTCGGTGTGGACCATCCAGAGGCGCGTTACGTCTGACGATCGCCAACTCATCGCTCACCTCCCCTCGGTTGTGCGCCCGACGGCCCGGAGGCTCAGGAGCACGCCGCAGACGTCCGGGTCGGACAGCAGGTTGCGGGCGCGGACTTCGACGGGCTGCCACGTGCCGCGCGCGGCGCGGAAGCGGAGGATCCACCGGGCTTGTTCGCCGCCCCGGCTCACCATCTCGTTGAACTGGCTCTGCACGGGCGGCGCGTCGTCGCCGTGGACGTACGAGAACCACGCCGACCCGGCCATCTCGTCGGGCTTGTACCCGAGGAGGGCCTCGACGGCGGAGCTCTGGTACTGTACGTTGCCTTCCTCGTCCACGAGCGAGATCGTGTAGGAAGGCCGGTGGAGCGCTTGCGTGGTGGTGCTCATGGTCCCCTCTCCGTCAGCGTGGCAGGCCCGGCCCGATCGGCCGAAACCCTGTCCCTCTATAGAGTACGTGTCTCTCTATAGATA
>CAYTJT010000121.1:0-9470 GCA_964438105.1 uncultured Rhodothermales bacterium | reverse complement strand
GGTCGCGGCGGCGAGGCGACCGTCGGCGTCGAGCGCGACGCAGCCGACGGTGCCGCGCGGGTCGGACTCGGCAGCGGCGCCCGAGAAGGCGCGGCTCGTGTGGAACGCGGCCTCGTCGCGCAGTCGCACGAACCGTTCGCGCTCGCGCTCTACGACGAGGCGTTCGTTTTCGATGAGGCCGAACCCCACTTCTTCGGCGAAGGCCTCGGCGCCCGGCCCGACGAGGAGCCGCTCCTGCCCGTCGCCGTCGAGGAGGTGACGGGCGACGCGGATGGGGTGCGCGAGGCGGCGGACGTGAGCGACGGCGCCCCAGCGGAGCGTCGCGCCGCACATCACGCCTGCGTCGAGCTGGGCGCGGCCCGAGCGGTCGAGCACGGCCCCGCGCCCCGCGTCGAACGCCGGGTGCGCCTCCAGCACGGCAACCGTTTCGACGACCGTTTCGAGCGCCGAGGCGCCGCCTTCGAGCAGGGCGCGACCTCGGACGAGCGCGGCCGTCATGCCCTCGACGTGCGCGGCCGTTTCGTTGTCGGGGATGGCCCACGCGCCGCCGTGGAGCAGAAGCGCGGGTCGGCCGGGCGGCGGCGCATCGATCGCCGCAGACGGCATCGGCTGCGATGCGCCGGGCGGCGTGCTCATCCGAACATCCCGAACGCGTTCTCGAAGTGCTCGATCTCGGGCTCGTGCCCGCCGAGCAGGATCGCGATCACGTCGAAGCGGGCGAGCGCCCCTTCGAGCCGCGTCTCGTGGAGGTAGGCCTCGGCGACGCGCATGATGGCCTCCTGCTTGTCGAGCGTCACGGCCGCTTCGGGCCGACCGTAGGCCAGCCCGCGCCGCGCCTTCACCTCGACGAAGACGAGCTCGCCGCCCTGCGTGTAGTCCTCGTAGGGCTGGAAGCACACGAGGTCCACCTCCTCGCGGTTGAAGCGGTAGTTCCGTTCGAGGATGCGATAGCCCTTCGCTTCGAGGAAGTCGGCGGCGAGGTCTTCGCCGCGGTCCCCCGTCTCCTTCGTCGACTCAGTCACGGTCGCCGCCCCCGTTCTTCCCCTGGCTGAGGCGGGCTGCGAAGCCGGTGAGCTTCTGCACCTTGCGCGCGTTCCGCTGGTGGAGGAACGGCAGCAGGACCTCGGTGAACTCGTCGAAGACCCGCATGAACTCCTGCATGTTCTCCATCCGTTCGAGGAACTGCGCCTCCTCTTCCGAGAGCGCCCCGCCCGCCTTCATCTCGCCGATGCACGAGACGAGCGCCTCGCTGACGGGCGCGATCTCGCGGCGCTGCCGCTCCTGGATGATCGTCGTCGAGATCTTCCAGATGTCTTTCTCTGCGACGTAGAAATCCTTCCGGCTGCCGATCTGGTGCGTCTTCTTGACGAGGTTCCAGTCGACGAGCGAGCGGAGGTTCATGTTCGCGTTGCCCCGGCTGATCTGGAGCCGCTCCATGATCTCGTCCGTGTCGAGCGGGCGTTCGACGGCGTAGAGGAGCGCATGGATCTGGGCCATCGTCCGGTTGATGCCCCAGTAGGTCGCCATCTCGCCCCACAGGAGGATGAACTGCTGGAGCGCGTCTTGGTGGCGTTCCGTCAGCCCCTCGGGGTTGGGCGTGGGCTCGGGGGATGCGTCGGGCATGAGTGGGGAGACGGGGAAGGAGGACTCGCTGGAAGATAGGATGATTCCGCCCTCCGTGCCGATCTGCTTTCGGGCGGTCGGTGTTGCTACCTTCGGCCCCGTATTCCCTCCGTCATTCGCCCCACCCCGTGCGCCTGCTCACCCTCACCACCGATTTTGGCCTCGACGACGCGTACGTCGCCGCGATGAAAGGCGTCGCGCTCTCGGTCAACCCCAACCTCCGGCTCGTCGACGTCACGCACGGCATCGCCGCGCAGGACGTGATGGAGGCGGCGTTCGTCCTGCGCGAGGCGATCCCCTACTTCCCGCCCGAAACCGTCCACCTCGTCGTCGTCGACCCGGGCGTGGGGACCGAGCGCCGCGCCCTCGCCCTCCGCATCGGCGACCAGTATTTCGTCGGGCCCGACAACGGGCTGTTCTCCCTCCTGCCCGGCGCCCCCGACGAGGCCGTCGTGCTCGACAACCCCGACGTGTGGCGCTCACCGACGCCGAGCGCGACGTTCCACGGGCGCGACATCTTCGCCCCGGCCGCCGCCCACCTCGCCTCCGGCCGCGCCCTCACAAACCTCGGCTCGCCGGCCGCCGACATCCAGCGGCTCCACTGGGTCCAGCCCCTCGCCGACGAGCAGGGCCTCCGCGGCTGGGTCGTCCACATCGACCGGTTCGGGAATGCGATCACAAACGTCCCGGCCGACCTCCTCGACGCGCACCGCGCCGGGCGCAGCGTGAAGTGCTACGTCGGCTCGACGGCGCTCGACGCGGTCCACACGACGTACGCCGACGTGGAGCCGGGCGAGCCGGTGGCGCTCGTCGGCTCGTCGGGGATGCTCGAGGTCGGGGTCAACGGGGGCGACGCGGCGCGGCTGCTGAGCATCCAGAAGGGCATCGTCGTTCACGTCGTGTTCAGCGAGGGCGAGTAGGCCGCGTTATCTTGCGCCCGCCCGCCGCTCCGCGGCCCCTTCTCGCTCGGCCCCCTCGCCATGCTGCTCCTCGCCACCTCTGACGCCCCCGACCGCCGCGACGCGTCCGACGCGGAAGCATCCGAACCCGGAGCATCCGAACCCGGAGCATCCGAACCCGGAGCATCCGAACCCGGAGCATCCGAACCCGGAGCATTCGCCCCGGAGCCCCCCGCCGACCCGTCGGAGCCCGGCGATCTCGGCCCTTCGGTGCTCCCTCGGGAGTCGGCGCCCGCCCCTCCGCCCGGAGCCCCCGACCCGGAGCCCCACGACGCGGAAGCCGAGCCGGACACGATCGTGCCCGAGGCGAGCGGCCTGCCCGACGTGCCGCCTTCCCCAGACGACGCCGGGGCGTCGCTGCCAGCCGAGCCGCCGCAAGCGTTCGACGCCGCGCCACTGGAAGAGCCGGCGCCACCTGTCGCCACGGAGCCGGCGCGAGCAGAGCCTGCCTCTACTCCGGCCGAGACGACGCCACGCACGTCGTCCGGCTCGGCGAAGCGTTCGCCGCTGCAGCGCGTGGTGCTGGCCGTCCTGGTCATCGCCGCGGCGGCGCTCATCGGCTACGTGCTCTCGCGCCCCTCCGGCCGGGCAACCGACGCCGACGCGCTCGTCCGCTCGCTCGATGCGGCCGGGCGGCTCCAGCTCCGGCTGGAGACTGACACGCCCGCCGAGGCCCGCCGCTACGTCCGCGACGAGTTCGGGTGGCGCGTCGCCGTGCCCGTGTTCGAGGCGGTCCCGCTGCGCGGCGTCGCGATCGCGCTGACGGCGCCGGCCGTGGAGGTGCCGGTGTTCCTCTACGGCGACGCCGAGGGCCGCAGCGTCGCCGTCTTCGCCTACAGCTACGCCCTGCTCGACCAGGTCCCCGACCGCCTCCGCCTCACCGACGCCGACTACGACGAGCTCGACGCGGGCGCGCCGTTCGTCCGCCGCGCCGGGGGCAACGAGGTCGTCGTCTGGCGCGACCGGGACGATATCTACGTCGCCGTCACCGACCTCCCGCCCGACGCCTTGACCGACGGCGTCGCGATGGCGCGCTGACGTTTCACCTCCCCGTTCTCCGATGCTCCGCTTCTCCTCGCTCGCCCTCGCCCTTCTGTTCTTCGGCCTCATCGGTTGCACAGATTCACCGGACGCACCGCCCGCGAACCCCGCGGCAACGTCGGCCGGCGGTGCCCCGGTCCCGCTCGAAAACCGCGCCGACTCGATCGCGTTCCGGATCGCCGAAGCCTCCGGCGGCTTCGCAGCGTGGCGGGCGCTTCCGGCGCTCCGCTTCGAGTTCGGCGTCGAGCGCGGGGGGCAGCAGCAGGTCTCCGGCCGGCATTACTGGGGGAAGGCGCAGGACCGCTACCGCGTCGAATGGCCCGGCGGCGGCGACACGGTCTACGTCGCCCTGTTTTCCGCGTGGCCGGACAGCGCGACGGTCTACGCCGACGGCACCCCGCTCACCGGTGCGGCGGCCGACGAAGCCCTCGCGACCGCCCAGCGCCGCACGATCAACGACACGTACTGGCTCGCCGCTCCGCTCAAGCTGTTCGACCCCGGCGTGACGCGCACGTATGCGCCCGACTCGTCCGACGCCACGCACGACGCGATCCGCCTCTCGTTCGACGGCGTCGGCATCACGCCTGGCGACCAGTACTGGCTGTTCGCGGACAAAGAAACCGGACGGCTGACGCGCTGGACGTTCCTGCTCGAAAGCGACACGGCGCCGCGCTCGTTCGAGTGGACGGCGTATCAGACGCTGCAAGGCCCCGGCGGCCCGGTCTACCTGTCCGCGCGGAAAGAGCTGCCGTCGGCGCCCGTCGCGATCCTCACCGGCGGCCTGCAAACGCCGTCGCGAGTGGACTCGACGATGTTCACCGACCCTACCCCTCGGCTCTAGCGGAGTCGGTGGGGGTGCGCTGGATCTCTGCGCCGAGCAGATTTTCGGCGTGGGCCACGAGCGCGTCGGCCTCGTCGTCGGGCGTCGGGTGGACCGCGCCGAGAAACACGAGCCGCGCCTCCATCGGGCCGCGGTGCCGCGCGAGCCGCCACAGCGCCGTCATGAAGGGCTCGCCGCGCGCCCAGCGTATGGTTTCCACCTCGCTGTAGTGGATCGCGCAGAGGAGGTACGGCACGGAGCCTTCCGCCGCCACCTCGAACGCGCCGCGCCGGAGCGGGTGCAGGTAGCCGCCCTCCCCGATCCGCCCTTCGGGGAAGAGCACGAGCGGCGGGTGGTCCCGCTCCCGCAGCGCCTCGGCCAGCTCGCGCCGCGCCTCGGCGCGGGCGTCGCGGTCGCCGCGGTCCACAAACACCGTCCCGATCGCCTTCGCCACCCACCCCACGAACGGCGTCCGCTCGACGACGTGGTTGCTCAGGAATCGGAGCGGAAAGAGGTGCAGGAGCACGATGATGTCGGCGTACGACAGGTGGTTCGGGAAGACGAACCCGCGGTGCAGCCGCAGCCGCTCGGGCTGCTCGCACGCGACGCGCACGCCGAAGGCGACGGCGGCGAGGCGCGCCATCGCCGTCACCACCCACCCGCCGAGGCGTGCGCCCCGCACCCGCATCGGCACGAGCCCGGCGAGCAGCACCGCGAGCGTGCCCACGGCGACGACCACCGCGACGACGGTGATGCGAAGTGATCCGAGCATCGCCCTGTTGAGCCTCTTCATCGCGCTCGTGGTTAGAGTGCGTTTATGGAGTTCAGGAGAAGGCGAGAGCGAGCGAGAAAGCCGCCCTCAAGGCGCGCGAAGTAGGCGATGCGTGAGCATCGGCGATGCTGCGCAACGACGAGGGGAGCTTTTGCAGCCGCTCGCAGGCCTCCAGCATCTTCATAAACGGACTCTTAGAACGGGTAGAACAGGACGCCGATGCTGACCGCAGCCGACGTGGTGCCCGACGCGTGCGGGTCGAACCGCTCCGTCTCGTCGTCGAAGACGAGGTAGCTCGCCCGGCCGCCCGTCGCCACGCGCGCCCGCACGAACCACCCGATCCGCACCCCCTCCGCTATGCCCATCACCCCGACGCCCACGCCGGCCGTCGGCGTCGCGGATCGCGCACTCACGCTGCCGCCTCCCCCTTCCGAAGACGATCCCCCCAGCGTCGTCCTCGTCTCGAACACCTGCACCCCCACGGTCGCTTCCGCAAAGGGGTGCAGGGCACCGAACCTCGGCCCGTACCGCCCATACAGGCTGATGCGCGCCGCGTCCGACCGCGAATCGAGCGAGACCGAGGGACCGGACGGTAACGCGACGCGTTCCTCAGCGCGGCTGAAGGTGAACCCGTCCACGTCGATCCCGGCCGACCACCGCTCGTCTTGCAGCCCGACGAACACGTGGAGGCCGCCGTGCGGACCGCCTGCCGTTTCGCCGAAGCTCCCCTGCGGAGCGGCGAGCAGATAGCCGCCCCCGACGACGAGCCCTCGGTGCCAGGAGCGGGGTTTCTCGTCGATGGTCTGCGCCAGCGCGGCAGGCACCGCAAGAGGGAGGGCGCCTGCGACGATCAGGCTGTAGATCACGCAGGACAGGACGGGCAACGCGGTCGGAGCTTTCACGGGGCCGGAGATGATGGTGGGGGCATGTTGACGCCGTCAACTTACTGCTCAATGTTGACACTGTCAACAAGGGTCCCGATCTTCTCCCATGCCCGATTCGTACCATCACGGCGACCTCCGCCGCGCCCTGCTCGACGCCGCCGCCACGCTCCTCCGCGACGGCGGCACCGACGCGCTCACGCTCCGCGCCCTCGCCGACGCCGTCGGCGTGTCGCGCACCGCCCCCTACCGGCACTTCGCCGACAAAGCCGACCTCCTCGTCGCCATCGCGGCCGAGGGGTTCGAGCGGCTGCGGGCGTCGCTCCACGCCGTCAACGACGACGTCGCAGCCGGGCTCGCCGGGTTCGAGGCGATGGGGGTGGCCTACGTCCGCTTCGCCGTCGACAACCCGGCGCACTACCGGTTGATGTACGGCCGCGAGGCGCTGGCCCGGCGGCAGGTCCCCGCGCTGCAAGCCGCCGCCGACGCGACGTACGACGAACTCGTCGCGCTCATCGCCGCACGGCAGGCCACCGGCGACCTCCGCGCCGACGAGCCCGAAGCGCTCGCGTACGTGGCATGGGCGACAGTGCACGGCCTCGCCTCGCTTCTCGTGGACGGCCAGATGGAAGAGCCCGACGACGTGGACGCGCTCGCCCGCCTCACCGCGCGGACGCTCCTCGAAGGGCTCGCCGCTTAGCCTGCGCTTGTCGCGTGGTCAGCGCGGCAGCGCGGCGACCTCGCGGCGCTCGGCGTCGGGCGCGCTCGTGGGCTCGATGGCGTCGAGGGTGATGCGGAACGTCGTGCCCTGCCCGGGCTTCGACTCGGCGAGCCCGAGCGTGCCGCCGTGGTAATCCTCGACGATGCGCTTGGCGAGGCTCAACCCGAGCCCCCAGCCGCGCTTCTTCGTCGAGAAGCCAGGGCGGAAGATGTGGCGTGCCGCGCCGCGCTCGATGCCTCGGCCCGTATCGCTCACGTCGATCGTGACGGTGCCTATGCCCCGGCGCGACGGCTCGCGGTAGGCGTGGACCCGGATCTCCCCGCTCCCCTCGACGGCATCGAGCGCGTTCTTCAACAGGTTCTCGACGACCCACTCGAACAGTTCGCGGTTGAGCGCGGCCCACAGCTCCGGCGGCACATCGACGTCGAGCCGAACGCGGCGACCCACCGTCGGCATCCGGCGTCGGACGTAGTCGGCGATCCCCTCGACGACCGGCGCGAGCGGCTGCGCTTCGAGCGTCGGGACGGAGCCGATCTTCTGGAACCGGTCGGCGACGCGGTGAAGGCGGCCGACGTCTTTTTCGAGCTCATCCGCCACCTGCTCGTTATCGACGCCGCTGTCGCCGACGCGCAGCAGCTCGATCCAGCCCATAATGCTGGAGATCGGCGTGCCGAGTTGATGGGCGGCCTCCTTCGCCATCCCCACCCACAGGCTCGACTGCTCGCTGCGGCGGACGTACGAGAACCCGAGATAGCCGACGAGGATGAAGAGGCCGACGAAGAGGAACTGCCAGAACGGGAACCACCGGAGCGAGCGGACGGTGTCGCTCTCGCCGTAGTGGATGAGCTGCACGTCGAGCCCGCCGCCGAGGTCGAGGCGGATCGGCGGGTGGATGGCGTCGTAGGCCGCCGCCGTGCGCAGCAGGTCCGCGTCGATTTGCTCCTGCGTCTGCGACGAGTCCACGGCCACGTTCCGGCTCGTGATGACGACGGCGAGGCTCGTGTCGGTGATGATGGCCGGCACGTTGAAGCGCGACTGCGGCTCGACGATCTCGTTGAAGACGAAGTTGATCTCGTCGGAGGCGGGCATCGAGCGCGCCCACCGGAGCGCCTGCCGGAGCGAGTCGGCCGCGCGGCGATTCAGGCCAAGCTCGCCAGCGGCGAGGCTGCCCGCGAGCAGGCGTTCGAGCCGGACGAAGTCGTCCTGGTGCGGGTTGACCGCGTCGACTTGGGTGACGTACTCCTGCGCCCGCGCCCAGAGCTGGATCGCCGCCCGCTCCTGCTGCATCAGCCGGTTCGCGAGCGCGTTCGTATACCACAGCGACGCCACGGCGATCAGCACGGCCGCCACGATGAGGCCGAGCTTGATCTTGACCGAGGTACGGTAGGCTTTCACGGAGCGAGGCTAAGTGCGACGATCGGGCGTGAGGCTACGAAAGTACAACACGAGTCCGCCCCTCTCGCACGGCTAGACCTCCAGTGTCTCTTCGCGCTTCGGCCCGGTCGAGACGGTCGAGATCGGCACGTCGAGGAAGTCGGAGACGAAGCCGAGGTAGCGGCGCGCCGTCTCGGGCAGACCGTCCACGCGTTCGGCGCCACCGAGGTCGGCGAAGCCTGCGAACGTCTCGTAGATCGGCTCGGCCCGCTCCAGCGTGGCGAGGTCGTTCGGGAAGCGGTCGGTCTCCTTGCCGTCGATGCGGTAGCGGGTGCAGACCTTCAGCTCGTCGAGCCCGGCGAGCACGTCGAGCTTGGTGATGGCGAGGTCGGTGAAGCCGTTTATCGAGGCGGTGTAGCGGAGGGCGACGAGGTCGAGCCAGCCGCAGCGGCGGGGCCTGCCGGTGGTCGCGCCGTACTCCTGCCCGACGTCGCGGAGCGTCTGCCCGATGCCGTCCGGGTCGTGCGCGGCGTCGCCGTCGAGCTCGGTCGGGAAGGGCCCGTTGCCGACGCGCGTGCAGTACGCCTTCACGATGCCGATGACGCGGTCCACGGCCGTCGGCGGGATGCCGAGGCCGGTGCAGCAGCCGCCCGCCGTCGGGTGGCTGCTCGTGACGAAGGGGTACGTCCCGAAGTCCACGTCGAGGAGCGAGCCCTGCGCGCCCTCGGCGAGCACGCGCTTGCCCTCCTTCAGCGCGGCGTTGAGGTACTCCGGCGTGTTCTTCACGAACGGGTCGATCTGCCGGTCGAACTCGACGTACTCCTCGATCAGCTCGTCCACGTCGAGCCCTTCGGCGCCGTAGACCGACTTCAAGATCGCGTTCTTCTCCTCAATGGCCGTCGTCAGCTTCTTGCGCAGCACGTCGCGGTCGAGCAAATCGACGACACGGATGCCCGTTCGTGCGAACTTGTCGACGTAGGCCGGGCCGATCCCCCTGCCCGTCGTGCCGATCGCGCCGGCGTCGCGGTAGCGCTCGCGCGCCTGCTCGATGGCTTTGTGGTAGGGCATGATGAGGTGGGCGTTGTGGCTGATGAACAGCCGCCCCTCGACCTCGAAGCCGAGCTCGCCGATCGTGCGGATCTCCTCCATCAGCGCGACGGGGTCGATCACGACGCCGTTGCCGATCACACACGCCGTGCCGGGGTGGAAGATGCCGCTCGGGACGAGGTGGAGGACGAACTGCCGGGCGTCGTCGCCCTCCCCCCACGCGATCGTGTGG
>CAYTJT010000120.1:0-9580 GCA_964438105.1 uncultured Rhodothermales bacterium | reverse complement strand
GGCGTTGAAGTCGAGCCAGCTCAGCTCGCGGTTGAAGTAGAGCGCGGGGTCGGCGGGGTCCACGTCGTCGGGCACGGGCTGCGGCACGACGGCGAGCGGCACGGCGAAGTCCCACTCCGGCTCGGCGGGCACGACGTGGGCGTCACGCGGCGCGGCGTCGCCGGCGGCGGCGCCGTCACCGCCCGGCGATGGCGCTTCGCCCGGCGATGGCGCTTCGCCCGGCGATGGCGCTTCGCCGTCGCGCTCGGGCGCGGGCGTCGCCCCGGACTTGAGGGCGACCGGCTCCTCGGTAGGCTCGGTCGTGTCGGACGTATCGCGGCGGTCAGGCATAGGGGCGGGGGGTAGAGAGGGGTTGGAACATACGTCCGAACCCCTCTGGAGTGCCGGCGCGGAGCGGAGACTTATCGGCACCCAGGGGGCGGCGTCCGGCGATTCGTCACTCGCCGCCTTCGGCCTGCCCCCACTCGAAGAACTCGCGCCGCTCGATCTGCATTTTCAACCGCTGGAGCTCCTGCATCCGCTGCTGGAGCGCGGTGAGGTCTTCGCCCGCCTGCTCGGCCGCGTACGTCCTGCGGCTGACGAGTTCGATCGCCTCGTTGACGCGGTCGAGCTTGAGCAGCGTCATCGCGCTCGCCGCCGCTTCGAACGGCTCGGCGTTCATCTCCGGCACGCGGATCCCCTTCCGCTCGTAATGGTCCGACGGCGCGTGGCGGTCCACGAGCACGCCCGCCGCGATCTGCTGCACCGTCGTGCCGAACTGCCCGCCCGTGAACGCCGTCTTGTCGACGCGCCCCTGCCGGTACTGCTCCAGGAGGTGCGTCACGGTCTCGCGGACGGGTCCCGGCGAGAACTCTTCGAGCGCCATGTGCCCGAGGACGTGCTCCACCATCGGGCTGCCGCGCTCCAGCATCAGCCGCAGGAGCGCCCCCTCCTCCGGCTTCATCTCGAACGTCTCCGGCGGCGGCGGCGCCCCCGCGTCGAACTCGTCCTCGGGCGGCGGCGCTTCGTAGCGAGGCTCGCGGCGCGGCCCGCCGCCCCGCTTGAGCACGTCGCGGAACTGCATCCGAAGGTGGATGTCCGGCACGCCGAGCTCGGCGGCGGCGACGCGGATGTAGCCGTCCTGGGCCACGGTGTCGGGGATCTGCGCGATCGATTCGAGCACGGAGCGCGCCGTCTCGGCCTGCCCCTCCGGCGTCGCGAGCGCGCCCGCCCGCTTCGCCGCCGCGACTTTGAAATGCACGAAGCTCTGCCGCTCTTTCTGGAGAAAGGTGCGGAACGCCTCGCCGCCGAACTGCTGCACGAACGAGTCGGGGTCGGCGCCGTCGGGGAGCGAGACGACGTAGGCGGCGAGCCCGGCGCGCAGGATCAGGTCGATGCCGCGCAGCGCGGCGGCGGCCCCGGCGGAGTCGGCGTCGTAGAGCAGCAGGACGCGCTTGGCGTAGCGGTCGAGCGCCTTCACCTGCTCCGGCGTGAGCGCCGTCCCGCTGGAGGCGACGACGTTCTTCACCCCGGCCTGATAGAGCGAGATGACGTCGGTGTAGCCCTCGACGAGGATCGCCTCTTCGGAACCCCGGATGGCCTGCTTGCTCTGGTAGAGCCCGTAGAGCACGCGGCTCTTGTGGTAGACCCGCGTCTCGGGCGAGTTGATGTACTTCGGCGGGACGTAGTCGCCCGTCGGCGGGGCGCTGTCGGGCAGCACGCGCCCGCCGAAGCCGAGCACCTTGCCGACGTGCGAGAAGATGGGGAACATCACCCGTTCGCGGAAGCGGTCGTGGAAGCCGTCGCGGTTGTTGTTCGGGAGGACGAGCCCGGCCTTGTCCAACGTCTCGGGCTTGATCTGGGCCGCCTCCGCCGCCCTCAGCAGGCCGTCCCACGCGTCGGGTGCGAACCCGAGCCCGAACTTCTTGATCGTCTCCGGCGCGAGGCCGCGGCTCTCGAAATACCCGAGCCCACGCTGCCGCCCGACGTCGGACTGGGTGAGCTGCTCGTAGTACCACCGCGCGGCGAAGCGGAGCGCGTGGAGGATCGACTCCTTCTCGTCGCCGTGCGGGTCGCGGGCGCCCTCGGCCGGGAGCTCGATGCCGGCCTGCTCGGCGAGCATCCGGACGGTCTCGGTGAACCCCGTCCCCTCCACCTTCATCACGAACGAGATCGCGTCACCGCCCTCGCCGCAGTTGTGGACGGCTCCCGCCTTCGTCGTAAACGTGTGCGTCCCCGTCACCATGAGATCGACGACCGTGCGCGCGCCCTCTTCCGGCTCCGCCGAACGGACCCGCATCCAGTAGTAGTCCCGCCCGTCGATCGGGTAGAAGAAACCGGAGGCGGACTCGCGGGCGCGTGTCCCGAACTCGTGGGCGACGTGCCCGCCCGTCGTCGGCCGCTGGTCCCGATGCGCGACGGGGGGCAGCCCGGCCTGCACGGCGAGGGCGAAGAGACCGCGCGCGAGGTCCGGCGAAACCGTCTTCGCCCGCCATTGCCCCTCCCCGAGGCGATGGCCGTCACCTTCGAGGTAGCCCCGGAGGAGGGCGCGCTGCGCCGGGCGTGACCAGAAGAGCGATGGGTACGGGACTCGTTTGTGGGCCGCCCCGCGTCCGAACCACTGCGGGAAGAGAAACGAGAGGTGGGTGTTCGAGCAGGTCACTTCGAGCTGCGTCCGCTCGGGCCGGCGATGGATGCTCGCCGCCAACCCGAACCGGCTCTGGAGCACCTCGACCACGAAAGCGGCGAGGTCTTCTTCGTCGCGGTGAAAGCTCCACCGGACCCCGCCCCGATAGCACGACCCTTCGGCGAGCCAGAGGCCGTAGAAGCGCGCGGTTTCCTCATCGACCGGTAGCGCGTCGAAGGTGACGGGCACGCGCCCCCGCTTCGGTGTCGGCATCAGGCCGCCGGGCGCGGCCACGGTCTCGACGGGCACGCGGAGGCGGCGCGCGAGCCGACGGGGGCTCGGGAGCGGCACGTCGGCGCGGGCGTCGTCGGGGATGACCGGGAAGAGGAAGTAGTCGCCGGGCCGCACGGACGCGGCCTCGGCCTCGCGGATCGGGCACGCGCGGGGCACCTCGTACGACCGCTTCCTACCCTGGAACCGCACCCCGCGACCGGCCTGCCGGTACAGCATGGGGACCGCACGGAGGGCGTCCTCGGCGCGAACGAAGGCGCAGGTGTGGTCCGGGGTGAGACGGAGCGGATCGCGGCGGAGCGGGTCGAGCTCGAGGGCGATCACCCGTCCGGGCTTGACCTCCCGCGCGACGACGACCTCCTCGCTGCCGTCGATGCCGAGCACGCGGTCCCCCACCCTCACCTCGCGGATCGGCCGGAGGCCCCGATGCATCCAGACGCGCTCGTTCTCCTCCAGGCACCCGAAGCATTTGAAAATCCCCATGGAGGGGTTGACGTTGAACGACGGCGTCTTCTCGTTGTGGAACGGGCAGAGCCCTTTGAAATTGGAGCCCGCTTTTTTGAGCCGGACGTAGTCGCTCACCACGTCCACGATGTCGGTGGCGGACTTGACTTCTTCGACCTTGTCGTCGGGGATCAGCATCGGGCGGGGGCGGGGCGCTCGGACGGCCTGCGGCGGGGGGCGAAAAGGTACGCCCGAAGCGCCGCCCCGTTCGGCCCGAACGCGGGCCGATTCAGCCCGGCCGCACCGCGTCACCGGCGCGGATCGTCCCCTCGGTCAGCACTTCGGCGCGGAGGCCGCCGCGCCCGACGAGCGCGTCGAAGATCGCCGCCTGCCCCGTGACGCGGGCGAGGTACTTGCACGGCGCGCACACCCGCACCCCGCGCATCCGCACGCCGCCGACGACGAACGTCTTCTTGATCAGATCCGCGAGCGGTACGCCTGCCACGACGAGGTTGCGCCGGTGCTCCCCCGCCGACACCGCCACGCCGAACGCGGCCTCCGCTTCGGCGAGCGCGTCGGCGTCGATGAGCGTGACCTCGCGGCGCGGGCCGGGCCAGCGGCTGAACGCGCCCTCGCCGTAGAAGTAGCGGTCGCCTTCGAGCCCGCGCCCCGGCACGGCCCTCGCGGCGTCGAGCGAGCGCATCGGCGCCTTCGCCTGCGGGGCGGTGTAGATCGCGCGGAGGGTGCCGGTCCAGTCGTCGCTCACGGGGTCGGAGGTGGGGGGACTAAAACATACGGAGGCCGCCGGAGCGTTCGCCCCGGCAGCCTCCGCACGCTTTCCGCACGCTCCGAGGAGCGCCGCGATCGTTACGCTTCGAGCCGCTCGACCTCGACGCGGAAGTTGCCGCCCTCGTTGAACACGGTCAGCTGAAGGTCCCCGTTCACGCTCCGCACGTTGATCGTGACGGTTTCCATCTGGGGCGGGAGGGGGAGGTCGTCCTCGCCGATGGCGTCGCCCTGCACGACGCTGACGTTGAACTCCGTGCGGCCGGCGCCGGGGCAGAGGTAGTCGCCGAGCTCGACGTTCACGTCGCCCACGGCTTCGACGTTCACGCCGTCGGCGATCACGGTGATCGTCGTCCCGCCGCTGAGCGGGTGCCCGAACGGGTCTTCCACGACAAAGCTGTACGTGCCCAGGCCGTCCTGGCCGGCGTTGACCACGGGGCGACGGATGTTCGAGTCGCCCGAGAAGAGCACGGGGGTCTGGGCCTCAATGCTCTGCTGGTTCATGTCCACGGTCCGCGCGGTGACCTGCGCGTAGCCCGTCGGGTCGGCGTCGGGGCAGGCGGCCGGCGGCTCCCCCGTGAACAGCGGGGCGGCCGAGATGAGCTGCACCGTCGTGCGGCCGAGGGCGTCGGTCACGCCCGCGCCCTCGATGATGCCCGCGTTCGTCGTGAAATAGACCGCGGTGCCGGGCTGGACCGGGTTGGCGAACACGTCGCCGACGAAGGCGGTGATGGGGTTGATGAGGCCGAAGCGGGTGTAGCCGGGGAAGTTGAAGGCCTCGGGCGCGACGCTGAAGTGCGCGTCGTGGGGGAGCCCGCCCGTGATCGTGATGACGGCGGGCGTCGAACGGATCTCGCCGTTCTCGCCCGTGGCCGTCGCGACGACCTGCATGGTCCCGGCTGCGCCACCGCTCGACACCGTGGTCTGCACGCGGCCCGACGGGTTGGTCGTCTTCCGCTGCGGAGCGAGGAACTCGCCGCCGCCGGGGCCCGCCGCGATCGAGAAGTCGACGTCGACCGCGTTCGCTTCGTCGATGGGGTTGCCGAAGGCGTCGAGCACGACGAACGTGAGCGTCGCGGTCTCGTCGGCGCCGGCCGACTGCACGCCGATGGACTCGGACGAGCGGGCGACGAGCGTGATGCTGGCGGCCGGACCGGAGGGCTCTTCGGCTCCATCGTCGACGCCACCGGGGCCGTCGTCGCCGCCGCCGCTGCCGCCATCGTCGTCGTCATCGCCGGCGAGCGACTGCAGCACGATGGGGGGTATCGTCACCTCCTGGTCGACCACAGCGATGGCGGAGGCCGTCGTCGCGCCGTACCCGCTGGCGAAGACCTGGAGCGGGATGCTGTCGCCGGTGCTGTCGGCCTCGACGAGCAGGGTGAACTGGCCGGTGGCGTCGGTGGTGGCCGTCTCGCCGGTGCCAACGACGTTGACCGTCGCGCCCTGGATCGGCGCGGAGTTCACCGTGACGACGCGGCCCATGAGGGTGGCCATCCCCTCCTCGCTCGCGGCGTCACAGCCGGCGAGGAGTGCGAGGGCTAAAAGAAGAAAAGGAGTGCGGGCACGAGGGAACATGGAGGCTTGGGCTTGGACGGGGGCGGCCCGAGCCTGGGGAGGATCGTACCGCCGCGGGTAGTTTCTAACCCGTGACGTGGGGAATCGCGGGCTGCAGGTCCCCCCGTCCATAAGCGTGCCGATTCCCGCTTTCCCTACCGTACACATACACGTAGGGGCGACCTTTCGGCCGCCCCCACGGTGCTTCTGCGTTGCATCAGCCGACCTTATTCAGCGGCGAAGATGGCGCGTTCGAAGACCTCCTCGGCGGGGACGATGCGGATGTCCGCGCGGTCGATCCCGAGGGGGACCTGCTGGATCACCTCGTCCTCGACCATGATCTCGCTCGGCTTCGGCGCGTTGTACGCGATCGGCGAGGGGGCGTCGGAGGCGAGCCGCTCGGCGAGCGCCTCGGCGTCGGGCGTGACGACGACGAGCGCCATATTTTCGGTCTGGAGGTGCTCGCGGAGCACGCGGTTGACCTCGTCGAGCGTGAGGCTCTCCAGCCCGTCACGGATGAGCTCGGTGAAGCCGGGGATGCCGTAGAACTCGGAATCCAGGGCGTAGCCGAGCTGGCGGCCCTGGCTCTTGGTGAGCACGTTGACGTACTTCAGCAAGAAGTTCCGCGTGGCCTCGAAGTCGGCCTCGCTCATCCCGTCGCGGACGAGCTTGTCGAGTTCGTACATCGCCGCCCTCGTCGCGAAGTGCGTCTGCTCCGGCGGGACGGGGCGGATCCAGATCTGGAAGATCTGGCTCTGGCGGCCGAGGTTCGCGTCGGGGTAGAACTGGTACATCCCGCGCGGGAAGTACTCAATGTAGGCGTAGTCGCCGTAGTTCATCCCGCGCGCCTCGCGGATGCGCTGGAAGAGGTGGGAGTTCGAGGAGCGGTGCTCGCCGAAGTAGCTCCGCACGAGCCAGAGCGCCGGGAAGTCCGGGTGGCTCCGCGTGACTTCGATCGGGAAGCCCATCGAGATCGCCGCGCCGCGCGTGTCCTTCTCGACGAGGGTGACCTCGACGCCGTCCGGCATCGGCGGCGGCGATACCTCGTCCGCGCTGGGCTCACCCGCCGGGAGTGCGGTGGCGAGGTCGGCCTCGACGCGGTCCACGAAGGCCGGAGGCGCGTCGCCCGCGATGCCAAGCGTGAGGTTCTGCTGGGTGTAGTGCTCGCGGTAGAAATCGCGCACGTCGTCGAGCGTCAACGACTCGACGGCCTCGACGTGCCCGAGGTTGAGGTGGCCGTAGGGGTGCCCGGCGTAGATCATCTCGTAGAGCACCTCCTTGCCGAGCTCCTCCTCGTTGTTCGAGCGGAGCCCGACGCGGATGTCGTTGACGAGATTGCTCTTGAGCCGCTGGAAGTCCTCCTCCCGGAAGCCGGGGTCGAGGAGTTGCGCCGACACGATCTCGTAGTAGCGCTCCAGGTTATCGCGGTGCGTGCGCCCGCCGAAGACGGTCATCTCCTTGTCCACCTGGGAGCCGAAGCCGGCGGCGAGCGGGAAGAACGCCCGCTGAATTTCAGAGATCGTCATCGACGCGCTGCCCGCGTCGGCGACCATCCGGGCCGTGAGCTCGGCGAGGCCCTCCTTACCCTCGGGGTCGTCGGCGGCCCCGGCGAGGAAGAGGAAGCGGAAGTCCACGAGCGGCGACGCCGAGCGCTGCACGAGCGTCTCGAAGGCGGGCGCCGCCTCCGCCGCGTCCCGGTCCATGCGGACGGGCGAGAGCGTCGCGGTCGGACGCGGCGGGGTGCCGTCGCCGCCGTCCATCTCGGCCCCCAGCGTATCGGCCATGTCGTCCACGTAAGCATCCACGGACCCCACTTTCGAGTCCACCGCGGGCAGATCCTCGTGCGCGAGCGTGGTGACGATCATCCGGTCGTCGGTGAAGTAGGCGTTGGCGGCGGCCTGCACGTCGGCGGCTTCGAGGGCGTCGTAGCGGGCGTAGACCTCGTTGATGGTCTCCACGTCGCGCGTGGCGGCGACGTACGACGCGAGGGCCGACGCGATCGCCTCGGAGTTGTCGAGCCCGTTCGCGAAGCTGTACTTCAGGTTGCTCTTGATCGCGGCCAGCCGCTCGGCGTCGACGCCGTTCGCGCGGAGGTCGGCGAGGGTCCGCTGGATCTCGTCGCGGACGGCCCACACGTCGGCGGGGTCCTTCACGCGCGCGGCGACGGTGAGCAGGTTCGGGTCGACGCGGTCCGGGAAGTAGGCCCAGAGCTGATCGACCGTCTGCTCCTCGACCACGAGCTTGTTGTAGAGGTCGGAGGACGAGCTGAAGGCGTAGCTCGAGATGACGTCGGCGGCGCGCATGTCGGCGTCGTCGGGGCCGTACGAAGCGGGGCCGTGGAAGGCGACGGTCACCCACGGCAGCGTTGGGCTCTCCCACTCGACGTGCTCGTAGACCGCGCCGTCGGGCTCGGGCTCGACGGGGATCTCGGCGGTGTAGCTGCCCGGCTCCCAGTCGCCCCAGTACTGCTCGACGAGGTCGAACACGCGCTCGGGCTCGACGTCGCCGGCGACGATGATGGCGGTCTTCTCGGGCCGGTAGAAGCGGTCGAAAAAGGTGCGGCTGTAGTCGAACTGCTCCGGCATCGCCTCGATGTCCTCGATGAAGCCCATCGTGGTGTGGCGGTAGGTGTGCTCGGCGAAGGCCGCCGCGCGCTGCGCCTCGATCAGCCTGGAGACCGGGTTCGCCGAGTTCTTGTTGTACTCGCCGAGCACGGCGAGCGCCTCGGTGCGGAAGTCGGCGTCGGAATATGACAGGTTCTGGAAGCGGTCGGCCTCGAGCATCAGCATCGTCTCGAGATCGTCTTTGGAGAACGTCGTGTGGTAGACCGTGCGGTCGTCGGTGGTGTAGGCGTTCTGGTCGGCGCCGGCGTTCTTTAGCAGCTCCTGGTACTCGGCGGCCGAGTAGTTCTCGGTGCCGCGGAACATCATGTGCTCGAAGAAGTGGGCGAAGCCGGACTTGCCGGGCTCGACCTCGTTGCGGCTGCCGACGGAGACGGGGACGTAGAGCGAGACGATCTCCGGGTAGTCCGTCGGAATCGCGATGACGCGGAGGCCGTTGTCGAGGTCGCGGACCTCGTAGTCGTAGGGGAACACGTCGGCGTTCTGGGCGGCGGCGGGGAACGCGAAGAGCGCCAGTGCAAGCGCGAGCAGAGTCTTCATCGGGTCGGCGGTGTGCGGTAGGGTTCGTTCGGCGGGGAGTCCCGGCGCGCGTCGACGGGACGGCGCCGGGCGGTCGTAGTCTACGACAACGGGGGCAAGGGGGCGTTTGGTTCACGCGCCGCCGTGCGTATGTGGCGAACCGGTCGGGCCATGATGTGGGGGGAGACTTGGGACGGCGCCCGACCCTGCGCCCGGCGTGAGCACGGCGTGAGACTTCCCTCCGGTTCTGCGCGTTGTTCCACCCTCCGCCCCTCCACGCAACCCGCTGCTCGATGCCGACCACCCCCGACGACCTCGCCGAGGTCATGGACCACCGCGTCACCGTCCACACGCCCGCCGCGGGCTTCCGCACCGGCGTCGCCGTCCGCCAGCACACCCTCGTCGCCGACGAGCCGACCGAGGTCGGCGGGACCGACGAGGGGCCCACGCCCTACGACCTCCTCGGCGCCGCGCTCGGGACGTGCACGGCGATGACGCTGCGGATGTACGCCGACCGCAAGGGCTGGCCGCTCGAAGGCGTCACCGTCCACGTCGAGCACGACCGCCTCCACGCCGACGACTGCGCCGCGTGCGAGACCGAAGACGACCACATCGACCGGCTCCGCCGCACGCTCACCCTCGACGGCCCGCTCGACGACGGCCAGCGCGCCCGGCTCACCGAGATCGCCGACCGCTGCCCCGTGCACCGCACGCTCCACAGCGAGATCGTGATCGACACGGAACTGGCGCCGGCTGAGGC
>CAYTJT010000119.1:0-9603 GCA_964438105.1 uncultured Rhodothermales bacterium | reverse complement strand
TACGACGACTACCGCCGCTTTATCGACATGTTCGGCGACGTCGTGATGGGCGTCAAGCACCGCTACTTCGAGGAGGCGCTCGAAGCGCTCAAAGAGGAGCGTGGCGTCGAGAACGACATGGACCTCACGGCCGCCGACTTCCGCACGCTCGTCGACCGCTACAAGGCGATCTACCGCCGCCACACGGGCTACATGTTCCCCGAGGACCCCGTCGAGCAGCTCCGCTTCGCCATCGACGCCGTCTTCGGCTCGTGGATGAGCGACCGCGCCGCGCGCTACCGCAAGATCAACCGGATCACCGGGCTCCTCGGCACGGCCGTCAACGTGCAGGCGATGGTCTACGGCAACATGGGCGAGTCCAGCGGGACGGGCGTGTGCTTCACGCGGAACCCCTCGACGGGCGAGAACAAGCTCTACGGCGAGTTCCTCGTCAACGCGCAGGGCGAGGACGTCGTCGCCGGCATCCGCACGCCGCGGCCGATCCGCGAGATGGAGGAGCGCTTCCCCGAGTCCTACCGCCAGCTCCTCGGGTTCACCGACCAGCTCGAGCGGCACTACGGCGAGATGCAGGACATCGAGTTCACCGTCGAGGAGGGCACGCTCTACATCCTCCAGACGCGCACCGGCAAGCGGACCGGCACCGCCGCCATCCGCATCGCCGTCGAGATGGTCGAGGCCGGGCTCGTCGAGAAGCGGCACGCCGTCGGGCGGATGGTCGAGCCGGGCCACCTCGACCAGCTCCTGCACGCGCACTTCGAGGACCCCGACGGCTACGCCGACGCCGTGCTCGGCACCGGCCTCCCGGCCTCGCCCGGCGCCGCCGTCGGCCGCGTCGTCTTCACCGCCGAGGACGCCGAGGAGTGGAACGACCTCGGCGAGGACGTCATCCTCGTCCGCATCGAGACGAGCCCCGACGACGTGGGCGGGATGGACGCCGCCGAGGGCATCCTCACCTCGCGCGGCGGGATGACGAGCCACGCCGCCGTCGTCGCGCGCGGCTGGGGCAAGCCCTGCGTCGCCGGCTGCGGCGACATCGTCATCAACTACGGCGCGAAGACGTTCACGAACGGCGATATCACGATCAAGGAGGGCGACTGGGTCTCGATCAACGGCTCCACCGGCGAGGTCATCGAGGGCAAGCAGCCGCTCGAGGCGCCCGGCATGAGCGACGACTTCGAGACGTTCATGCGCTGGGCCGACGAGTTCCGCACGATGCAGGTCCGCACGAACGCCGACACCCCCGAGGACGCCGCCCGCGCGCTCGCCTTCGGCGCCGAGGGCATCGGCCTCACCCGCACCGAGCACATGTTCTTCGAGGGCGACCGCATCCAGTCGGTCCGCCGCCTCATCCTCGCCGAAGGGGACGACGAGCGCGAGGAGGCCCTCGCCGAGCTGCTCCCCCTCCAGAAAGAGGACTTCAAGGGCATCTTCCGCGCGATGGACGGCCGCCCCGTCACGATCCGCCTGCTCGACCCGCCGCTCCACGAGTTCCTCCCGCACGACGAGGAGGGGCAGCAGGCCATGGCCGACCGGCAGGGGCTTTCGCTGGAGGAGGTCCGCGCCAAGGTCGAGGCGATGACGGAGCAGAACCCGATGCTCGGCCACCGCGGCTGCCGCCTCGGCGTGACGCTCCCGGCCATCACGAAGATGCAGGCCCGCGCGATCCTCGAAGCCGCCGTCGAGGTCAAGGCGGAGGGCGTCGACGTGCGGCCCGAGATCATGGTCCCGCTCGTCGGCACCGTCGCCGAGTTCGCCGACCAGAAGGCCATCATCGCCGCGAAGGCCCGCGACGTGTTCGCCGAGAAGGGCGACGAGGTCGCGTTCCTCATCGGGACGATGATCGAGATCCCGCGCGCCGCGCTCGTGGCGGACCAGATCGCCGAGGAGGCCGACTTCTTCTCGTTCGGGACGAACGACCTCACGCAGATGGCGTTCGGCTACAGCCGCGACGACGTGGGCAACTTCCTCCCGTACTACATCGACCACAAGATCCTCCCGGACGACCCGTTCCAGGTGCTCGACCGCGAGGGCGTCGGCCAGCTCATCCGGATCGGGACGGAGCGCGGGCGCAGCACGAAGCCGGACCTCAAGGTCGGCATCTGCGGCGAGCACGGCGGCGAGCCGGAGTCGGTCGAGTTCTTCCACGACGTCGGGCTGGACTACGTCTCGTGCTCGCCCTTCCGCGTCCCGATCGCGCGGCTCTCCGCGGCCCAGGCGCACCTGCGCGCCGAAGGAGAGCCGGCGGCGCAGACGGCCTGAGGCGGCCCGCTCGGCCTTATTTCGTCCGGTCGGCGACGAGCGTGGCGGCGGCACCCTGGGCCGTCACGCTCGTCTCGCCGAAGACGAGCAGGGTCTGCGGGTCGCCGGCGTCGTCGAGCACGGCGAACCGGCGGGCGTCGCCGCGGACGGGGTGGGCGGTGACGGTCGGGAGCGCGCCGCGCGTGACGAGGGCGAGGTCGCCGTCGCGCCACCGCAGCTTGAGCAACTCCTCGCCGTCGGCGAACCGGACGCGGACGAGCGTCGCGGTGTAGTCGTCGCCGTCGGCCGTCGTGCCGAGGGCATTGACGGATTCGACGGTGCCGTGCCGGTCGGCGAGAGTGGAGAGCAGGCGGGCGAAGTCGACGGTGCCGGCGTCGCGGCGGTGCGCGGGGAGCGCGTCGGCGAGGCGGTCGGTGGAGCCGGCGAAGGCGTCGCGCAGGAGCGCCTCGGCGCGGGCGTTGAACGACGGGTCGGCGGGGGCGTCGGCGAAGGCGTCGAAAGCACCCTGCCCGGCGAGCGTGAGTTCGAGGCGCCGGCCGTCGCGGGCGACGCGGAGGGCGACGCCGTCGCCGACGTACGTCCCGGCGACGAGCGCGACGCCCTGATCTTCAGCGGTGACGAGGGCGACGAGCGCGGTGTCGGGGGTCGACTGCGTCGCTGCTGAGGCAGCGGGGACGAGGACGAAGAGGGCGAGAGCGAGGAGGAGGCGCATGGCAGCGGGGGGGTTGAGGTGAACGTCTGCCCCACGGTACGGGGCCGCCGCCCCCCACGTTGTCACCCGAACGTCCCGGTCTGTCACGTCTTCGTCCCGAGATGTCACCGTTTGTCAGCCCCCGCAGCACCCGTCGTAGAGGCGCAGCATACTACGCCTCAGCGGTGACGAGGCCGGTTCCGACGAGGACGCTCGACCCGGCGCGGGCGTTCAGTCGTCGAGCCCGAGCAGGCTGCGGAGCCTGCCGAGGAGCGTGCCGCCCCGGCTCCACCGCTCGAAGTCCGAGCGCGTCATGATGCCCACCGGGCCGTCGTAGATCCCGCCCTCGTAGTCGCCGTCGTACACCCGCACGGCGAGGTCGTTCTTCGACCGCGTGACGTCCGAGGGGAGGGGGTAGGCTCGGAGCTCGCGCCACTCGTTGCCGCTGACGTAGCGGCTCTCGATGTCCGGCGTCCCGCCGATCCGCTCGCCGTTGAGGTACACTTCGTGGAGATCGTCGATGCGGCCGGCGACGAGGACGAGGTCGTCGCGGCGGAGGCGGTCGGGAAGCGTGAACCGGTGGCGGTACCACGCGAAGTCGTCGAGGGTCGGGAAGCCCTGCGGCTCCCACTTGCCGGGCACCGTCACGTGCGCCCACGCGTCGGTGGGGGCGCCGAGGTGGCTCAGGCCCTGGCCGGGGCGGAAGCGCCACGTCCCCGAGAGGTCGAGCGCGAGCGGCGGCTCGTCGTCGCGCGTGAAGAGGCCGACGGGGCCGTCGAGGAGGCCGCCCTCGAGCCCGGCGTCGTAGACGCGGATGGCGATGACGTTCTCGCCCGGCCGTAGGAACCCGGGCGGGATGCGGTAGGCGCGCTCGGCGAAGTACGCCGTCTCGTAGTTCGACTCCGGGAAGCGCCCCGTCGAGCCGACGAAGCGGCCGTTGACCCACACCTGGTCCACGTCGTCCACGCGGCCGAGGCGGAGGTAGAGCGGCTCGCGGAGGTCGCGCTCGGTGAGGCGGACGCCGCGCCGGTACCACGCGGTGCCGTCGTAGCCCCAGTACCCCTCGCTCTCCCACGCCCCCGGCACGAAGATCTCTTCCCACCCGCCGTGGTCGTAGGCGGCGGCGGCCCGGTCGGGGCCGTCGCCGATGTGGAAGCGCCACGTCCCGCGGAGGTCGACCACGCGCGTCCAGCCCGGGTCGGAATCGGCACCGCGCACGTCCGCACCGCGCACGCTCGCGCCGAGGGCGACGGGCACGGCGAGCAACGTCAGCAGGAGGGGGAGGCAGCGCATGGGCAGGGTGAGCGAACGTGGGTTACCGAACGTACGCCCCGCACACGGCGGGCGTGTCACGGCGCCGTTTCGGGTTGTCACGGGTTGTCACGAGCGGATGCGTCACGGCACGAGCTTGTAGCCGACGCCGTGGACGGTGAGGAGGTGGCGCGGGCGCGACGGCTCGGGCTCCAGCTTCTGCCGGAGCTTGAGGATGAAGTTGTCGACGGTGCGCGTCGTCGGCTGGTCGCCGTAGCCCCACACGTCGGCGAGGAGGTCGTCGCGGCTGACGACGGCGTTGGGGCGCTCGGCGAGGTAGCGGAGCACTTCGAACTCGAGGTGCGTCATCGGCACGTCGGCGCCGTCGCGCGCGGCGGTGTGCGTGCGGAAGTCCACGGCGAGGCGGCCGATCTCCGTGGGGCCGTCCGGCGCGTCCGCCGCCGGGGCGCCGCGCCGGAGGACGGCCTTGACGCGGGCCAGCAGCTCGCGCAGGCTGAACGGCTTCACCACGTAGTCGTCGGCGCCGAGCTCGAGCCCGAGCACCTTGTCGAACTCCTCGCCCTTCGCCGTGAGCATGATGATCGGCGTCGTGACGCCCTCGCGCCGGGCGATCTTGCACACGTCGAGCCCGGAGCGGCGGGGCATCATCACGTCGAGGAGCACGAGGTCGTAGCGGCCGAGGAGCAGCTTCCGCAGCCCCTCCTCGCCGTCGGCGGCGCAGTCGACGGCGTAGCCTTCGAACTCGAGGTTGTCGCGGAGCCCCGTCTGCATCGCGGGCTCGTCCTCGACGACGAGGATGCGGGGCGTTTGGTCGGTAGTCATCGGTCGGGTTCGGGGGGGGCGGATTCGGAGAGGGCGGGTTCGGAGAGGGCGGGTTCGGCGTCGGTCAGAGGGGGATCGGTCGAGGGGGGAGGCGCTGCGGTTTCCGAAGGCGCGAGGGGCAGGGTGAGGCGGAACGTGCTGCCCTCGCCGACGACGCTGCGGACGGTGACGCCGCCGCCCTGCGCCTCGGCGATCCGCCGGACGAGCGCGAGCCCGAGGCCCGTGCCCTTCGCGTTGTGCACGGCGCCCGTCGGCACGCGGTAGAACTCGTCGAAGACGTGCCGCTGCTCGCGGAGCGCGATCCCCATCCCGCGGTCGCGCACCTCGATCCACACGTGCCCGTCGGCGGTGCCCGTCGCGACCGTGAGGTGCCTGTCGTCCTCGCTGTACTTCACCGCGTTGTCGATGAGGTTGACGAGCGCCTCGCCCGTCGCCTCGCGGTCGCCGAGGGCGCGGGGCGAGGGCTCGGCGAGGGCGGCGTTGACGGTGAAGCCCGCGCCGTCGAGGTGGAAGCGGTAGAGCCCGAGCGCCTCGTCGGCGACCGTGTTGAGGTCGAACGGCGCGGCGGCGACCTCTTTACGCCCGCTCTCGAGCCGGGAGAAGTTGAGGATGTTGTTGACTAAACGTGTCAGACGGCCCGCCTCGCCCGCGATCGTGCGGACGTATTCCCGCTGCCGCGACGGGGGCACGCGGCCGAGGTCGAGCGTCTCGGCATACATCCGGATGAGGGCGAGCGGCGTCCGCAGCTCGTGGCTCACGTTCTGCACGAAGACGGCTTTGGCCTGAGCGAGCTCGACCTGCCGGCGGATGGTCCGGAACAGCAGCACGGCCCCGGCCGCGAGCGCGAGCGCGAGGAGCGAGATGAGAAACAGGCTCCGCTGGAACCGGTCCGTGGCGATCTTTTGCAACGAAGCACCCACCGGCCGGATGCGGAGCGTGTAGTCGGGGAAGACCCAGAGGTCGCGCTCGCGCACGCCCGGCTCGCTCAGCAGCCGGGCGATGAGGGCGTCCGAGGGCGCCTGGCCGGCAAAGAGCGCCCCGCCGTCGTCGGCGTCGAGCGCGTTCCCGAGCGTGGGGAGGGGAGGCAGGAAGCTGTACCGGATCTCGCCTCCGGCGGCGATCCCGAGGACGAAGTCCTCCAGAATCGCGCTCCGCAGCATCGGCGCCAGCTCGGTCTCGATGACGGTGCCGGGGTGGAGGACGAGCCCGGCCACGCGCGGCGCGTCCTCGGTGACGAACGCGAGCGCGACGGTCGGATTCGCTTCGGTCTCGCGGAGCGGGATCGGGAGGAGGCGGCGGTAGCCCTCGGCGCGGTCGGCGAGCAGGCGGCGGGCGTGAGCGGCCCCGAGTCCGAGATCGCTGCCGCTGAGGGCGGGCGCGTCCGCCGCGCTTTCGATCCGAAGCTCGGCGACGGCGGTGTCGGCGACGAAGACGGCCTCGACGGCGGCGTGCGACGCGAGAAATCGGTCGAGCGCGAGGTCGAGGTCGTCGGCCTCTGCGAGCTGCCGTTCGAGGTCGCCCGCCCAGCCGTCGGCCACGTTCCACACGTGCTGGTTGACCGTCGCGACGACCGACTCGACGTGCCGGTCGTGGACCTCCCGGAGCAGCCGCTCGTTCTCGCTCAGCGACGCGAGCTCGGCGACGGCCACGAGCGCCACCGGGACGGCGACGAGGATCAGCAGCAGCAGCCCGATTTTGCGGAGCGGAGACACGGCGGTGGGGTCGGCAAGACGGGGAAAGGTAGCACCCGCCCCCGTTTCCGGCCGTCACGCGATGTCACGAGGTGTCATTCCGCGTCACCCCGCGCCGTGTCGATCGCACCGCGGGCGCCTTTCGGCGCTGCGTTATCGACCGTCGAGGAGGGGAGGTCTCCGGCGTGCCGGGGCACTCCCTCAGAATCTCTGGCCCGGCATCGTCGTACACCGACCCTACACCGGCCCCCCCGTGCGGGCCGGGCCCACGTTCATCGCTGAGATTGCACGCCACGAAAGGCCGTATGCGCATACGCACGCTGGAAAACGCCTCCTTCCTCGGGCTCGTCATCCTCGTCACGATCGCGTTCGTCCTGGTCGTCGGGGTGTTCCTCGAGCCGGTGTTCTGGGCCATCGTCCTCGTGATCCTCTTCAAGCCGGTGCACGAGCGCATCGTGCGCGCGGTCGGGGGGCGGCGCTCGCTCGCCTCGGTCCTCTCGCTGCTGCTGGTGACGCTCGTCGTGATCGTCCCGCTCGTCGGCGTCGGCGCGGCCGTGACGGCGGAGGCGACGACGCTCTACCGCCTGATCGCGAGCGGGGAGATCGACGTGACGGCGCCGATCCACGCGGCCGAGCAGTGGCTGCCGCGGGCCACCGAGCTGCTGGAGAGCTTCCAGGTCGACCTCGACCGCGTGCGCGAGGGGCTCTCGAACGCGGCCGTGACCGTCAGCCAGTTCGTGGCGTCGCAGGCGATCGTGGTGGGGCAGAGCGCGCTCAACCTCGTCATCCTGTTCGTCCTCACGCTCTACCTCCTGTTCTTCTTCTTCCGCGACGGCGACCGCATCATCGAGGCGCTGATCCGGGCGATGCCGCTCGGCGACCCCCGGGAGCGGCGGCTGTTCTCGCGCTTCGCGCTCGTGGCCCGCGCCACGGTGAAGGGCACGCTCGTGGTGGGCGTCGTGCAGGGCACGCTCGGCGGGCTCGCGTTCTGGATCCTCGGGCTGAACGCGCCCGTGCTGTGGGGCGTCGTGATGACGGTGCTCTCCCTGCTGCCGGCCATCGGCTCGGTGCTCGTGTGGGGGCCCGCGGCGATCTACCTCATCGTGACGGGCGAGGTCGTGCGGGGCGTCATCCTCATCGTGGCGGGCTCGGTCATCATCAGCACGATCGACAACGTGCTGCGGCCGCTCCTCGTCGGGCGCGACACGCACATGCCGGACTACCTCATCCTGCTCTCGACGCTCGGCGGGATCATCCTCTTCGGGCTCTCGGGGTTCGTGATCGGGCCGGTGATCGCGGCCCTCTTCATCACGGTCTGGGAGATGTTCACCGAGGAGTTCGGCGGGCTCGATACGGACGTGCCCGACGTTCCGAACCCGAGCGCGGCCGAGCACGCAGACCCGCAGGACGCGGCGGACGCGACGCCGCCCCCCGTGGCCGTGGCGGAGCCGGGTCCCCCCGAAGGGGACGGGCACGAGCGGGCCCAGAGCCCCCGGCGTGGGTAGCGGGGAGCACCGCCCGCCGTCCGCACCGCCGACGCGTCACCGCAGCACCCGTAGGGGCGGAGCGCGCTCCGCCCTGCGACGGCGACCTTCGGAACCGCCGCCCGCAACGACCTCGACCGCGGCTCCAGTGCAGAGCGCCCCGGCTGCAGGTGCAACCGGGGCGCGGTAGACTGAAGGAAGCGTCGGGCGTTACTTCGCGTCGTCCTCGTCGACGACCTCGAAGTCCACGTCCTTCACCTCGTCGGCGGGCTCGGCGCCGGGCTCGCCGGTGGGCGCGCCGTCGCCGGCGCCGCCGTCAGCCGCGGCTGCCTGCTGCGCCTTGTAGATGTCCTCCGAGGCCTCGCTCCACGCGGCGTTGAGCTGCTCCATCGCCGACTCGAGCTGGTCCGTGTTCTGCTCCTTGTGGACCTCCTTGAGCCGCCCGAGCGCGGCGTCGATCTTCGAGCGCTTCTCGGCCGGGATCTTGTCGCCGTAGTCGGCGAGGTTCTTCTCGGTCGAGAAGATCAGCGTGTCGGCGGCGTTGAGCTGGTCGGCGGCCTCGCGGCGCTGCTTGTCCTCGGCGGCGTGCTCGCGGGCGGCCTTCCGCATCTTCTCGATCTCCTCCTCGTTGAGCCCGGAGGAGGCCTCGATGCGGATCGACTGCTCCTTGCCCGTCGCCTTGTCCTTGGCCGAGACGTTGAGGATGCCGTCGGCGTCGATGTCGAACGTCACCTCGATCTGCGGGAGGCCGCGCGGGGCGGGGGGGATGCCGTCGAGGTGGAACCGCCCGATCGTGCGGTTGTCGACGGCCATCGTGCGGTCGCCCTGGAGGACGTGGATCTCGACCGAGGGCTGGTTGTCGGCCGCCGTCGAGAACGTCTCGCTCTTGCGCGTCGGGATCGTCGTGTTCGCCGGGATCAGCGTGGTCGTCACGCCGCCGAGCGTCTCGATGCCGAGGTTGAGCGGGGTCACGTCGAGGAGGAGGACGTCGGTGACATCGCCCGAGAGCACGCCGCCCTGAATCGCCGCGCCGACGGCGACGACCTCGTCGGGGTTCACGCTCCGGTTCGGCTTCTGCCCGAAGAACTCCTCGACGACGGATTGGATCGCGGGGATGCGCGTCGAGCCGCCGACGAGAATGACCTCATCGACCTGGCCCTTCGAGAAGCCTGCGTCCTTGAGCGCCTTCTCCATCGGCGGGATCGTCCGCTTGATGAGGTCGTCCACGAGCTGCTCGAAGCGGGAGCGCGTGAGATCGAGGGTGAGGTGCTTCGGCCCGTCGCTCGTCGCCGTGATGAACGGGAGGTTGACCGTCGTCTGCGTGGACGACGAGAGCTCGATCTTGGCCTTCTCGGCCGCCTCCTTCAGCCGCTGGAGGGCCATC
>CAYTJT010000118.1:0-9624 GCA_964438105.1 uncultured Rhodothermales bacterium | reverse complement strand
ACGTCGCCGGCGCCGGGCACATGGGCATGATGCAGGCGCCGAAGGCGGTCGCGGTCGCTTCGAACAGATCTTCGCGCGCGTGCTCGCCCGCCGCCCACCACACGCCGAGCGGGGCCGCCGCCGCCGCCGCGTCGACCGTCGAAGCCGGATGCTTCGCGCGCCGCGCGTCGGCGTGCGCCGCTCCGACGACCGCTCCGATTGCTTCGGGCGAGGCGTCGGGGAGCGCCTTCGCGAGCGCGAACGTGCGCTGCGTGTGGCCGGTCCACTGCCCTTCGCCGAGGTCGCGGCGGTGCTCGTCGGCGCGGTAGCCTTTGATCCCTCGGTAGTAGGTGCGGACGTTCTGGTGGCTGAGGCCGTCGATGGGCATCCCGAGGGCGTCGCCGACGGCGGTGCCGAGGAGCGCGCCGAGCGCGCGGTCGTGATTCATGGGGGATTTCAGGTTTCGGATTGCGGATTGGGGGATCTTCTAGACCGACGATACCCGCAGCGATCCGCAATCCGAAATCAGAAGTCGAGAATCCGCAATCGAATGGACTGGTTCGCCGGCGCCTGGGCCGTGTTCGTGAAGGACCTCCGGCTGGAGGTGCGGACGCGCTACGGCGTCAACGCCCTCGCACTCTTCGTCGCGTCGTCGCTCTTGCTCGTCGCGTTCTCCGTAGGGACGGGCGAGGTCGGCGAGCGCGTGGCGTCGGCGCTGCTGTGGATCGTGATCGTGTTCGCGGCGGCGGTCGGGCTGGGGCGGGCGTTCGTGGCGGAGGAGGAGCGCGGGACGGTCTTGCTGCTCCAACTCAACCTCCGGCCGAGCATGGTGTACGCGGGCAAGCTGCTGTTCAACGTCCTGCTCGTCGGGGCGATGAACGTGCTCGCGGCGGTCGGCTTCGTCATCGTGCTCGGGCTCGAGGTGGAGTCGGTCGGGCTGCTGGCGGCGACGCTGGGGCTGGGCGCGCTCGGGCTCGCGGGGGCGACGACGCTGCTCTCGGCGCTGATCGCGCGGGCGGCGAGCCAGGGGCCGCTCCTGCCCGTGCTCGCGTTCCCGCTCCTCGTCCCGCTGCTCCTCACCGTCATCCGCATCACGCAGCGCACGCTCTTGCTCGGGGGGAGCGCCGGGCCGTGGGCCGCCTCGCTCGACGACCTCGTCACGCTCGCGGGCTACGCCGGCGCCGTCATCACCGCGTCGGTGCTGCTGTTCGACTTTGTGTGGAACGACTGAGGCGATGCGTAATGCGTAAATCGTGAGGTCGCTCCGCCTCCGCACCTTGCCACGAGCACGGTTACGTTTTACGTTTCACGCCCCGCCCCACTCCAAGCCGTCTGCCCGTCGTCACCGTGCACGCCTCCCGCTCCACGTCCGCCCTCTTTCTCATCGGAACGCTCGTCGGCGCCCTCGCGCTCGCCGGCTGCGACTCCGACGTCGAACTCGTGCCGGCCGATATCGCCGGCACCTATGAAGCAACGCGCTTCACCCTGGAGGACGGAGGCCAGACCGTGGACGTGCTCGACGCCGGGGGCGACCTCACCCTCACGCTGCGCGAGGACGGGACGGTTTCGGGGTCGCTCGTCACCCCGGAGGAGTTGAATGAAGAGGGCGAGGGCAATTCTCGGCTCCTCTTCGGCGGCACCTACGCCCTCTCCGGAAACGAGGTGACGTTCGACCACGAGGCGGATACGTTCGTCCGGGACGTGGTGTGGACGTTCGACGAAGGCGATCTCCGCACGGATACCGGCGAGATCACCGTCGTACTGAGCAGGCAGTAGTCCACCCCTCCCCATCGCCCCGATTCCATGCGCACCTCGTACCCCGTCTACGGCCGGAGCTACCGCGTCATCACCGCGCTCATCGCGCTGTGGGTGACGGCGGTCGTCCTCGCCGGGCTCCTCCTCCCGATCCCCAAGCTCAACATCCTCGAAGAGTCGGCGCGGAACCTCTATTTCCACGTCCCGATGTGGTTCGCGATGATGGTGGGCCTGCTCATCTCGGCGTACTACTCCGCGCGCTACCTCGCCGACAACCGGACGGTCTACGACGTCCGCGCCGAGCAGGCGGCGTTCGTGGCGATCGTCTTCGGCGTGCTCGGGCTCGTGACGGGGATGGTGTGGGCACGGTTCACGTGGTACGTCGGCACGGGGAAGTGGTGGAACTTCGACCCGAAGCAGTCAATGGCGGCCGTGGAGCTGCTGATCCTCGGGGCCTACTTCGTGCTCCGCTCCTCGATCGACGAGCCGCGCAAGCGCGGGCGGATCGCGGCGGTCTACAACCTCTTCGCCGTCGTCACGGCGCCGTTCCTGCTCTACGTCCTCCCGCGCCAGATGAAGAGCCTGCACCCCGGCGGCGAGGGCAGCCCGGCCTTCAGCCAGACCGACCTCGCGCCCGAGATGCGCCTCGTGTTCTACCCCGCCGTGATCGGTTTCATCGCGCTGTTCTGGTGGATCTACACGCAGCGCGTCCGCACCCGCCTCGTCGAGCATCGGCTGGAGGAGCGGCAGTTGGAGGAGGCGCTCTGACCAGTTGGAGGAGGCGCTCTGACGGGGAAGATGGGGGTAATTCCGCCCCAGCCCTCCGCTCACCCCGCTGACCCTTTGTAGCTTACAACTCACCCCGACTCGACGCGCATGCAGACCCAGCCCAGCCCTCCGGAGGCGACCCCGCTCGACACGACGTCGTCGGCCGGCACGGCCGTCTACGACAGCGTCTGGGCCGGCAGCCTCCCCGAGGCCCCGCCCGTGGGGTTGGAGACGGTGATGCTCCAGCAGGACAAGCTCTACGTCGTCCTCGCCGTGGTGCTGATCATCTGGTTCGGCATGCTGTTCTTCCTCTTCCGCAACGACCTCCGCCTGAAACGGCTCGAAAAAGAGCTCGACGCCGCCGCGCCGGAACGCGAAGGCGAGGTCGCCGCGTAGAACCCCACCCCCCTGTCAACCCCTGTTGCCATGAAGCCTAAAACGATCATCGGCGTCGTCATGCTCGCCACTTTCACGTTCCTCGTGATGCGCTCCTTCGGCGAGCAAGTCGGCGGGTACATGGACTTCGCCGAGGCCACCGCGAGCGGCGAGCGCGCCCACGTCGTCGGCGAGTGGGTCCGCGCCCAGCCGACGACCTACGACCGCGACTCGAACACGTTCACCTTCTTCATGAAGGACGAGAACGGGCTGATCCGGCAGGTCCGCTACGACAACCCGAAGCCCGCCAACTTCGAGGACGCCGAGGAGGTCGTGACCGAGGGCTACATGGAGGGCGATGTGTTCGTGGCCGAGCACATCCTGATCAAGTGCCCCTCGAAGTACAACGACGAGCGGCAGTTCCAGGACGCGCCGGCCCCCACCGCGCCGTCCACCCAGCCGACCTCGCTCTAGCTCTCGCCTTCCCTCTTCCCCCTCGCGCAGCCCTCGCCTCCGGGGCTGCGCTTTTTTTGCCTATGCCCCCTCTCCCCGAGAACCCCCTCCCCCGCTGCCCCGGCGCGTCCAACTGCTACCGCGCGAGCCGGGCGTTCGACCGCTCGCCCCAGGCGCTCTTCGATGCGGCCGTCGCCGCCGTCCGCGAGCTCGACGGGCTGACGATCGGCCACGCCGAGGAGATCAAGCGCGACGGGCTCGGGCTCCACGCCTCGTTCAAGGTGTTCGTCTTCACCGACGACCTCGACCTCCGCGTGGCGGCGCACGGCGGCGGGGCCGTGCTGCACGTCCGCAGCGCCAGCCGCGTGGGGAAGAGCGACCTCGGCACGAACCGCCGCCGCGTGGAGGCCCTCCTCGACGCTCTCGGCTAGAGTCGACGGCCAGAAGCAGAGGTACCACCGGGCGCCTTGAGCGCGCGGCGCGAGCCCGCTTGGGAGCCGTGGGAGGGGCGAACGCACGTCGGCTCACACCCTCGGCGGCTGCGCGCCCATCGCGGCTACGCGCTCGAGAACCCCGACGGCCTGCGCCACGCCGTTCTCACCTCGGAGTTGCGCGCCGACCCCGGCCGCGCGTCGCCGCATCGACGGGTCCGCGATCGCTTCGCGGAGGGCGGAAGCGAGAGCGTCCGCCGTGAGCCGCCGCTGAGGAATCGGGGCGGGCCCGGCACCGAGCGCGTAGACCCGCCGCGCCCAGAAGTACTGGTCGCCGAAGAAGGGGCACACTACGCTCGGCCGTCCCGCCCGGAGCCCCGCTGCGGTCGTCCCGGCCCCGCCGTGGTGCACCACGGCGGCCACCCTCGGGAAGAGCCACGCGTGGGGGACGCGCTCCACGACGTGAACCGTTTCGGGGAGCGTCTCCGCTTCGTCCGCGTCTAGGCCGCCCCAGCCGCGGGCGAGGACGGCGCGGAGCCCGGTCCGGCGCAACGCATCGAGCACGACGCGGGTCGTACGCTCGGGCCGCCGGGCCGCCATACTCCCGAAGCCGACGTAGACCGGTGGGGGGCCGGCCTCTAGAAACGCAGCGAGCGCGTCCGGCGGCTCCCAACCCACCGAGGACGCCAGGGGCCAGAATCCGACGGTCTCCCAGCACGCGTCGGCGTCGGGCCAGTCCGGCGGGTCGGGCGCGACGTGAGAACTCCACGCGTTGAGGAGGGGGATGCGCGTCCCGTCGCTCGCGTGCGTCACGCCGAGGCCACGGGGCCGAGGCGGCAGGCCGCGATCGTGTCGCCACGCGCCGAACATCCGCCGGCTCACCGCTCTCACGACCGATCGCACGAACCGGTGCGTCGCGCGGTTGTACGCCGCGGTGAGGCGGCCGAGCCGGAGCGCTGGCAGCCCGACGTTGGGGTAGGCGCCGGTCGGGAGGAAGAGCGGGTACGGCGAGGCCATCACGGCGGGAACGCCGAGCGCCTCGGCGTAGTGGAGCGCGACGGACATCTTCGGGTGGTACACGATGAGGTCGGGCGCGACCTCCTGCGCCGCCGCCCACCCGTCGCGGTAGAGCGCGCGCTGGATCCCTCTCGACCGCCGCACCAGGTCGACGATCGCCCGCGCTCCGGAAACGGCGCCCCCCGCGCCCGCGATAGCCGCCCGGCCCTCGGGCGTCTCCACGAGCGCGACGAGGTCGTCGCTGAGCGGGCGGAATGCCAGCCCCCGTTCTTCGACGAGAGAGGCGTAGCGTGTGCTCGTGCAGACGGTGACCGCGTGGCCGGCTCGGCGCAGCCCTTCGGCCAGGGCTACGTAGGGCTGTACGTCGCCACGCGTCCCAATAGTGGTGATAAAGACGTTCATGGCGACGGATGGGTCGGGTTGACTGCCCGGGGTTCGGCCCGTTTCCTGAGGACGGCCCGGCACTCACGCCGCCGTGAGGAGCACGTGCCGCCAGCGCCACTCCAGCACAGCCAGCCCCCCCACGTAGAGGGCTTCGCCGCCGAGGTGCACCACCCCGAACGGCGTGGCACCCGCGCCGAACGCGACCAGCAGGCCGACGCAAACGCACGCCCAGGTTGCATTAGCGAACACCAGCACCCGGAGGAGGACCAGCGGCCGTCGGTCGCGCCTAGCGAGCGAGAACGAGTAGCTGCCATAGAGGAGGTTGACCGCGCCGGTGAAGAGGAGGAGCCCGCGCGGCAGCCCGTGGAGCTCGCTGAGCCACTCGCTGAGAGCGAGCACCGCTACGCCCACCAGGGCGGCGCCGATGCAGTCCACCCAGAGCAGCTTCCGAGCGTAGGGCGGGGCGGTGGAAAGTGTCGATGGGTTGGACATGGAGATACGAAATGGAAGACGAAACAGGGAGGAGCTAGGCAGAACCGGCGCGCCCTACCACCAGCCGGTACCCCACGTCGAGCACGTCGAGGTTGAGGAGGTGGCCGTACGTCTCGTGCCACCGACCCGACGCGAGGTCCGCTCCGAGCCAGCCAAGACCGGGCTGCACATCGCCCACGCGGGCGAACGTCGAAATGGCCCTACGTACGCCCGCGTCGAGGTAGGCCTCTGGCCGTCGCCAGTAGGCCGAACCGAAGCCGTCGGTGCAGTCGTGCGGGACGGGGACGGGGCGCACATCGCCGCCCCCGAGCGCCTCTAGGAGCGCGTCGAGCGGCGGGAAGACGGTGCGGTCGAAGGCGTGAATCTCGGGCACGTAGTCCTGTGTGAGCCAGAACCCTTCGTGCGCGGGATCCCACGTCAGGAGCACGATGGTCTCCGCTACACGCACCACCTCGGCGAGGCCCCGCCGCCAGTCGGCCCAATGGTGAACCGTAAGGATGGCCATGGCGACGTCGAATGCGTTGTCGGGGAAAGGGAGCGCCTCGGCGTGGGCCCGTACGACAGGAGCTGCCCCGGGCGGCCGCTGAGCGATCATCGTAGCCGATGGCTCGACGGCGACCACCCGCCGGTGCTCGGACTCGTAGGATCCGGTCCCGGCCCCCACGTTGACGACGGTCTCGGCGCCGCCGAGCGCCGATTCGATGCGGGCCGCGATGCGTGAGTCGGGAGTCCGGTATGGACGGTACCCTTTGCCGATGCGGTCGTAGCGTTCCATGGCGATCGGTGTGCGGGAGCGAAACGGGGCGGGGACGCGGGAGGTGCGGCTCGGGAAGCCTATCTTCGCGGTGCCGAGCTGCTCCGACGGACCTCGACCCACCCGGATTCCAAGCTACAGGCCCCGCTACGGCCCGTCCATTCGCATTCGCCATGCCCCGCGACGACCACCCCGACGACCGTCCCAGACCCCGGAAACGCCCGCAGCAGGCCCGCAGCCGCATCACCGTCGAGGCCGTGGTCGAGGCGGCCGCTCAGGTTCTCGTGACCGACGGCTACGACGGGCTCACGACGACGCGGGTGGCCGAGCGAGCGGGCGTCTCCGTCGGCACGCTCTACCAGTACTTCCCCGACAAGGACGGCCTGGTGGCTGCCCTCGTGGAGAGCCACTTGGCCGCTGAAGAGGCCGCGCTCACCGCGGCCTTCGCGGACTTCGAAGAGGCCGGAGGCCTCGCGGCGGTCCCCCTCCCGGAGGCCGTCGACCGGCTCGTGGGGGCCTTCGTCGGCGTGTTCGCCGAATCGCCCGAGCGGTCGAGCGCGCTCTACGCGCAGGTCCCCTACGTGAAGTGGCAGGGCGGCGTCCTCGGCGTGGCCCGCCGAACCACGGAAGCAGTTACGGCGCTCCTGCAGGCCCACGCGCCCGACGTGCGGCGGCCCGACCCCGCGCTCGCCGCCTTCGTCGTGGTCCACGCGGTCGATACCCTCACGCAGCGGGCCGTCGCCGAGCGACCGGCGGACGTCGCGTCGGGCGCCGTGACGGCCGAGGCCGTCGACCTCGTGCGCCGCTACCTCCTCCTCGACGGCTAGGTCGTGTGGACCATTGCGAGGTCAGGCTCGCACGAGGTCACGATTTCGGGATCGCAAGGCGCACGAGGAGGTCGGGGCCGGTGCCCCGGACGACGAGTGCAACGTGGCGAGGGCGGAATCTGGCCCGTGAGAGCCGATCTGGGTGAAGGTCCACACGGCCTAGAGGTAGAGCAGCGACGCGACGGTGAAGAACACGGCGAGGCCGATGATGTCGTTCGACGTCGTGATGAACGGGCCCGTCGCGAGGGCGGGGTCGATGCCGACGCGGTCGAGCAGGAGCGGGATCGTCGCGCCGAGCACGGTGGCGAGCACGATCACGATGAGGAGCGAGAGGCCCGACGTCAGCGCGAGCTGCGGCGTGTCGATTTCGCCGAGCCCGCCGAGACTGCCCATCACGACGACGATCACGCCGAGCGCGACGGCGAGCGCGACGCCGTTGACGAGCGCGACGGCGAGCTCCTTCCCGATCCGACGCGGCACGTTCGAGCTCCACAGGTCGCCCGAGGCCAGCCCCTGCACCGCAATCGCCGACGACTGGATCCCGGCGTTCCCCGCCATCGCCATCACAATCGGGATGAACATGGCGAGCACGGCGGCGGCCTCGAGCGCGCCCTCGAACCCGCGGATCACGAGCCCCGACCCGTACGCCCCGACGAGCCCGATCAGCAGCCACACGAGCCGCCCCTTTGAGATGGCGAGGACCGACGCTGAAATCTCTTCGTCGCCTGCGATACCGCTCGCGCGCTGGAGGTCCTCCTCGGCCTCGTCGCGGATCACGTCCACGATGTCGTCGATCGTGATGCGGCCGAGGAGGAAGCCCTCGGCGCTGACGACGGGGAGCGCCACGAGGTCGTAGCGCTCCATCAGCCGGGCCGCGTCCTCCTGATCGAGGTCGGGCTCGACGGTGACGATGTCGGCCTTCATCACCGAGGTGATCGGCGCGTCGCTGGGGGCGAGCACGAGCGCCTTGAGCTCGACGAGTCCTCGGAGGCGGCCGTCGGGGTCGCAGACGTAGACGACGTAGACCGGGTCGACCTCTTCGGCGCAGCGGCGCAGCTCTTCGGTCGCCTCGCCCACCGTCGCAGCGTCGACCACGGCGACGTAGTCCGTCTCCATGATCCCGCCCGCCGACTCCTCGTCGAAGTGGAGGAGCTGGCCGACTTCGGCGGCGTCCACGAGGTGCGGCAAGACCTGCTCGGCGAGGGCTTCCGGGAGGTCGGCGAGCACGTCGGCCGCGTCGTCCGTGTCGATCTCGTCGAGGAGCGGGACGAGCTGCGCCACGGGCATCTCGTCGAGGAGCTCGGAGCGGCGGGCGCGCTCGAGCTCGGGCAGCGCCCCGCCCGCCTTGTCGTCCGGCAGCCAGCCGAAGAGCGTCTCCGCCGCGTCGGGCGCGAGGTGGTGGAGGAGGCTCGCGAGGTCGGCCGGGTGGAGGTCGGCGACGAGGTTCAGCACCATCCCGCGCTGCCCGTCGCGGAGCAACGTGTCGATGTCGTCGACGAGCAGCTCGTCGACTTCGATCACGGCGACGGGCCGCTCCAGTTCGGGGGACACGGGTTCCACGGGGACCGGCGGAGAAGGTGGGAGACGGATGCCACGTTCGAAGGTGGGCAGTTCGCAAGATAGCCCCGGACGCTTCGCTATCCGCCGCGCTCGCCGAAAATCGCGCGGGCCAGTTCGACGAACGCACACGGCTCCAGGGCCTCGGGCCGCCGCCCGGCGAGGTCCTCCGGCACGGCGCGGCCGGTCTGCGAGGTGATCGGCTTGAGGCTGTTGCGGAGGGTTTTGCGGCGCTGGTTGAACGCCGTCCGCACGGTCCGCCGGAGGTGCTCGACGGGCACGCCGAGGGGTGCAGCATCGAAGTCGAGCGCGACGACGGCGCTCGTCACGTCAGGCTTGGGGTGGAAGACGTGGCGGCTCACGTCGAAGAGCAGCGTCGGCCGGGCGAGCAGCTGGAGCTGCACGCTGAGGATGCCGTACGCCTTCGTGCGCGGCACCGCGACGAGCCGCTCGGCGACTTCCTTCTGCATCATCACGACGGCCCGGCGGAGGTGCTGCCGCGCGTCGAGCAGGGAGAAGAGGATCGGCGAGGTGATGTAGTACGGCAGGTTCCCGACGACCCACAGCGGCACGCCCTTCTCGGCGGCGAGCCCCGCCCAGTCGACGTCGAGCACGTCGCGGTGCCGCACGTCGAGGCCGGGGAATGCGTCGCGCAGATGCTCGACGGCCCGCTCGTCCACCTCGACGGCCGTGAGGTCGGCGTAGTGCCGCAGCAGCTCTTCCGTCAGCGCCCCCGTCCCCGGCCCGATCTCCACGACGGGCGCGCCCTCCGGCGCCCCGACGGCCGCCGCGATCTTGCGGATCGTGTTCGGGTCGCGGAGGAAGTGCTGGC
>CAYTJT010000117.1:0-9644 GCA_964438105.1 uncultured Rhodothermales bacterium | reverse complement strand
ACGCGCCGACGTTGAAGTCGCCGTCGGTGGCGAGGATCACGCGGTTGTTCTTCTCGGCGTCGAAGTGCTGGCGCGCGAGTTTGTAGGCGAGTTGAATGCCCGCGCCACCGGCCGTCGAGCCGCCGGACTGCAGCCGGTCGAGCGCGTCGAGGATCGCCGCGCGGTCGTTCGTCGGTTCGAGCACGACGCCCGCGGCCCCGGCGTACACCACGATGCCGACGCGGTCCACCGGGCGGAGGTTGGAGGCGAGGAGACGGAACGCCTGCTTCAAGAGCGGCAGCTTGTCCGGGCTGCCCATCGAGCCGGACACGTCGATGAGGAAGACGAGGTTGCTCGGCGGCAGGTCTTCCGTGTCGATCCGCTCGCCCTGCAGCCCGATGTGCACGAGACGGTGCTCCGGCGCCCACGGCGCTTCCGACACTTCGGCGACGACAGCGAACGGGTGCTCGCCGCCGGGGTCGGGATAGTCGTACTCGAAGTAGTTGACGAGTTCCTCGATGCGGACGGCGTCCTTCACCGGCATCCGGCCGTCGTCGAGGAAGCGGCGCACGTTCGCGTAGCTCGCCGCGTCCACGTCGATCGAGAACGTCGAGAGCGGGGCGTCGGTCGGGCGGCGGAAGTCGTTCTCGACGATCGCGGCGTAGCCCTCGCGGTCGACGGGCGGCGCGTAGCGGCCGTGCAGTCCGGCGCCGGCGCTGTGCGGGCGCAGCTGCAGAGCTCTCGTCTGCGTGGGCGACATCGCCGGCGGCGGCACCGAACTCAGGTCCATATTCAGGTCGAGTGCGATCTCCTCTTCTACCGCGTGCTGCGACTTGGCGTCGTCCCGCGCCTCCGGCCGCTCGTTCTTCACGACGACCCCCGGATCGACGTTCGGGTCTGCGGAGAGGGTGAAGTCGACCGTCGTCGTCGCGTTGTTCTGCACGCGGACGGTTCCCGCTGCCTTCGGCTCGAAGCCGACGAACGCGGCTTTGACGGTGTAGATGCCGACGGGCACGTCGCGGATGAGGTAGCGCCCGCCCCGATCCGTCGCCGCGCCGAGCGCGGTGCCTTCGACGTGAATGTTCGCGCCGACGAGCGCGTCGCCATTCGCGTCGACGACCTGGCCGGCGATGTGGCCGGTGTCGGCGGCGGGGTCTGCGGAGTCGTTGAGCAAGAGCCCCGCCGCCACGAGGAAAAAGAGCGGGAGCAGGACGAGGTGGACGCGTTGCATGAGAGCCTCCAAAAACTGGATGGGGGGTGAGTAGGAGAGGCACCCGCGAGGGGAGCCCCCGCCGTGTGCGAGCCCGTCCGCAGCGCTCCGTCCGACCGGACCGCGCGGAGGGCATCGCGGAGTGCCCCGCACCCTCTTCACATGGCCTTAACGGAATGTGTCGCCGCTTATTGCCATGCGTCCTTTACAGGACCCGCCAGCAACGCCATCGTTGCCCTCCCCCTCGCTATCGCCCGTCCGCTGCGAGTTCGTACCCCAGTGTCTCGCCCTTCGTGGCGCAGGCGTCGGGGATGGCCTCGGGCGGAAGCTCGACGGGCACGAACCCCGCCTTTTCCAGCACCCGCCCCGACGCTGGGTTGTACGCGAGCACGTGCGCGTAGAGCCGCCGCAGCCCGAGGTCTTCGAACGCGAACGCCGCGATGTCGCGCACGGCTCGCGACGCGTAGCCTCGCCCCCAATACGGCCGCCCGACCCAGTAACCGACTTCCGCCTCGCCCCGCTCGCGGTCCACGTTCTTCAGGCTGACGTGCCCGACGACCTCGCCCGCATCGAGCATCACGAACGCGTAGAGCCGGCCCGCCGCGCGCTCGGGCAGCACGAGGTCTTCGACGAACCGGATCGCCCCGTCCTCGGGGTACGGGTGCGGGAGGAGCGTCGTCGCCGCGATGTCGGGGTGGGAGGCGAGGCGCTGGATCGCCGGGGCGTGCGCGCGGTCGGTCGGGGCGAGCGCGAAATTCATCGTTACGAGACGTGGACGTGTTTGATGAACCGCCGCACGGCCATCCACGAGCCCAGCCACCCGAGCCCGATGCCGACGGCGAAGACGAGCGCCATCACGAAGAGCGGCGTGCCGCCCGGCCAGCCCGGCGCCTGCGGGACGGCGCGTAGGAAGAGCCCGTAGAGCGGCCACACCAGCACGCACGCCACGACGCCCGCCACCACGCCCTGCGCCATCCCCTCGACGAGGAACGGCCGCCGGATGAACTTGTCCGTCGCGCCGACGAGCTTCATCGTGCGGATGAGCAGCCGCCGGGCGTAGATCGTCAGCCGCACGGTGTTGCCGACGAGGAAGAGCGCGGCCACGACCACCACGAGCCCGAGCCCGAGCGCGATCGGGGTGAACACGCGGAGGTTGCGCTGCACTTTTGCCAGGAGGGGCTGGTTATAGATCACCTCGTCGGCGCGGTTGAGCCCGGCGAAGTGCTCCGCGAGCATCCCCAGGCTGTCGGCGTTCGCGTAGTCCGGCTCGAGCTGGATGCGGAACGACGCCGGGAGGAAGTCGACGTCGGGGAGCGCGCCGGCCTCTTCGCCGAACTCGGCGCGGAACTGCTCGGCGGCCTGCTCGCGCGAGACGAACTCGACGGCGTCGACGCCGGGCGTGGCTTCGAGCCGGAGGCCGAGCGCGTTCGTGGCGCGGGCGTCGGCGGCGTCGGAGACGAACACCTGCACCTCGCCGACGCGCTGCTTGAGCCACTGCGTGACCTGCGATCCCTGCCACGCCAGCAACCCGAACACGGCGATGAGCACGAGGGCGACGGTGAGCGCGCTCGTGGCGGTGAAGGCGGCGAACTTCGCCCGCTGAAACCCAGCGAGCCCTTCGCGGATGGTGTAGTTGAGCGGCACGGTGACGGCGGAGACGGTGGGCTGAGGTGGCGCAGGGAAGATACGCCGCGCGTACCCCCCGCCCCGCTCGCGCTGCGCAGCTTCGCGGGCCTGTCCCCCTCGGCGAGGGGGACAGCCCGTTGCGCCTTGAGCTTAGGGACGGAGTCCCGGAGCGATGGCGCAACGGGCGGGGGGTCAGCCGGGAATCTCGGCGGCGGGGTACGAGCCGAGCACGCGGACGTCGTCGTTGAGCGCGGGGAGGTCGGCGAGCGCGGCTTCGAGCGGGTCCGCCGCCGCGTCGCCCTCGACGTCGACGAGGTAGCGGTACGCGCCCGGCACGCCGACGCGCGGGCGCGGCTCGGCCTTCCACACGCGGAGCCGCCGCCCGACGAACGCCGTCAGGCTGCGGAAGAGCGCGTTCGGAACGGAGGTACGGGGCGTCAGCGCGAGCGTCGTCCGCATCGCGTCGGCTTTGGCGGCGTCGGTGCCGCGGGGCGCGATCATCACGAACCGCGTCACGTTCGCCCGCTCGCTCTCGAGGTGCTCGGCGAGGACCGACAGCCCGTAGAGCTCGGCCGCGTGCCGGCTCGCGATCGCCGCGACGCCCGCCAGCTTGTCCCGCGCGATCTGCCGCGCCGCCCCGGCCGTGTCGAACGCCTCGACGAGGTCGGCCTGCGGCAGGAGGTCGCCGAGGGAGACTCGGCACTGCGCGAGGGCCTGCGGGTGCGACCGCACCTCGCGGATGTCTTCGGACTTCGTGCCCTCCAGCGCCAGCAACGCGTGCTCGATCCGCACCCACCGCTCGCCGACGACGCGCAGCCCGTCGAACGCCAGCAGCCCGTCGAGCACGGGCACGATGCTCCCGGCCACGCTGTTCTCCGTCGGCACCACGCCGCGCTGCGCCTCGCCCGACGCCACGGCCTCGAACACGCGGCGGAACGTGGGCAGCCCGACCGTGCGGGCGTCGGGGTCGAAGGTGCGGGCGACGGCTTCGCTGTACGCGCCGGGTTCTCCTTGAAAGGCAATCGTCATGGGTCAGGGCTGTAGGGGCGACCCCTCGTGGTCGCCCGGTTCGAGAAGGGCAGGATGCGTGGGGGATAGTCGCCCAGAGCGCTAGAAAAGGAGTGTGTCTACATCGTAGTCGGAGAAACCAAGCAGTTCCTGCAAGCGGTCGAACTCTTCCAAAGTGAGGTAGCCGAGGGTGTAATGTGAGAAGGCGATGCCGAGTTGGACGTGTCGCTCCTCGTCCGACATCTCGCCGAGGAACTCTTCTAAATGAGCGCGGAGACTGAGGTACCGAGATTTCTTGGCTTCCGATTCGGACACGGCTACATCTGCTCCGGCGCGTCGATGCCGAGCACTTCAAGGCCGTTCGCGAGCACGGTGCGCGACGCCCGCGCGAGGGCGAGGCGTGCCGCCGCGAGGTCGTCCGCCTCGCCGACGATGTGGCAGTCGCGGTAGAACTGGTTGAAGGCCGTCGCCACGTCGCGGAGGCCGTTCGCGAGGCGGTGCGGCTCGAACGCCTCGGCGGCCGAGGCGATCTGCTCGGGCAGGCGGAGCAGTTCTTTCATGAGGGCGAGCTCGCTGGGGTGCCCCAGCAGGCTCCAGTCGGGATCATCCGTGACGGCGACGCCCGTCTCCTCGGCCTTCCGCTCGATCGAGCGGATACGGGCGTGGGCGTACTGGAGGTAGAACACCGGATTCTTCTCGCCCGCCTCGCGCGCGAGGTCGAGGTCGAAGTTGAGGTGCGTGCCGGGGCTGAGCATGAGGAAGAAGAACCGCACCACGTCCGGCCCGACCTCTTCGATGAGGTCGTCGAGCGTGACGTAGGTGGCCTTCCGCGTGCTCATCTTGACCGGCTCGCCGCCGCGCACGAGCGTGACGAACTGGTAGACGCAGACCTCGATCTTCGACGTGTCGCCGCCGAGCGCTTCGACGCCGCGCAGCACGTCGGGGTACGTCGCGATGTGGTCGGCGCCGAAGATGTCGACGATGCGGTCGAACCCGCGCTCCAGCTTGTCGAGGTGGTAGGCGATGTCGGGGAGGCGGTAGGTCGGCTCGCCGGAGGACTTGACGAGGACGGTGTCGACGGGTTGCTCGCCCTCCTCGTTCGTGATCGTCTTGCCGAGGGCGCCGGTCTTGAACCACACGGCGCCGTCCTTATCGTAGGCGAGGTCTTTCTCGCGCAGCCGGTTCACGACGTCCCACACGGCGTCGTTGTCGTAGAGCGTGCGCTCGTTGAAGTACGAGTCCATCGCGATCCCGAGCCGCCGCATCGTCGCTTCGAGCTCGGCGAAGATGGCCTCCTGCGCGGCGCGCTGGAACGGCCCGGTGTCGTCGGAGCGGACGGCGTCCATCAGCCCGTCGCCGTGCTCGGCGTGGAGCCGCTCGGCGATCTCGGTGATGTACGCGCCGAGGTAGCCGTCGTCGGGGAACGTCACGGGCACGGTGATCGGCTCGCCCCCGCTGCTGAGTTCCTTCGAGGGGAGGTTCTCGTCGGCGAGGGCGTGGTAGCGGGCGCGGACGCTCTCGCCGAGGACGCGCATCTGGCGGCCGGCGTCGTTGAAGTAGTACTCGCGCGTGACGTCGTGGCCGGTCCAGTCGAGCAGGTTCGCGATCGTGTCGCCGAGGACGGCGTTGCGGCCGTGGCCCACGGTCAGCGGGCCGGTGGGGTTCGCCGAGACGAACTCGACGATCGCGGTCTGCCCCGCGCCCGCGTCGCTCCGGCCGAAGGCGTCGCCCCGCTCCAGGATCTCGGCGACGCCGCGCGTGAGGTAGGCGTCGGCGAAGCGGAAGTTGATGAAGCCCGGCCCCGCGATCTCGACGTCCGCGACGCGGTCCGCGTCGAGGTCGAGCGCGTCGACGAGCGACTGGGCGATCTGGCGCGGGTTCGACTTCAGCGGGCGGGCGAGCTGGAGCGCGGCGTTCGTGGCGAGGTCGCCGTGCTCGGGCCGCGCCGGCGTCTGGAACTCGAACTCGAACGTCGCCGGGTCGAAGTCGCTCGGGCCGCTCGGATCGGCGTCGCTCCCGTCACCGGCAACGTGGTCGAGGGCGCGGCGGAGCTGGTGCGAGAGGTAGGCTTTCATCGGGACGTCGGGCGGTGGAGGGGACCCTATGATAGCCACGCCCGGTGCATCTCGTTGGCGCTGCCCGCCGCCGCCTCACCCCATAATTCGATGAATTCGGGCGCTTACGAGACGTCCCCTTCCCCATCGCGGCGCTGCGTGCTCGGCCCGAGCCCGAGGCGTCGGTCCACGTCGTCGATGAACCGGCGGGCCGCTGCGAGCGCTGCCCCACGCGTGACGAACGCATCGGGCGACCGGATGGACGGGCCGTCGCTCCGGCTCCAGATTTCGTAGCCGAAATGGACGGTGTTGCGCGGCGCGATGCGCACGCTGAACCCCTTGTAAACGTGTGTCGAAGTGATGCGGGCTACCGGTCGGGCTAACGAGAATAACGAGTACTCTAGACAGGGCAGAGGTCCCGACGTAACCCGGCAGACGTGAGGCGGTGGAAGATTCGCTCGCGCGTGGGATCTATCTTTCGACCTCACCCAGCCGCCTCCGATGCGCCCCCTCCCTCTCACCCTCCTGCTCGCCCTCGCCGCCTGCGGCTCGCCCGATGCCCCCCCGCCCGAGCCGCCGCCCGAGGCCGAGCCCCGGGCGCTCCGCGTCGAGATCGACAGCGTGACGGCGCGCGACGTCGCCCTCAACTACGACGTCGCGGTCGCCTACCCGCAGATTGTGGGGAGCGACGCGCCCGCGGTGGCGCGCGTCAACCGCGCCATCCGAGACAGCCTCGCCGCCTTCCTCGACGGCATCAGGCCGCGCCCCGCCGACTTTACGGGCAACCCGGAGATGGACTTGATGATCATCGGCGAGGCCGAGGGCGGACCGGCGCGGACGTTCCTCGGCGAGCGCGTCTTCAGCAGCCGCGTGGACGTGTACGCCTATACCGGCGGCGCGCACGGCAACACCTTCTCCTTCCCCCTCACCTACGACCTCGCCACCGGCGAGCCCATCCGCCTCCGCGCGCTCTTCCGCAACGGCACGGCCTGGCCCGACACGCTCTCGGCGCTCACGACCGCTCGGCTCGCGGCGCAGCAGGACACGAGCTGGCTGTTCGAGGACCAGGTGCCCGCCGCCCCGAGTACCTTCGCCTTCTTCACGCTCGGTGCCGACAGCCTGACGGTGTTCTTCCCGCCCTACGCGATCGCGCCGTACGCCGCCGGAGCCTCGGAAGTGACGCTGCCGTATACCGCCCTCCGCTCCGTCCTCTCCCCGTCCGGCCCCGTCGAGTGGCTGCTGGCCGACGACTGACCCGCTCCCCTCTACCATGCGCACCCCCACTCTTTTCCTCACGCTCGCCCTCCTCGCCGCCGGCTGCGCGACCCCGCGCCCCGAAGCGCCCCGCACCGATCCGCCGCCGCGCGAAACCTCGGCCGACCGCGATGTGATCCTCGACGGCGTCTCCCTCCTCGGGGTGTGGAACGCCGTCGGCGCGCTCGACGAGCCGGACGTGGACACGGCGCTCCGCAGCGGCGACCTCACCGAGACCCTCGTCGTGAGCCCGCGCGGCCGGGTCACCCTCTCGGGCGAGGACCGCGACGCCGGCACCGGCCGCATGAGCTTCGAGGGCCGCATCACCGGCGACCGCATCACCTTCGACGACCTCCCCGGCGAGGGGCGCATCACCGTCCGCTCGGACGGCCGCATCGTCGTCGCCGACCCGCGCGGCAACCGCACGGTCTACGAACGGGAATAGCCGTCGAGCGAACTCAGGCCCGGTAGATCGAGAACTCGTCGCGGCGGGCGTAGAGGCTCACCGCGATCGCGATGAGCGCCGTGTTCGCCAACAGCGCCGAGCCGCCGTATGAGATCAGCGGGAGCGGGATCCCGATCACCGGCATCAGCCCGATCGTCATGCCGACGTTGATGAGGAGGTGGGTGAGGAAGATGCCCGCGGCGCCCGCGGCGAACACCTTCGGGAACGGGTGCGCCGCCCAGCTCCCCAGGCTCGCCAGCCGGATGAGGAGGTAGGTGAACACGGCGAGCATGACCGCGGCCCCGATGAACCCGAATTCCTCGCCGATGATCGTGAAGACGAAGTCCGTGGACTGCTCGGGGATGAACGCGAGCTGCGTCTGCGTGCCCTGCGTGAACCCCTTGCCGGTGAGCCCGCCCGAGCCGACGGCCGCCTTGGCCTGGATCACGTGGAAGCCCGTCGTCAGCCGGAACGCCTCGGGGTTCGTGAACGCCACGATGCGGTCGACCTGGTGGGGCCGGAGGATCTTCGTCAGCCCGACCCACGCGGCGATCGCGGTGCCGGCGGTGAAGGCGAGCGCCGTCGAGGTCATCCACTTGTCGCGCGTCATCACGAGCATGGCCGCGGTGAAGAGGAGCGCGAAGATGAGCGCGTAGGCCGGGAAGTTCGGGTTCTGGAACACGGCGAGGTAGCCGGCCACCGCCGGCGACACCATCAGCGCCATGAGCGGGAGCGGGACGCCGCCCCAGAACAGCACGACGGGGATCATCGCGAGGAAGACGAGCGCCGTGCCCGTGTCGTTCTGCGCGACGATGAGCACGGCCGGGATGAGGATGATCCCGACGGCGAGGAAGGCGTAGCGGAGCCGCCCGCTCCGCGCCTCCGGCGAGGCCATGTACTTCGCCACCGCGAGCAGCGTGCCCACCTTCGCGATCTCCGACACCTGCAGCCCGAACCCGCCGAAGCGGAGCCACGACTTCGCCCCGTTGACCACGTCGCCGAAGGCGAGCGCCGCCACGAGCAGCCCGAGCGAGACGACGTAGGCGAGGTACGACCCACGGTCGATCACGCGCGCCGGAATCAGCAGGATCGCGACGAGCACGGCCGCCGACACCCCGAACCACATCAGCTGCCGGTCGAAGTTGCGCTGCACCGACTCCAGCAAGAACTCCGCGGCCGGGCCGTGCGTGGCGCTGTAGATGGCCGTGAGCCCGATCGTGACGAGCCCCGCCCACGCGAGGAGCACGGTCCAGTCGATGTTGCGGTACCAGGTGCGGTTCATGCGGTTCGGCTAAAGATGACGTGGCGGTGGAAGCACCGCAGGGGCTTGATGCATCGAGCCCCTGCGGAATCTGACCGAGCCGCTCAGTTCGTCTCGATCGGGGCGCTGCTCTGACGTTGCGTGAACGCGATGAGCTCGGGCCGCTTCACCTCGCCGGTGAGGTACTGCTCGATCATCAGGGTGGCGATCGGGGCGGCGGCCGTGGAGCCGTAGCCCGCGTTCTCGATGATCACGCCGACGGCGATCTTCGGGTCGTCGGCCGGGGCGTAGGCGATGAACACGGAGTGGTCCTCGCCGTGGGGGTTCTGCGAGGTCCCCGTCTTCCCGGCCACGGGGATCCCCTCGATCTGCGCGCGCCGCGCCGTGCCGGCCTCGACCACGAGCTCCATCCCGCGCTTGACGATCTCGAAGTTCCGCTCGGAGATGGGGATCTGGCGGACGCGGTGATTCGGGCGGAGCACCTCGCCGGTGTCGGTGTTCACCTGGCGGTCCACGAGGTGCGGCGTGACGAGCCGGCCCTCCGACGCGACGGCGGCCGTCATGCGGGCGAGCTGGAGCGGCGTCGTGCCCATGTTGCCCTGCCCGATGCCGAGGTTGACCGTGTAGCCCGGCCCCCAGCCCTGCGGGAACACGCGGTCGAAGTAGGACGAGTCCGGGATCAGCCCGGGGCTCTGGTCCGGGAAGTCGAGCGGGGCGAGCGTGCCGAAGCCGAACCGCCGGGCCCAGTTGCCCCACGTCGTGAGGTCCATCCGCTTGCCGTTGATGCGGTCGTTCATCAGGCGGAAG
>CAYTJT010000116.1:0-9744 GCA_964438105.1 uncultured Rhodothermales bacterium | reverse complement strand
TCGACTGCCACGCCGACTTCAGCTTCGCCATGTCGACGCTCGCCGGGCACTCGGCCTTGCAGGCCTTGCACGAGATGCAGAGGTCCATCACGTCCTTCATCTCCGGCCCCGTCAGCGCGTCCGTCGGAAGCTGCCCGGAGAGCACCATGCGGAGCGCGTTCGCCCGCCCCCGCGTCGAGTCCTTCTCCTCGCCCGTCACCATGAAGCTCGGGCACATCGTCCCGGCGTCGAGCTTGCGGCAGACGGCGCTCCCGTTGCACTGCTCGACCGCGCCCGCGAACCCCTCGGGGCCGAAGTCGAGGTCGGTGAGGAGCGGGATCGTCTCGTAGCCCGGCCCGTAGCGGAGGTGCTCCGTCATCGGCGGCGCCTCAACGACGCGGTTCGGGTTGAACCGACGCTCCGGGTCGAACGCGTCTTTTACGGCGCGGTACGCCTCGTACAGCTCGGGCCCGTAGAAGCTCGGCGCGAGCCAGCTCCGCGCGAGCCCGTCGCCGTGCTCCGAGGCGACGATCCCGCCGTACTCCTTCACGAGCTCGGCGCTCGCGGCGGCGATCCGCTCCATCGCGCCGATCTCGCGGGCGTTCTTGAGGTCGATAAAGGGGCGGACGTGGAGGCAGCCCGCGCTCGCATGCGCGTAGACGACGGCTTCGGTCCCGGCCTCTTTCATCACGCCTTCGAGCCGCGTGATGTAGTCCGGCAGGTGCTCGACGGGCACGGCGGCGTCCTCGACGAACGCCTGCGCCTGCACCGGCAGCCGCGCGCTCATCGCGAGGCCGAGCCCGACTTTGCGGATGGCCCACACGTCGCGGATCTGCGCGCCGACGAGGCAGCGCGTGACCGTGGCCCCGGCGCCGAGCGCGCGGTCGAGCCCATCGAGCTTCGACGCGAGTTCGGCCTCGCTCTCGCCGTCGTACTCGACGATGAGGAGCGCGGCCGGGTCGCCCTGCACAAAGTGGAGCTTCGGGCGGTATTCCTCGACCGCGCGGGCGCGGTGGAGCGCGATCCGGTCGAACAGCTCCACCGCCGAGGGGTCCGTTTCGAGGAGCGGCGCGACGGCTTCGAGCGCGGCGCGGCGCGTGTCGAAGTGGACCACGCCGAGCGCCGTCCGCTTCGGCGACTCGACGAGGCCGAGCGTGATGGACGTGGAGAAGGCGAGCGTGCCCTCGCTGCCGCAGAGGAGGTGGGCGAGGTTGCGCGCTCCGCCCCGTGCTCCCACCGGTGCTCCCGTGTCGAAATCGAGCAGTCGTTCGAGCCGATAGCCACCGGCGCGCCGCCACCAACTCGGCGTGTCGCGGCGGATCACATCGGCCCGCTCGGCCACGATGCGGTCGATGCTCCGATACAGGTCGCCCTCCGCTCCGGCAAGCGTTTTTTTGTACGCCCAGCCCGCCTCGTCGAGCGACTCGAACGTGACCGGCGTCCCGTCCGGGAGCAGCGCCTCGATGCCGATGACGTGGTCTACGACCGATCCGTAGCGGATCGAGTGCGTGCCCGTCGCGTTCGTACCGACCATCCCGCCGAGCGTGGCACGGTTCGACGAGGCCGGGTCCGGCCCGACCTCCAGTCCGTGCTCCGCGAGCGCCGCGTTCAGCCGATCGAGCACGACGCCGGGCTGCACGGTTAAGGTCCGCTGCTCCATGTCGACCGGGCCGATCTCGTTCAACCACTTCGTCGTGTCGATCACGAGCGCCGCCCCGACCGCGCTGCCCGCGAGGCTCGACCCGCTGCCGCGCGGGAGCACCGGAATGCCGAACCGTGCCGCTTCTTCGACCGCGGCCTGCACGTCGTCGGTGTGATGCGGAAGCAGCACGCCGACGGGCGGAATCTGGTACATCGACGCGTCGGTGGCGTAGAGCGCCCGCGACATGGCATCGAGGCGGAGAGCCTGCCCCGGTCCTGATCCGGGGTCGCCCGCGAGCCTGGGGCGGAGGGCGGCGGCGAAGTCGGCGAGGGGCGAGGCGGCGTCGGGCATGGGGTGGCGTCTGGGCGAAGGCCGATTATACCACCGCATCCCCTGCGCGTTCGTCTAACACCAGGCATCCCGGCTTCGACGGGTGATCCCTCACGAGCCGGTCGCCGGGGACGCCGCGCAGCAGCCAAAGAATGAGCGCATCGCCGCCCGCCGCGAGCGTGAAAAAGAGCCCGAACCAGAACACCGCGCTGGCGCCGAGCGCGAGCCCGACCACGGCCGGAATCGCCCCCAGCACGAGCCCCGGCGTGACCGCTCCGATGCGGTACGCGCGCGCGCTCATCGGGGCATCGCTGTGGGCGTAGGGCGTGAGCGTCTTGAGCTGAAAGCCGAGGCTGACCGAGCCACGTTTCGCCCCGGCGAGCCGCCACGCGATTCCGTGCAGCGCTTCGTGCGCGAGCACGCCGCCGAGGAAGATCAGCAGGAAGCGCCACAGCGGACTCACGAGCGCGTCGAACCCCGCACCGAGCGCTGCCCATCCCCAGACGAGCCCGTACGCCACGGCGAGCACGACGAGCGGCGGGAGCACGCCGACGAGCGCCGCCACATTCGCCTTCGCCACCGTCGCCGTGCGCTCCTCGGCATCGGCAGGCACGGCGTCGGGCAGGGGCTCCGTCATAGCTCGATCTCGACGCCTTGCTCGGGCAGGACGACCTCGGTGCCCGGGTAGAACCGCTGGAGCGTGTCGCGCATCCAGCGCTTCGCCTCGGTCTCGCCGTGGACGAGCACGACCTTTCTCGGCCGCAGCTCGCCGACGAGTTCGACGAGGTCCTGCCGGTGCGAGTGGCCGCTGAAGCGGAAGCGCGCGACCTCGGCGTGGACCTCCTGCGGCCCCTGCTCCTCGTTCAAAACGACCTCGGTGCCGGGGCCTTCGGCGGCGGCGCGGAGCAGCCGGTCGCCGGGCGAGTCCTCTTTGGAGAAGCCGACGAAGAAGATCCCGTTCCGCTCGTCCTCGACGAGCCATTGCGCGAGCGTGTTCGAAAGCGTCCGCTCGAAGAGCATCCCCGACGAGGCGACGTGGATGCTGGGCTCCGACGCGGCGCGGCGGCCGGCCTCGTCGGAGCGCGGGAAGCGCTGCTGCCGTACGCCGAACACCTCGAAGTCCGGGTTCAGCCGGGGGGTGATCTCGCGCGTCCGGTCGTAGAGATCGGCGACGGCGCGCATCTGCCCGTTCGTGTAAATCGGCGCGTCCTCGGGGATGACGCCGCGTCGCTTGTAGCGGTCGAGGAGGGCGAGGGTCTCCTGGGCACGGCCGAGGGCGAAGACCGGCACGAGCGCCGTTCCGCCGCGTTCGAGCGTCCGCGCGAGCGCTTCGCCGAAGAGCTTCTCCTGCTCGCGCCGCGTGGTCTGCTCGGCCTCCTCGTCGGCGCCCATCGTGGACTCGAGCAGCAGCACGTCGATCGGCCCCTCGGGGTATTCGCCGCCGGGGATGATCGTCTGCGGGCGGAGGTGGGTATCGCTCGTGTAGAAGACCCGCCGCGGCGCGCCCTTCCCTTCCGTCTCGATGAGGATGCCGGCCGCGCCGAGGATGTGTCCGGCGTGGTAGAACACGCCCCGCACCGGCGCGACGGCCTTCCGCCCCGTGAGGTCGATCGTGGCGCCGAGCTCGTGGGCTTCGTAGAGGTACCCCAACGCCTCGACGGTCTCGGCGTCGAAGAGCGGCTTGGCCGTTGTCGAGCCTTCCACGAGGCGGCGCCGCTGCAGCCGCGCCGACGACGGGAGGAGCACGTCGGCGAGGAGCCGCGTCGGCTTGGTCATGTGGACGCCGACGTGCGGGAAGTGCTGGACGAGCACGGGCAGCCCGCCGAGGTGGTCGTGGTGGGCGTGCGAGATGAGCACGTGGTCCACGGGCCGCCCCATCCGGTCGCGGATGAGCGCGAAGTCCGGCAGGCTCTCGACGCCGTCCTCCTCGGGGTCCACGCCCGCGTCGAGCACGAGGCCCGTCCCGGCGACGTTGAGGTAGTGACAGCTGGCTCCAATCTCACGGGTGCTTCCCAGCGCGAGGTATCGCATCTACGGTTGGTCAGGTTCAAAGGCTGCAGCCGGGGTTAATCTCGCGACCGGAGGATGAGTTCTGACCCTCGCCCCCGAACCCACGCTCTCCCGAACTATTCACACCCCGCAAAGACGCCGCGCCTTGCCGCGATTCCTCGCAAACGGCTTCAGCCCATCGGCGCGCGTGCGGTTTGGACGATCAGAGATGGGTGTCGCATCCCGCGCCGCATACTACCACGTTGTTTTTGCACATCCTTGATACGAAACGAGGTTCCATTGGTATGGCTCGTATCGGGCTCTCATGATGCCCTGTCACGGCGTCGCGTCAGAGCGTCTATCGAGGTGAACAGGTCGAGGCCGGGGTTGGTACCCAATCCTTCGGATCAGCGCGCCCGCCCCCTCGGCGGGTGAGTCCTTACGGCTCAACGAGGGGGTCGGTATCGTTTCTTCACACGTCTCCCACACACCCTTAACACATAGGGAAATATCTGGCAGGGTCTTGGGACATATCCCCAGTGTAGTTCGATTCGGGAAGGGGCTGCCTACTCCGCCGAGCCCTCCCTCCGTCGGACCTCACGCATAACGAACCCGCCAGAGACCTATGCGCACTATCATCCGAAATCCGTTCGTCGCCGTCGCCGCCCCCGTCCTCGCCGTGTTGCTGATGGCCCTCTCGATCGTCTTCACCTCCGTCGACCGCGATACGCTCGCGGCGAACGACCTCCCGGTGCTCACGCTGCCGGCCGTGGAGGTGAAAGCCGCGCCGGAGTTCAGCACGGAGCAGGTCACCGACGACGTGCTCTGGCTCGCCCGCGCGATCTACTCCGAGACGAAGCGGCCCGAGGAGCAGGAGCTCGTCGCGTGGACCATCCGCAACCGCGTCGAGACGAACTACCGCGGGAAGGACACCTTCGAGGAGACCGTCCTCGACCCGTGGCAGTACAGCGCGTTCAACCGCAACAGCCCGAAGCGCCACCACTACAGCTCGCTCGCGCCGACGTCGACGGCCAAGGGCTTCCAGACCGCCCTCCGCGTCGCCCACGACGTCTACCACGCGCCGACGACGCTGCGGCCCTTCCCCGAGACCACGCGCCACTTCTACAGCGAGCGCTCGATGGTCGGGGGTCGGACGCCGGCCTGGGCCCGCGGCAAGCGCCCGGTGCAGCTCGCCGACCACGACATCGACCCGCGCCGCTTCCGCTTCTTCGCCGCCATCGCGTAGCGCGACACCGATCCACCACACCACCACCGTACGCGGGGCGCCTTCCGAGAGGGAGGCGCCCCGCTGCGTTTAGCCCAGCTCCGCCATCCACACCAGCGTTGTCATTGCGAGGAGCGAAGCGACGAAGCAATCTCCATAGGAACACCAGACCGAGGGAGATGGGCTGCGCCGAGCCCTTCGGGGTTGCCGCGTCGGCGCAAGCGCCTCCTCGCAATGACACGGTAGAGGATTACCAGTGTCAGCTTGCGACGCCCTCGCCGCGGAGGTAGTCGAGCACGGCCTCGTTGAAGGCCTCCGGCCGCTCGATCTGCAGGAGGTGCCCGGCGTCGGGGATCTCGACGAGCTCGGCGTCGGGGATAGCCTCGACGCCCGGAGCGAACACGCCGCGCGGCGTGCCGGGGTGGAGGTACGGGTTCGGGATGAGCCCGTCGTACTGCCCGTAGACGACGAGCGTCGGGACGGTGACGTCGGAGAGGAACGGCGTCGTCGGCTCGTCGATCATGCCGTGGACGCTGCGGAGCACGGCGTAGGCGAAGTCGTCCATCTCCTCGCTTTTCGCCATGCGGGCGCGCTCCTCCACCATCCACTCCAGCCGGTCGCCGTCCCAGCGATGGAAGTTCATCGCGAGGTTAGCGCGGATGGCTTCTTCGGGCACGTTCGCGATGCCTTCCTCGGTGAGCACGTTCGCGAGCCAGTCACCCTCGCCCTCGTCGAACGCCTCGACCCCGGCGGGCGCGGCGAGCACGAGACGCTCGATCTGATCGGGCCGGCGAAGCGCGAGGGTAAGCCCGATCTGCCCGCCCATCGAGTGGCCGACGTAGACCAGCGGGTCGAGGTCGAGCGCGTCGATGAATCGGCTGAGGGTGCGGGCGTAGAACGTCATGTCGTAGGGGTACGCCCCCTTCGCCGACTTCCCGAAGCCGGGGAGGTCGACGGCGACGACGCGGTAGCCGGCCTCGGCGAGCGCGTCGATGTTGTAGCGCCAGAAGCCCGCGTTCGAGGCGAGGCCGTGGACGAGCAGGATCGTCGCGTCGCCCGCGCCCTCGTCGATGTAGGCGAGGCGGGGCGCGTCGAGCGCGTAGTCGACGTCGAAGCCGTAATCGATGTCGTCGAAGGCGAGGGGCGGCGCCTCGGCGTAGCGGGCGCCGGAGCAGCCGGCAAGGGCGGCGAGGAGCACGGCGAGGAGGGGAAGGCGGAATCGCATCGGGAGCATCGGTTAAAACATCAGCCAGGAGAGCGTCGTAAAGACCACCCACGGGTTGTCCGGCCGCCCCGTAGGCACGGCGTCGGGGAGATCGTAGACGGCTTCGTCGGCGTCGTAGAAATCGCCCAGCCAGACGTAGCCGGCGTGGAGGCCGAGGGTGAGAAAGACCTTGAGATCGTACTCCAGCTCCACGTTGACCTCCGTCCCGACCGTGCGGCCACCACCGGGGAACGAGCCGTTGGCGAACGCCGTGGCTACGGCTGTCTTCGCGGTGAAGCGGTTGGGGATGAGGTCGTAGGAAGCCCGCCCGAAGAGGCCCGTCACCCCGAGTCCGAGGTTGCCGATATCGTGGACGAGCGAGTAGTAGCGGTTGACGACCTGGGCGTCGGGGAACAGCAGGAGCGCCCCGTGCGAGTTGTAGAGCCCGACGGGCGAGCCGTAGACATTGCCCGTGATGACACTGTTGACGGTGCCATCCGCCACGCCGTCCTCGTCGCCGGTCGTGTAGATGCCCTCGACGGCGACGTGGTCGCCGGCCGTGCGGCCGTACTGGTAGGCGGCCATCGCGTTGACGGTCAGCCCCAGCACGTCCACGGTGCTGTCGTTGGGCCGGTAGATGCGGCCGAGGTTCGTCATCGCGAAGGCGTCCCACCACCAGCGGCCCGTAGCGAAGCCGGGGTCGTAGTGGGCGCGAACGCCGGCCCACCCCAGATCGGCCGTGTAGTCCTGCGGGAGGTCGAGGTAGGTGGCGCCGTTGTAGATGGCGAGCTGGCTCGCGAGACCTTGTCTGAGGATCGAGATGCCGCCGGCGCCCTCGCCACGGTCGCTGACGTACCACAGGTCAGCGCCGAGTTGGAGGCGGGGTGTGACGCGGCGCGTCACGTCCACCATCGCCAGCCACACGTCGTCGCTCTCGGCGACGAGGTTCTCCCAGAGCTGAAAGACGCCGACACGGGCCCGCGTGGTCGGTCCGAGTTGGAGGTACGAGTTGAGGCCGACGGCCTGCGTCCCCCAGAACATGAGTTTGTACCCGTGCTGCCGGGCGAAGTCCAGGCTCGTGACGTTGGGGTCGGCCGCGTTGTCGAACAGCCGCTGGATGCCAACGACGGCGTTCCAGGGCGCATCGGGCGGCCGGATCTCCACGTTCGCCATCAGGGTCTGCAGGTTGATCTGCCCGGCGTTGATGGCACCCCCCGCGTTGTTGCCGGCCCCGTACGACTGGTCGCCCCACGTGTAGTCGATCTTGAAGAGGCCTCGGAAGGTCGCGTAGCCGTCGAGAATCCGGGGCCGATAGACGAAGAGCGGCACGAACCGCTGCTCCGTGTAAAAAGCCGTCCCTTCCAGCTCCGTCGTCGTCGTGTTCCGCCCGAAGAGGCGGCCGATGACCTGTCCCTGGAGCAGCCCCAACGCGGGGGCGACGTTCGAGACCGTGGTGCGCGTGAAGCTGTAGCCGATGAACGTCAGCTCCTTCGGCTCGGGCTCGGGGACCCGCTCGGGCGTGTCCTGCCAGACGGTGTCAGCGGGTACGGGGGCTACGACCACCTGCGCCTGCACGGGCAGGGCCACCAGGAGGAGCAGGGCGAGAAAAGGCAACCGCATAGTTCTGCTGTTAAGGAGGCGGGAGGCGGCAACCCGGAGGTGGTCGCCGCCCCCCGCAGAGAATCAGGTGCGTTCGGGCTTATCCCTCGACGGGGACATACACCTGCGTCCAGAAGCCAGCCGGGTCGCCCGTGTCGGAGCTGCCGAAGCCGCCTTCAGGGGTCGGCGGGATGCCCTGCGTGATGTCGATGACCTCGTAGGTCAGCCCGTCAGCGTCCACGGCGTAGATCCCCTCACTAACGAGTTGACCCGGGGTAGCCTGGTCGAGCGTGATCGTGCGGATGTCGCCCTCGTCCGACGCGGCAGTCTCGTACGTGCCGGTGAACTGCAGCGGGCCGAAGTCGGACTCTGCATCTACGACGTAGTCACCGTCGGCGCTGAAGGTGGCCGTGATAGCGGTGATCGCGAAGGCCTCGAAGCCTGGGGGGACGTCGTCGCCCTCGGAGCGCCACGTGCCGACGATGGCGTCGATGACGTCCAGGTTGATGGTCCCGGTGGCGGTGTTGCCCTCGGAGTCCTCGACGGTGTACGTGATCTGATCGGTGCCGGCGAAGCCGTAGCTCGGCGCGATCGTGACCTCGCCGCCTTCGGTGAAGGTGACGGTGCCGTCGGTCGGGTCCTCGACGTCCGTGAGCACGATGGCATCGCCCTCGGGGTCGGTGTCGTTGTCGAGCACGTTGATCGTGACAGACTGGCCGGCGACGACTTCAGCATCGTCGGCGACCGGGGTCGGTGCGGTGCCGGGATCGGGATCGTCAGAGTCGCAGCCGACGAAGGCGAGCGCGACGAACAGGACGAGCGCGAATTTGAGTAGGTGGTTCATGGGAGCGTGGGGTTGGGTTGCGATGGTGAGTGCGCAGCGGTCGCTACGCCGTGGGTTTTTTCGGAAGGAGGACCGATTCGCCTTCGGCGACGACCTCCCCGTTCTGATTCGTACACCGCGTCGCGAACCGGACGCGGTTCTTCTCTTCCGTCTTCTCGACGACCTCGGCCTCGGCCGTGATCGTGTCGCCGATGAAAACGGGCTTTTTGAAGGCGAGGCTCTGGGATGCGTAGAGCGCCCCCGGCCCCGGCAGCTTCATCCCGAGGACTGTCGAGACGAGCCCGGCGAGGAGCGCGCCGTGGACCACGGGCTGCCCGAACCGCGTGGCCCGCGCGTGCTCGTGGTCGATGTGCAGCGGGTTGAAGTCGCCGGTGATCCCGGCGAAGAGCGTGACGTCGGCCTGGGTGATCGTCTTCGTGAAGCGGGCCGTGTCGCCGACGCTGATGTCGTGGATGGTCTTGCCGTCGGGCATGAATCGGAGGGTCTATGAGATGAGGAGACGAGGATGGTTTGGGGTCGAAGTTTGGGGGCGGATCAGGTCGGCTTCGCCTCTTCGACTCCCCGGCTCCTCGATTCCTCCTCGCGGAGAGCGCGCCGGAGCACCTTCCCGCTGTCGCTCGTGGGGAGCGCGTCGCGGAAGGCGACGTGCTTGGGGACTTTGTATCTCGCGAGGCCGGTGCGCGCGAACTCGACGATCTCGTCGGCCGTCACGTCGGCGCCCTCCTTCGGCACGACGAACGCCTTGCCGACCTCGCCCCACCGGTCGTCCGGCACGCCGACGACGGCGACGGCCTTGACCGCCAGGTGCGTCTGCAAAAACGCCTCGACCTCGGCGGGGTACACGTTCTCGGCCCCGCTGATGAACATCTCTTTCTTGCGCCCGACGACGTAGAAGTAGCCCTCGGCGTCGCGGCGGACGAGGTCGCCGGTGT
>CAYTJT010000115.1:0-9761 GCA_964438105.1 uncultured Rhodothermales bacterium | reverse complement strand
GGTCGCCGAGCACCTCGTCTCGAACGCGGCGAAGTTCACGGAAGAGGGCGAGGTGCGCATCGCCACGGCGCTCACCGAGGCGGGCGTGCAGATCACCGTCGCCGACACCGGCATCGGCGTCGAGCCGGACTATCTCGCGGAGCTGTTCGAGCCGTTCTCGCAGGAGGACAACCGGCTCAACCGCGACTACGAGGGGTCCGGGCTCGGGCTCGCCATCGTGAAGCGGCTCGTCGAGGCGATGAAGGGGACGATCGGGGTGGCGAGCGCGAAGGGAGCCGGGACGACGTTCACCGTCACCCTGCCCCGCGCCGACGGGTGAGACAATTTGCGAGTAACGATCTACGAATGACGAATGGGGATTGCATTTAGAGGGGGCACGGCTCTTCGGAGCCTTCACCGCTGGCTTCGGTACGAGCGGCTCGCGGTCTTGCTGGGCGGCGGTGCGTTCTTCGTGCCTGCCGGTCTGGTCGGGGGCGTGCTCGTTGCGCTGGCCGTCGCCTTCACGCCGTACATGGTGTGGAAGCTGGCCGAGGCGGGGTGGCGCGGGTCCATCGTCGTGTTCGCCGTTTTCGTGCTGGGGCCGCTGGCCGCGTCCGGGGTGGCGGAAGGCGATTCCCTCCTTCGGTACGCGCTCGCCGCCGGCTCGCTCGTGGCGTTCTACCTCTACACGTGGGGGCTCTGCCACGTGGTTGGCGAGCGCCTCGCGGAGATGGACGAGGTGCGCGCGATCGAGGGGGCTCGGGCGTACCGGCACCCGTAGGCTGCGGCGGTCACCCTGCCCCGCGCCGATGCGTAGCTACGCGTCGTGGGCGCGCTCCACATTCGCGAGGGCCGCGCGCACGTTGCGCTGGAACCCCTCGAACTTCGCCCGCTTGACGGGATTCTTGCGGAAGCGTCGGCGGAACGCTTCGAGGTCGAGCTCGGCCCACTCGCGCAGCTCGGTATCGGTGACGCCGGGGCGGGGGAGGAAGCGCGGCTCGTCGGTGGGGCGGCTGAACTTCTGCGCCCACGGGCACACGTCCTGGCAGACGTCGCAGCCGAAGATCCAGTTGCCGAGTTCGGCGTCCATCCCGTCCGGTAGCTCCGCGCCGCGGTGCTCGATGGTGAGGTACGAGATGCAGCGGTTCGCGTCGATCTGATACGGGGCGTCGAGCGCGCCCGTGGGGCACGCGTCGAGGCAGCGCGTGCACGAGCCGCAGAAGTCCGGCACCGGCCCGTCGGCGGGGAGGGGGACGTCCACGATCAGCTCGCCGATGAAGAAGAACGAGCCGAGGTCGCGGTTGAGCAGCATCGTGCTCTTCCCGATCCAGCCGAGCCCGCTGCGCGCCGCCCACACCTTGTCGAGCACGGGGGCGGAGTCCACGAACACGCGCCCCGAGATGCCGCCGACGGTCTCGTCGAGCCAGTGGTAGAGCGCGTACAGCTTGTCCTTGAGCACCTCGTGGTAGTCGTCGCCCCACGCGTAGCGGCTGATCTTCCCGATGCCGTCGCCCTCGGCGTGATCGACGGGCTGGTAGTAGGTGTGCAGCACGGAGACGACGGAGCGCGCGCCGTCCACGAGCCGGCGCGGGTCGACCCGCTTTTCGAAGTGGTTCTCCATCCATCGCATCGACGCATGGCGGCCGTCGAGGAGCCACTGTTCGAGGCGCTCGGCCTCGGCGTCGAGGCGGGTCGCGGTGGAGATCCCGCACGCGTCGAAGCCGAGGCGGGCCGCTTCGGCTTTGAGGGCGCGGGCGAGGCGTTCGCGGGCGTGCTGGTCGAATCCGGGCATCGGGAGAGCGGGCGACGTGGGGCGTCCCTACACGCGCCATCGGTCTGTGGGGTCCGGGCATAACGAAGGCGGGCCCGCAGGAGCGTGTGCTCCGCGGGCCCGCCTCGAACGTTCCGCAGGCGGCGTGCCGCCTAGCGGGGGAGGGACGACTTAGTTGTCGCTGTCGTCGTCATCGTCCATGTCATCATCGTCCATGTCCATGTCGTCGTCATCGTCATCCATGTCGTCGTCCATGTCCATGTCGTCCATCATATCGTCCATGTCGTCGCACGGGACGGGGATGGACTCGGCGCGGCGGCTGCCGGCGCCCTGGTCCTCCTTGTAGTTATCGTCCGGAGCGACGCCAAGGCCGCGGGCGGCGATGCGGTCCGCATCGATGCCGTTCTGGACGTAGAACGCTTCGACGGCAGCGGCGCGGCGCTCAGAGAGACGCAGCGGGTTGTTCTCGCGGCTGTCGGCGTAGGCGTTGACGATCACGCAGATGTCCGGGCAGCGCTCGAGAACGGCGAGGTTCTCAGCGAGGCGGGCCTCGGCGACTTCCGTCAGCGTGCTCATGCCGGGCTCGAAGAACACCGTGTTGAGCTCGGTGACCTCGTCGCAGAAGCGGTCCACGACGGTGACCGTGAGCGTGCACGTGTCGGAGCCGGCCTCGTTCGTCACCGTGAGGGTGGCGTTGTACGTGCCGACCTCGTTGTAGACGTGCGTGGCGTTGAGCATGTCGGCCGTCGTGCCGTCGCCGAAGTTCCACTCGAACGTGAGCGGGCGGGTGCCGGCGGCGGTGGCCGAGAAGCTGACCGTCTCGCCGATGTTGGCCGTCATGGGCGTCACCGTGCACGCCGAGAGGACGGGGGCTTCAACCGGCGGCTCGTTGACCGTCACGAGGCAGGTCTCCGTGTCGGAGTTCGCCGGGCCGGTCGCCGTGAAGGAGACGGTGTAGGTCCCGGGCGAGGAGTAGCTGTGCGTGGCTACGAGGCCGTCGGAGGACGTGCCGTCGCCCCAGTCCCACGCGTAGGTGAGCGGGCCGCTGGCGTCCTCGTTGACGAACGCCGTGAAGGTGCCGGCCTGGCCGACCTCGAGGGAGGTGGCGCAGTCGATCGTCGCCTCGACCTCGGTGACCGCCGCCTTGAACCAGAAGCGGGCACCGCCGCCGATGAGGGCGAGCCAGTCGAAGTCGGCGTCGTCGCCTTCAATACCCTGGGCCCCGGGGTTCGTGCCGTCGATGGCGTTGTCCGGGAAGAGGTAGGCCGCGTTGGCTTCGAGGAAGAGGGAGAACTGTCGGCCGAGGAGGAGGTCGACGCCACCGCCGACGAGGGGACCCCACGCGTCGGTGGTCTCCTCAGCGCCTCCAACGCCGGGGGCGTTGTCCGTGACCTCGCTGAAGTCCGGCTCGAACGAGTAGCTCACGCCCAGCTTGACGTAGGGCGTGATGCTCGAGGATGGGAAGAGGAAGTACCGGAAGGCCGCCTGGATCTGCGAGCGCGACTCGACGGCGTTCGTGAACGAGCCGTCGAAGTCAGTCTGGAGTTCGGGGTAGTTCCCGTAGTTGAACGCTACGCCGAAACCGAGCGAGGGGGTGAACTGGTAGCCGAGCTCGCCGGCGGCAGCGTAGCCGGGGTCGCTGAGGACGTTGTCGGGGTCGTTATCCGGCGCGCCGTCGATGTCGCCGCCGTAGAGGCCGAGGCCGCCATAAGCGCTGATGTAGGGCGTCTTGAACGGGCGTTGCACCTGGGCGTCCGCCGTAGTGGCGAAGAACAACAGAGCGGCGCAAGCCAGCAAGAGCGGAGATTGTAGACGCTTGGTCATAGTGTCTTCTCCTTGGGGTGTGGTTCGGGTGACAGGGAAATGGGACAGAGCAGAGGCCGGGCGGAGCCAGACCTAAGAGAATCGCACGAGAGATCAGGGGGTGCCTGATGCTAAGTATGCGAAATATTACGGTGACATGCAATAAAACGGCGAGTTTCGGGGCCCTTTACGAGACGTGCAGGGTGTGAGGGCCGGGCCGTTCTAGTTCTAGGGGGGTACCGAGATGGCAGGGGCCAGAGGCGCTAGAGAGCGCAGGGGAGGCCAGTTCCTGGGTAGTCGGTTGACGCGTCAACTGAGTATCGGGAGGTGCGGTTCCGGTTGCGAGGGGAGTTCCGGCGCGAGCGGTGCGCGTCCGGGAGAGGCAAGGCGTCAGAGATCGAGAGCCCGAGGGTACGACCGTGAGGGGTGGGCCAGCCCCCTCCGAAATGCAGCGGCCCGCGCCGCGAGCACGCAGCGAGGGCCAGAGGGTTAGAGCGCGTTGACCTGTTTCTCCAGGCGGCTCTTCACGTGGGCCGCTTTGTTCGGCGTGATGATCCGCTTGGTGGCGAGGCGGTCGAGCTGGGCCTTGACCTCGTTGAGGAGGCGCTCGGCCTCGGCCTTGTCCTCCGTAGCCTCGAGTTGCTTGACGAGGGTACGCATGCGCACCTTCTGGTAACGGTTACGGATGCGGCGCTTCTCGTTTTGTCGGACGCGCTTCTCGGCGGATTTGTGCTGGGGCATAGAAAAAGAGCGATGGTTCTAACTGGAGGCCGTGGCGGTCTTGGCGTAGGATTAACACCGCCGGTCGGCTAAGACGCTAATTTAGCACGAAGCGTTTGTGGATACCGTGAAATGCGCCGGTTCACCTGAGCTCTGCCTACAGCCCCGCCTGCTATGACCTCCTTCCTGCTCGATCTCGTCAAGGGGGCCGACACGCCCCGCACCGTGATCGTGGTGGACGAGAGCGGGGTCGGGCACCCCCGCCAGTATCAGCTCTATCCGCGCCGCTTGCTCTACATCGTAGGCGCAGCGGCCGGTGTGCTCGCCCTCTTGCTCGTCGCGCTCGTCGTGTTCACGCCCGTCCGCACGCTCGTCCTCGGGCCGGACCCGGAGGAGCTCCGCGAGACGGCCCGCGTCAACGTCATCCGCGCGGCGGCGCTCGAAGACTCCCTGGCCCTCCAGAACGAGTACCTCGAGCGCCTGCGGATCGCGCTCGTCGGGGACCTCGAGGCGGAGGCGGAGGCGGGCGAGTCCGTCGACCCCGCGACGGAGCCTGCGGAGGCCCCGGCCCCCGAGCTCCCGGCCGCCCCGCGCTCCGAGGACTGGCAAGACCACGAGCAGCCGGCCCTCTCGCTCGGTCGGCTCGCGGCGGACCGCCGCGCCGGCCTCTCGGGCCCGGCCACGGAGGCGTACCTCGCCAGCCTCCAGTTCCCGACCCTGCCCCCCGTCGAGGGCTTCTTCGCGCGCGGCTTCGATGCGGCGCGCGGGCACTACGGCATCGACAAGGCCGTGGAGCAGGGGACGCCCGTCCGCGCCATCGGCGATGGCTACGTGGTGTTCGCCGACTGGACGAACGATGGCGGCTACGTCGTTGCCGTCCAGCACGCCGACGGCTATCTTTCCGTCTACAAACACAACAGCCGGCTTCTCAAGCGCGTCGGCGATCGCGTGCGCAACCGAGAAGCCGTCGCACTCAGTGGCAACACCGGAGAGATCACCACCGGCCCCCACCTCCACTTCGAGCTGTGGCGCAACGGGCTGGCCCAAGACCCCCGGCTCTACCTCGTCGACCTGTAGCACCCGCGCACCCCGGCGCCGCACGTATTAGCATAAGCGCCACGCGCAGCGTACCTAAAGCGTAACCAAAGGGCGTGCCCGGAGCGATAGCGCCCGACGAGGGCCGTCGATCTGAGCGACCGGCGCCGTTTCCCGCGACCCCACCGCAATCTCATGGCCCTCTTCAAAAACAACACAGACACTCCCATGGCGAAGCAACGCAGCGGGGCACCGGCCCCTCCCGGCCAAGTCAACATCATCGGGCAGGGGACCGTCATCGAGGGCGGGCTCAAGGCCAACAGCGACGTTCGCATCTCCGGCAAGGTGATCGGCAACGTGAACGTCGAGGGCAAGACCGTCGTCACGCCGGAGGGCATCGTCGAGGGCGAGATCCGCTCGTCCCACGCCGACATCGCGGGGCGCATCGACGGCGAGGTCTTCGTGCAGGACCGGCTCGTGCTCAAGGACTCGGCCGTGGTGAGCGGCGACATCCACACGGCGAAGCTCGTGATCGAGGACGGCGCCACGTTCACCGGCACCTGCGACATGGGCGATGCCCTCCCGAAGCTGGGGGCGAAGGCCTCGGGCAGCAAGGCCCCGGGTGGCAAGGCCTCGGGCGGCAAGGCGCCGTCCGACACGCCTAGCGCGGAGGACCGTGGCGAGGGCAAGCGGAGCGACCGGCCCGCTGCCTCGCAGCCGTAGCCCCCGATGGACGACGACCGGCCCGGCCCGCCTCCGAACAAATCGTCGGCGTCGAGCGCCTACGGGAGCTCGATGCGGGAGGCGGGGCCGTACCTCGGGCTCGGCATCGAGCTCACGATCTCGATGGTGTTCTTCGTGATCGCGGGCTACTTCGCCGACGAGTGGCTCGGCACGTCGCCGTGGCTGCTGATCCTCGGCATCGCGCTCAGCGTCGTCGCGACGGGGTTCACGCTGGGGCGGGTGGTGCGGGAGGCGAACCGGGCGAGCGCGGCGAAGAAGGCCGCCGCGCGGCGAGACGAGGAGGGGGAGGGCGGGCGCGCTCGATAGGCGGCTCTTCCACGGGATTTCACCGCCTCTCCCCGTCCGTTCCAGGTCCTCCCGCGTAATTTGCCCGCCCTGTTCACTGAGCGCCCCGTCCGACGCAGCCGCCCCCTCATGACGCCTGACGTATTCCCCGCACTCATGCTGGGCGGCAGCATCGGGCTGGCTAACGCAGCAGCGAGCTACGGGCTCTACCGCCTCGCGCGCGGCCGAGCGGACCGGGCGTTCTACGCGATCGTTCTGCTGGGGATGCTGGGGCGGATGAGCGTGGCGCTCGTCCTCGTGACGGCCGTCGTCATGCTCTTGCCCGTTCACCTTTTTGCTTTCATCAGTGCGCTGCTCGCCAGCGTCGGCTCCGGTCTCGCGGTAGAGACGTTCCTGATCCACAGGGACTCCGCGACCTCCGCCGGCCGAGCCGCCTCACCCCGCACTTCGCTGTGACGACTTTCGCCGTGACGCTCCGGTCCCTGCGAGCCCCCGCGCTCTGTGCGCTCGCCGCGCTCCTGGCTTTCGCCGCGCCCGCCCAGGCCGCCGGGGAGGACGACAAGCTCGACGCCATCGGCCACACGATGGACGGCAACTACCTCGACTTCTCGCCCTTCGGCAAGGTCGAGCTGCCGCGCATCTTCCTCGTCCGCGACGCCGAGGGCGCGCTCGGGTTCGAGGTCTACGGCAGCACGCTCGGCGCGCTGGAGTCCGGCCGGTACGCGGTCGTTCGGGAGGCCGAGGCCGTCGGGGCGCCGGCCGACGTCGCCGTCAGGGACGGGGAGGTCGTGCCGGGCGGGGACGCGCCGTTCGGGGCGGGCGAGCCGCCGTCGGCCGAGCTGACGGTGGCGCAGGAGGCGTTCGACTACAACGTGTACCTCTCCTCCGGGATCGCGCGCGTCGACGGGGAGGTCGTCCTCGACTTCTCGATCACGCGGCACCTCATCCTCGCCGTCATCGCCGTCCTCCTGCTGACCTTCGTGCTCAGCTCGGTCGCGGGCCGCTACAAGCGCGGCGTCGGGCGGACGGAGGCGCCGCGTGGGAAGCTGCAGAACCTGGTCGAGACGTTCGTCATCTACATCCGCGACGAGATCGCGCGCCCCTCGATCGGGCCGAAGACGGACCGGTACCTCCCGTACATCCTGACCGTCTTCTTCTTCATCCTGACGGTGAACCTCCTCGGGCTCGTCCCCTTCAGCGCGACGGCGACGGCGAACCTCACGGTGACGGCCGTGCTCGCGATCTTCACCTTTTTCGTGACGCAGTTCGCGGGGACGAGGGACTACTGGATGCACATCTTCTGGCCGCCCGGGATCCCGTGGTTCGTCAAGCCCATCCTCGTCCCGATCGAGATCGTGGGGCTGTTCATCAAGCCGTTCGCCCTCGCCGTCCGTCTGTTCGCCAACCTCACGGCGGGCCACCTCATTATCCTCAACCTCATCGGGCTGATCTTCGTCGTCAGCGGGATCTTCGGGGCCGTCGCCGGCTACGGCACGGTGCTCCCGAGCCTGCTGCTGACGCTGTTCATCTACGTGGTCGAGATCTTGGTGGCGTTCATCCAGGCCTACGTGTTCACGCTGCTCTCGGCGGTCTTCATCGGGATGGCGGCGGCCGAGCACGAGCACCACGACGACCACCACGTCGAAGGCACCGAAGCCCTCGCGCTCGAGGCGTCGTCGCCGCTGGTCCACGGCAACGGTCAGCCCATCGACACCAACACCGTCGGGACCGAGACGGCGCTCTCGCCTGCCTAAGTCCCTACGTCCCGGCTCGCACCATCGGGCGGGTTCTGCCGCCCACCTTCCAACACCACCCAGGTCCCCCAACACCCAACAGGTACTCCAGTCATGGATCCGTTCGCTCTCGCTTACCTCTCCGCCGGCATCGGTGCCGGCCTCGTCGCCATCGGCGCGGCCGCCGGCATCGGCCGGCTCGCTGCGGCCGCCCTCGAAGGCTCGGCCCGCCAGCCCGAGGCCGGCGGTGACATCCGCACGACGATGATCATCGCGGCCGCCCTCATCGAGGGCGTGGCCTTCTTCGGCCTCATCGTCTGCATTCTGCTCGCCATCAAGGCGTAAGGCGTGTGACCCGGTGGGCGGCTCGGACACGCCGGGCCGCCCGCCTCCCCTTTTCCGGACTCCCCCCGTCATGATTCCTGTCGCCCTCTCCTCGACGGCCCTCGTGCTCGCCGCCGACCTCCTCTCGCCCAACCTCGGCCTCGCCGTCTGGATGACGCTGGTGTTCTCGGTGCTCCTCATCCTGCTGGGCAAGTTCGCGTGGGGGCCGATCACGTCGGCGCTCGCCGAGCGCGAGGAGACGATCGAGACGTCGCTCACGCGGGCCGAGACGGCCCTCGCCGAGGCGAAGCAGCTCGCCTCGGACAACGAGAAGGCGCGCCGCGAGGCCGAACTCGAAGCGCAGCGGATCCTCCGCGACGCGCGCGAGGCCGCCGAAGCCGCGCGCGCCGAGCAGGCGGAGAAGACGCGCCAGCAGATCCGCCAGATGCAGGCCACCGCCGAGGCCGAGATCGAGCGCGAGAAGCAGCAGGCCCTCGCCGAGCTCCGCTCCGAAGTCGCCGACCTCGCGATCCAGGCCGCCGAGAAGATCCTCCACGAGACCCTCGACGCCGGACGTCAGAAGAAGCTCGTGGACTCCTTCATCTCCGACCTCCCCAAGAACTAGCCCCGCGACATGAGCGACGCAACGGTAGCCCGGCGCTACGCCCAGGCCCTCTATCAGGAGGCCGAAGCCGCGGGCGACGTCGACCGCATCGACGAGGACATGCAGGGCGTGCAGGAAAGCCTGGACGCTTCGCGTGACCTCGCCCTCTTTTTCCGCAGCCCCCTCATCGCGCGGGAGAAGAAGGCGGCCGTCGTCGGCAAGCTGTTCGACGGCAAGGTCGCCCCGCTCATCGTGCGGCTGATGAAGCTGCTCGTGGACAAGGGCCGCGAGGACATCCTCTCGGCCGTCGTCCGCCAGTACGCCGACCTTCGCGACGAACGCCTCGGCATCGTCGAGGCGCACGTCCAGACGGCCATGCCGATGGAGTTCGACGAGACCGAAGACCTCCGCAAGACGCTCGAAGCGAAGACGGGCAAGAAGGTCCGCCTCCGCATCGAGGTCGAGCCCGAGCTGATCGGGGGCGTCGTCGTCCGCATCGGCGACCGCGTCTACGACGGCAGCGTCCAGCACCAGCTCGCCTCGCTCCGCGACCAGCTCGAAGAGCGCGCCTACCTCAGCAACTGATCTTATCTGTACGGGCACGATGCACCGTGCCCCTAACCCTGTCCCCAGAGATTATGGCAACGGCCATTCGCCCCGACGAAGTCACCTCCGTGCTCCGCTCAGAGCTCGGCGGGTTCTCCACCGAGACCGACGTCTACGAGGTCGGCACCGTGCTCCAGGTCGGCGACGGGATCGCCCG
>CAYTJT010000114.1:0-9806 GCA_964438105.1 uncultured Rhodothermales bacterium | reverse complement strand
CTGCCGGCCCTGCTCCTTGTCGGCGGGGTCGGGGAAGTAGCGCGTGAAGATCGTCCCGACGGCGCGGCCGATCAGCATCTGCGCGACGCTCTGCGCCCCCTCCTGCTCGCCCTCGTAGACGAGCTCGACCTTGCCCGTGATCGCGGGCTCGACGGCGGCGAGGTCGCCGATGCGGACGGTCGTCTCGGTCTCGTCGTTGATCAGCGCGCGCCGCTCGGCGGCCGAGATGAGGTCTTCGAGCGCCGCCCGCGTCAGCCGCGCCGACACGCCGGACTTCTGGTCGATGTACTCGCTCTCGCGCGCCTCGAAGGCGATCTGCTCGATGATCTCGCGGAAGTAGTGCGGGACGTGGACCGTCACGGCGTCGTCGCCGCGCTGCTGCCACGCCTCCTGCGCCGTGATCGCCACGCCGATCTCGATCGACTTCGGGTAGTGCGTGATGATCTGGCTGTCGATGCGGTCCTTGAGCGGCGTGATGATGTTGCCGCGGTTCGTGTAGTCCTCGGGGTTCGCGGTGAAGACGAAGGCGAGGTCGAGCGGGATGCGGACGTTGAACCCGCGGATCTGGATGTCCTGCTCCTCGAGGATGTTCAGCAGGCCGACCTGGATGCGGGGCTGGAGGTCGGGCAGCTCGTTGATGGCGAAGAGCCCGCGGTTGGTGCGGGGGATGATGCCGAAGTGGATCACCTCCTCGTCGGCGTACGTCAGCTTCTGCGTCGCCGCCTTGATCGGGTCGATGTCGCCGATGAGGTCGGCGATCGAGGTGTCGGGCGTGGCGAGCTTCTCGCCGTAGCGGCCGTGGCGGTCCACCCACGCGACGGGCGTCTCGTCGCCGCGCTCGGCCACGAGCTCGCGGGCGAACTTCGAGATGGGGTGGAGCGGGTCGTCGTGGATCTCCGAGCCCTCGACGATCGGCATCCACGCGTCGAGGAGCCCGGTGAGGAGGCGGACGATCCGGCTCTTGGCCTGGCCGCGGAGCCCGAGCAGGATCATGTCGTGCCGGGCGAGGATCGCGTTCTGGACTTGGGGGATCACACTGCGGTCGTAGCCGAGGATGCCGGGGAAGACGTCCTCGCCGGCGCGCAGTTTGGTGATGAGGTTGGCGCGGAGCTCGTCCTTGACGGTGCGGCGCTGGTAGCCGGACGCCTTGAGCGCGCCGAGCGTGTAAACCTTGGGAGGGGAGGCCATGCGGCGGGGACTTTCAGCGGGGATTGAAATGTCTCCGCTACCACGCCACCACGCCGGGGCTGTTCCGCCCCCGGGCCCAGGGCTCGCGTTGTGAAGGCCCTCTGCTCGCGTCGCGCCAGCGGGGTCTCGACGGGAGTAATTAATCATCTCTTGACGTTGCCCTCGGCGGTGGCTATCCTTGGCGTCTCCCGCTCGACGCCCCTGTGTTCCTACAGGCAGCTTCCGCTCAACTACACCTTCGCCTCCATGCTCGAACTGGTACTCCGCCGCACACCTCGCCTGATGCGCGCCCTCCTCGGGATCCCTGCGCTCCTCCTCGGGCTCGCCCTCCTCGTCCCCGCCGTTCACGCGCAGGCCGACGTCCACCTCGACCACAGCGCGGCCGACCACGCCGAGAGCGGCATGTTCGTTCTGAAAGCCGGCCCCAACGGGGACCTCGTCTGTGAGCACGCCAACGAGACCGAGGTCGCGGCGCTACGCCGCACTACCGGCGCTCCGCTGAACTTCACGGTGTTCTCCTCGACGAACGACGAGCAGGACATCACCGGGATGCGCATCCTCCTCCGCGCGACCGACCAGCTCCTCGAGTTCCCCGACGCCCTCCTCGCCTTCCGCCGCGCCGCCGCGCGGTGGGAGCGCGCCTTCTCGACCCCGATCACCACGGTGATCGACGTCGACTTCGGCCCGGAGCGGTTCAACTCCGGCCCGTTCGGGCCGAATGTCCTCGCGAGCGCGACCAACGGGGGACGGACGTTCTCCGGCGTCGGCCCCGCTGAGATCGTGGAGGCCCTGATCGAGCAGAACGGGGACGACCCCCAGCTCCGGGCGCTCTACGAAGCCATCCCCATCCCGACGCCGTCGACATCGGGCTCCAACCTCCAGAACGCCGTCGTCGCCCGCCCCCTCGCGCAGGCCTACGGCTACCTCCCCGCCGAGGCCGACCCCGACCCCATTCGGAACCCGTTCGGCGAGTTCGCCACGATCGGGTTCAACTCCGCCTTCCAGTGGGACTTCAACCCCGCGGACGGGGTCCCCGGCGGGGTCTTCGATTTCGAGGCCGTCGCCGTGCACGAGATGGGCCACTCCCTCGGGTTCACGAGCATCATCGGGAGCGGCGGGCCGCCCAACAACTTCTTCAGCATCCTCGACTTCTTCCGCGTGCGCCCCGAGGCCGTCACGCCCGGGGAGCCCCTCGACGACGGCGCAGGGTGGGAGGTGGCCGAGCGCGTGGTGACGCCGGGCCCGCCGAGCCCCAACGTCGTCCAGGTCTTCTTCGACGGCCTCGAAGAGCTCCCCCTCTCGACGGCCACCGGAGGGCGGCAGGGCGGCGACGGGCAGCAGGCATCGCACTGGCGCGACGACGCCCTCGGCACCCCCTTCATCGGGATCATGGATCCGAACTTCGCCAGCGGCACGGTCGGGCAATACACCGAGAACGACCTGCGCGCCTTCGAGGTGATCGGGTACAGGGTGGAGTTCAACATCCCCCTGGCCACGGCGTCGTTCGCCGTGAACGGGGAGTCCATCGATACCACGGCGCCCGACTCGCTCACGTTCGTGGACATCGGCGACGCCGCGTCCGGCGGTACCACGGACCTCGCCTTCGAGATCACGAACACCAGCGACGTCGTCGCCCTCGACTACTCGGTCGAGGTCGACATCGACGTCGCCTACCCCGCCGATGCCGAGCCGGTCCTCACGCTTAGCCCGACGGGCGGCACCATCGCGCCGGGCGATGCCGGGACGGTGACGCTCTCGGCCGGGGGCAACGAGCAAAGCGTCTTCTACGGCATCTTCCGCGTCGAGACGAACGTCGAGAACGCCCTCGTCGTCGAGGTGCCCTTCCGGTTCTCCGTCGACGGCGGCGAGGCGCCCCAGCTGGTCCTCTCGGTCGAGGACGCCGGCGCCATCGGGGACGTCGACGGCGCCGGCTCGGAGACGCTCTCGCTCTTCACGATCTCCAACGGAGGCAACATCGACCTCGACTACCAGGCCACGACGACGCTCGTCGGGAACGCGGACCCCTTCCCCTTCGATACGGACCTCGTGCGCACCGGCGGCGACGTCCTCTTCACGGAGGACTTCGGGGACGGCGACCTCGGCGACTTCACCGCCGGCGGCTCGTTCCCCGGCGACTGGCAGGTCGTGGACATCGGCCCCGCCCTCCTGGACGGTCACTCCGCGCCGAACACGGCCTACTTCGGGCAGGTGACGAACGGCGTGCTCCAGTACCGCAACCTCGCCACGGGCCTCCTCGTGAGCCCGGCGCTGGACCTGAGCGGCGTCTCGCCGGAGAACCTCGTCGTGCTCTCCTTCAACACGTACCTCCAGTCGGAGCTGACGGGCCAGGGGTGCCCCTGCGACATCGCCAGCGTTCTCATCTCGCTCGACGACGGCGCCACGTACCAGGAGGTGGCGACCTCCGACAACGGCATCCTCGAGAACACGACGGAGTGGGAGAACGTGCGGATCGAGCTCCCGCTCCTCGCCGGCGCTGCCGAACCGGTCCGGTTCGCGTTCCAGTTCACCAGCGACCCGTTCGTCACGGACGTCGGCTGGTTCGTGGACGACGTGACGCTGACGACGGAGCCCAACCCCGTGTTCGTCTCCCCCGCTACGGGCGTGCTCGGCGAGGACGGCTCGCAGGAGCTCTCCCTCACCGTGCAGGGCGACCAGTTCGAGCGCGGGTTCTACCGCGGGGCCGTCACGCTCGTCACGAACGGGCTGAGCTTCTCCGGGGCCGGCATCCCGGTCGGCTTTACGGTGGACGGCGACCGCGTTCTCCAAACGATCCGGTCCGTGCCGTTCACCCTCACCGTCGGGGACCCGAGCCCCCCGATCCTCACGCCCGCCGCGCCGCCCGCCGTCAGCGTACCCTCGGACAACAGCGAGATCGTGGAGTTCGACGCGACGAACACCGGGGGGAGTGGGGTCACCTACCTCCGCCTCCTGGAACCCGCGCTCAGCAGTTTCGAGGACGCCGATGGGGGGCTGAAGTCCAGACCCTCGGACTTCGCCGACCTCAACGCGCCCTCCCCAGTCGAGTCGGCCGCTTCGGTCGCCGGCGGGGACTCGCTGTTCTCGATCACGCTTACGGGGGTCATCCTCGGGATTGCGCAGTCGACGAGCGGCGATGTCGTCGTGGTCGAGACCCTCAACGGCGGCCAGACGTCGGTGCTCACCCCGGACCTCAGTGAGGTCCGGGCCACCCTCGACGGATTCGTCGAGAGCGGCGACCGAGCCGTTGGCCTCGCCTTCAACGACAAGACGGCCACGTACTGGTTCGCGCTCGCGTCGAACCAGCTCGTGGAGGCCACGCTCGGCGCCTCCGCCGTAGAGCCGACGGGACGGGTCGTCGACCTGGACTTCATTCCGGCAGGGATCGCTTACAGTCCCGAGCTCGACGCGTTCTTCGTCACCGAGCGATCTTCGAGCCTCATCTACGCGGTGGATGAGTCGGGCACGGCGCTACCGGGTTACCCCATCGAGAGCCCGGGGCGCGGCGGCTTCTTCCCCGATCTCTCCGTGACGAACGGCGTCATCGAGGTGCTCAACGACGACCTCAGCTACGTCCAGGTGGACCAGTTCGCCCGGCTCTACGAGGAGAGCGAAGAGGTCGAGGTGCCGGGGTCGCTCGTCGGCGGGGCCTCGCGCATCAACGGGCTCCTCCGAAGCAAGATCGATCCGAACGGCGTGCTCTACTACTTCACCACCCCGAGCGGCGGCGAAGTCCGGGTCGTCGGCGTGGACCCGAGCGACCTGCCGGCCTACACTCAGACGCTCATCGAAGCTGCTGAGCCGCTGTTCGGTCTGGACCTGGAGCCCGGCGCTACGACCACGGTCTCGCTGCGGATCGACCCCGACGGCCGTGAGCCGGGGACGTACACCGACGCGCTCTACTTCCTCACGAACAACCCGGAGGGCCGCCTCGTGAGCATCCCGCTCTCGATCGATGTCACTCCGGCGACGGACTCGGAGGGCGGGGTCATCCCGACCGAGTTCGCGGTGCACCAGAACTACCCCAACCCGTTCCGTGCCCGCACGACGATGCGCTTCGACCTGCCGGCCCCGTCGCGCACCACCTTGCACGTGTACAACGTCTTGGGGCAGCGCGTGGCGACGCTCCTCGACAATGAGGAGATGGAGGCGGGTGAGCACGCGGTGCCCCTCGACGCGCGCCACCTCGCCAGCGGGACCTACGTCGTCCGCCTCATGGCGGGGAGCTTCGTCGGCACCAGCCGCATCACGGTGATCAAGTAAGAAGCCCCGGCGCTTCTTCGTTCCTGTGGCATCCCACGGCGGCGGTGATCCTCGCGGGTCACCGCCGCCTGCGTTAGAACCCTCTTCCCCCTCCCTATGCGCGCCTACGCTCCCCTCCTCCTTCTCTTCGCCCTCGCGGCGTGCTCCCCCCGTCCCGAGCAGCCGAGCCCGCCCGCCGATACGGCCGCCGCCGATTCGTCGCTCGCCGAGGCACCCGCTGCCGAGGCGCCCCCACCCGTCGGCGCGCCCTCCGCGGAGGGTGCCGAGACTCCGCCGCGCTCGGCCGCATCGGACCCGACCCCGACCGATCCGCCGACGGTCACGACGGTCCGCACGCAGGACGGGGCGCTCGCCACGCTCACCTTCCGCACGGAGGAGGGGGTCTCGCTCAGCGACAGCCAGCCGCTCGTGCTCGTCGTGGACGGCGAGACGTTCGAGGCCCCGCTCGACGCGGGACCCGCCCGCTTCACCGAGCCCGGCGGCGCGGTCGTCGATCAGGCGAGCTACACGCTGAGCGCCCCGGCCCACCGCGCGCTGTTGCAGACCAGCGCCGATGCGGTGACGGTCCGCGTCGCCGACGGGGACGGGTACCGCGACTACCCCTACGTCTCCGGCGACTTCATCGAATAGACGAAGCGGCCAGCGGTGGCGCGTTCGTCGCCTCGTCCGGCGTCCAGCGGAGGAACGTCAGGCCGGGTTGCCGGTCGGTCGTGAGCGACGGGGGCTACTCCGTCACCAGCACCTTGCGCGTGACCCGCTCCGGCCCCACCGTGAGCCGCAGCACGTACAGCCCCGCCGGCAGTCTCGCCGTACTCAACCGAGCCTCGTGCGCTCCCGTCGCCTTCGGCCCCGCTGCAAGGACGGCGACCTCACGCCCGAGCACGTCGAAGAGCGTGAGGCGAGCCTCGCCCGGAGCGTGGAGCGTGTAGCGGACGGTAGCCTGGTCGCGAGCGGGGTTGGGGAAGGGAGCCCCGAGTTGGAGGCGCCGCGTGGCTGGCGCGTCCTCGCCCGCCACCGTCGCCGGACCGTAGACGTACGCCGCACCGGCCTGGGCTCCGGCCGCTGTCCCTTCGTCCCGCGCGCCCACCAGCACGCGCTCGCCCTGTAGACTGACGGAGAACCCGAAGTCCCGATCCTGTGCTCCTCCACTCGCCGCCAGCACCGTCTCTTCGACCCACGTCGCTCCCGAGCGTGCGAAGACGTAGGCTGCTTCGGACCCAAATGCCCCGACGAGTGCCGAATCACCGTCGAGCGAGACAGAGAAGCCGAACAGGCCTACCCCCTCGCGCTCGCTCGCGACGAGCTTCTGCTCTTGCGCCCACCCCGTTCCAGAACGGAGGAAGACGTACGCCGCTCCGGCAGAGTACTCCTCCCCGAACTCTCCCTGCGCAGAGTCACTAGACCCTATCAGCGCCCGGTCCCCGTCGAGCGAGACGGAGAGGCCGAATAAGTCGAAGTCAGCGACATCGCTTCCCACGAGCTTCGCCTCCTCGCTCCACGTGGACTCCGAGCGCGTGTAGACGAAGGCGGAGCCTCGTAGGGACCCTCCGGAGATCACGTCATCTCTCCAGGCCCCGACGAGTGCGTTGGATCCATCGAGCGAGACGGAATAGCCGAAACCGGCGCCACCCGAAGCGAGGCTGGGCTCGAGCACCGCCTCGGCCGTCCACGTCGCACCCGAGCGGACGAAGACATGGGTGGCCCCCCTCGGCTCCTGCTCCGGAGCACCCACGAGGGCGTAGTCAGCATCGAGCGAGACGGCGTAGCCGAAGTCGTCCCCTTCCTCCCCCTCGCTCGCTGTGAGCTTCGCCTCCTCGAACCATTCGCCCCCGGAGCGGACGAAGACGTAGGCCGCCCCGCTCTCATTATCGGCACCGGCCGCGCCGATGAGTGCGCGGTCCCCATCAAGGGACACGGACCCACCGAAGCCGTCAGCCGCCGCGCCGTCGTCGGCCGAGAGCCTCGCCTCCTCTATCCACGCTCCCCCCGAGCGAACGAACACGTACGCCGCCCCCGGCTCGCTGCCGTCCCCCGGAGCCCCGACGAGGGCGCGGTCGCCATCGAGCGAGACCGCACTGCCGAACCGGCTGCCTGCGGGTCCATCGCTGGCGACGAGCCTTACCTCTTCATTGGTTGAGAAGGCGGTAGGGCCTTCTGGAGAGACCGGCTGGGCGAGGGCGCCAGCTACGGGGAGGAAGACCGCGAGGAGTAGAAGGCGAATCATGACGAAACGCTCTGGTGCGAAAACGGAATGCGCAGAAGATATCGACGCTTCCTGACGGTCGTAGACAGGAGCCCGAAATCCGACCTCCGCGACCGCAAATGCCGCGCCGCGTGCGGTGCCCGAGCGTCACGGGTTACGATGTGCCACGGGCTCTCCCGGCGTCCAGCGGAGGAACGTCAGACCGGGCTGCGGGTCGGTCGTGAGCACGACGAACTCGAACCCGCCGTCGACGCGGCGCGCGGCGAGGTCGGCGGCGAAGTACTGCTTCTGCAACTCCGGTGCGGGCTCGACGAGGCCGCGCTCCAGCAGGAGCCGCGGGCCGTTGGGGCCGTCGTCGCGGCGGAACACATCGATGCGGACCCAGCCGGGGCGGGCGTTGAGCACGAACAGGCGGTCCCCGGCGGCGGCGGCGGCGGGCGAAAGGAGGGGCGGCTCGTCGGCGTCGCCCTCGGCGAACTGCCGGCTGCGGGGGAACTGCGGCGAATCGAACCCCATGAGGGCGAGCGTGTCGAGCGCCGCGCCGTCCGTCGGGGGCTGATCCAGGTCGAGCACGTCCACGACCGGGCGGTAGCCGGAGAGCGCGAGGAGCGAGTCGCCCCAGGTGCGGAGGAAGCCGAGGTGCCGCCAGTACGGCCCGGCGAGCTCGTACTCCGCCTCGACCGTTCCGTCGAGGCCGATGCGGTAGAGCCGCCCGCCCTCGTCCTCCGTCGCGGTTTTGTAGTACAGCCCGCGCTCGGTCAGGAGGGCGTTGCCGTTCTGCGCCTCGGGCACGTCGATGCTCGCGACGACCCGCTCGCCGACGACGAGGTCCACGCGGTGCGCCCCCCGGTTCAGCACGGCGACCGTGTCGCCGACGGCGCCCGCGATGAACGGATAGCTGAACGCGCCCCCCTCGACCGTCCGCTCGTACCCGCCCTCGCGGTCGAAGTAGACGAGCGCGCCGCGCCGCGTCTCGGCCACGACGAAGCCGCCGTCCGGGCGGAGCGCGAAGCTCGTCGGGTATTCGAGATCGGCCTCGGGCGGAGCGACGACCGTGCGCACGAACGCGAGCGTGTCGACAGGCGCGGCCTCAGCGATCGCGCGCGAGAGCGAATCGCTCGGGAAGAGGGCGCGGTCGAGCTTGCGCTGGTTCGAGGACGGGAGGCAGCCGGCGAGCAGCAGCGACGCGGCCGCAAGTGGAATCAGGAGGCGCATGGGGGGTTATCGAGAAGATGGAGGAGGGAGGATAGCGGATGGCGCAGGCGTGCGCACTCGCTCCGCCATTGTCCATCCTCAATTCTCAATCCCCGCGCCGGCGGCCTCGTCACGACGAGCCGGAGAGCGTCATCGTGATCTCGCGCTCTCGGCCGTCGCGCAGCACGCGGAGGCCGACGGTGTCGCCGGGGAGGCGGCTGCGCAGGAGCGCGCTCGCGGTGGCCGAGTCCGGCGTGCGCTGCCCGTCGATTTCGAGGATCACGTCGTAGGGCTGCACCCCCGACACCTCGGCAGGCGAGCCGGGGTCCACGCTGATGACGAGCAGCCCCTCGTCCACGTCGAGGTCGAGCATCCGGGCGGCGCGGGGGTTGAGGGCGCGGACGTTGAGGCCGGGCGGCGCGGGCCGCTGCACCTGCCCCGTCGTCCGGAGCTCGTCCACGATGCGGCGGACGCGCCACGACGGCGTCGCGAAGCCGATCCCGACGGAGCCGCCCGAGCGCGAGAAGATGAACGTGTTGACCCCGATCACCTCGCCGAGCGCGTTGACGAGCGGGCCGCCCGAGTTGCCGCGGTTGATGGCGGCGTCGGTCTGGATCATGTCGCGGAAGACGCGGCCCTCCTGGGGCGCGAAGTCCCGCCCGACGGCGCTGATGACGCCGACCGTCACCGTCGGCTCGGCCGCCTCGAAGAGGCCGAACGGGTTGCCCAGCGCGACGGCCCACTCGCCGACGTAGAGGTCCTCGCTCTCGGTGAACGCGAGGTAGGGCAGCGGCTCGGCCGGGTCCACTTTCACGAGCGCGAGGTCGCTCTCGGGATCGGTGCCGACGAGCTCGCCGGGGAGCTCGCGGCCGTCGGGGAAGCTCACGGTGATCTTCGCCGCGTTCCCCGCCACGTGGTCGTTCGTGACGATGTAGCCGTCGGGCGAGATCACGAACCCGCT
>CAYTJT010000113.1:0-9939 GCA_964438105.1 uncultured Rhodothermales bacterium | reverse complement strand
ATCTTCGTCCCCGCGACCGCCGCCGCCGACTCCGTCTTCCGCGTCCGCTTCTCGCGCGTCACGCCCGGCACCGGCACGTATGTCCGCGCCGGCCGCGCCGTCAACGGCATCCTCTACGAGTGGGTCGGCCCGGCGGGCGGCGACTACGTCCCACTCCGCATCCTCCCGAAGCCCGAACTCCAGCAGGTCCTCGACCTCGCTGCGAGCGTCGAGGTGCTGCCCCGGCTCGAAGTCTTCGGCGAACTCGCGCGGTCCACGAGTGATGCGAACCGGCTGAGCGACGTGGGCGATGCGAGCGACGACGGGGGAGCCTATTACGGCGGCCTCCGTCTCCAGCCGACGCCGCTGCAATTCGGCGACCGCGAGATCGGGCAACTCTCGGCCGAAGTCGTCGGGCGCTACCGGGGCAACCGGTTCCGCCCGTTCAGCCGCATCCGCCCGATCGAGTTCAACCGGAAATGGAACGTCGCGATCGCGGGTGCAGGCTTCGCCGGGATCGACACGCTGTCGGAGGCGACGGCCGAGGGGTTCGTGCGGATGGACTTCTCGGAGCGGTCGTTCGTGCAGGCCGAGGCGGGGCAGATCGACCTCGGCGACCTCTTCAGCGGGCAGCGCGGCGCGCTCGATCTTGCCGCGCGCCCCGCCCGGTGGCCGGGCCTCGCCTACCGACTCGACGTGGTGGATTCGGAGAACGCGATCGTGGGGGAGGATGGGCGGTGGCTCCGCCAACTCGGCCGCGTCGATGTGGCGTTGCTCGACGACCGGTTCGTCCCCTTCGTCGAGGTAGAGCAGGAGCGGCGGGAGCAGCGCGCGCTCGGGACCGACAGCCTCGTCGCAAATGCGCTCGCGTTCGTCGAGGTGCGCCCCGGCGTGCAGTGGACGACGCCGACACTGACGGCGGGTGTGGGCGTCGAGTGGCGCGACGAAGACCTCCCGCTCGGCGGGGTTTTCGCCGATGCCGCCACGGTCACCACGTTCCGCACGGATGCGCGGTACCGCCCGTCGGCCAACTTTACGACCGAGGCCCAACTCGCGTATCGCACGCGGAATTACACCGACGCCTTCGCCGAGACCGGGCTGCTCGACAACGAGAGCGTGGTCGTGCGGTGGACGAACCGGTGGTCGCCGCTGCGCCGGGCCGTCGAGCTGAACACGGTGTACGAAGCGCAGACCGAGCGCTCGGCCGTGCTGCAGGAGGTCTACGTGCTCGTCGGCTCCGAGCTCGGCGAGTTCGTGTGGGAGGACGCGAACGGCGACGGCGTGCCCCAACTCGACGAGTTCCGCGAGGAGATCACCCCGCTCGAAGGCACGTACCTCCGCACGTTCATCCCCGGCGACGACCTCATCCCGACCATCGGCGTGCAGGGCCGCCTCCGCCTCCGCCTCGACCCGGCGCGACTGTTCGACGACGCGGCGGCGGGCTGGCAGCGCGCGCTCGCGAGCGTCGTCTCGATCACCACGCTCGACGTGCAGGAGAAGTCCGAAGAGCCCGATCTCGCCGATGTGTATTTCCTCCGTCCGAGCGCACTGCAGGACCCGCTGAAGACGCTCAACGGACGCTTCCGCGTCGGGCAGGAGTTCGCGTTCTTCCGGGGCGAGACGCGCTACGGCGGGCGACTCTTCGGCCAGCACCTCCGCAGCACGAACCGGCTCGCCACCGGCTTGGAACAGCGGCTCGTGCAGCAGGGCGAGGCCGAGGTACGCGCCGCGCTCGTCGGTCCGCTGAGCGCGCAACTGCGCGGCGCCGTCGAGCGCAACGAGGCCGAGAGTGCGTTCGCCTCGCGGAGCTTCGACATCCGCGGCGTCGAGGTCGAGCCCGAAGCGACGTGGCGGTTCAGCCGGCAGTTCTCCGTTACGGGCGGCGTCCGCTACGCCCGCAACCGCGACGTGGCGGGCGCCTCCGGCGACGAGCGGACGGCCCGCATCCTCATCCTGCCCGCGAGGGCGCGCATCGCGGTGGCGAACCGGCTCCAACTGCTGCTCCAGGGCGAGCGCGCCGACGTCCGCCTCGACGGCCCCGATGCGGTCGGGCAGACGGCGTTCGAACTGACGGAGCGGCGCGGGGCGGGCGTGTCGTATTTGTGGAGCGCGAGCGGGCAGTACACCATAAACCGCTTTCTGCGCGCCTCGCTCAACTACGAAGGCCGCGCCCCCGCCGAGGCCCCGACGATCCACAACGTCCGCGTCCAGCTCAGCGCCGTGTTTTAGCGCCGCACTGCCGTTCGCGGAAACGTTTGTATTCTGAAAGCGTCCACCGCTCGACCCATCTTCGCTCGCACCATGCAGATCACGACGGACCTCAGCACGCTACAGATCGATCGCGTCGGGATGAGCGCGCTGCCCGTGATTCGGCGGCTGAACCAGACCGTCTTCGGCGAGGCGCGCGTCATCAACCAGCTCGACCGGCGGGACCTGCTGCTTTTTCTCGCCACGCTCGGCGGCGAGCCGGTCGGCTTCAAGGTCGGGTACGGGCTGACGCGGACGACGTACTACAGCGCGAAGGGCGGCGTGCTGGAGCCGTGGCGCGGGCGCGGGGTCGCGCGGGGCCTGCTGCATGCGATGGAGGACGAGGTGCGACGGATGGGGTACGACCGCTTCGCCTACGACACCTTCCCCAACATGCACCCCGGCATGACCGTGCTCGGGCTGAGCGAGGGATTCGAGGTCACGGCCGCCGGCTACAACGCGACGTATCAGGACTACCGCATCCGCTTCGAGAAAGCGTTGTAGACGGAGGATCGAGAAAGGCACGTTTACGTACACACGCTCGCACAGCCCCCGACCCCGATGAGCACCGAAGAGATCATAGCGACAATTGCCGAGCTGCCCGATGAGGAGCGCCGGAAGGTGTGGGCCGAGCTGGACGAGCTGCGCCGCTCGGACCCGGCGGCCCCGCCCCCGAAACCGCTCAGCGCCCACGACAAGGCCAAGCACCTGATCGGCAGTATATCCGGTCCGAGCGACCTATCGAGCAACAAGGACTACCTGAAAGACCTCGGCGAGAGCTCCCTGTCATGAGCGCGCTCGGTATTGCCGACACCGGGCTGATCATCGCCTACCTGAGCCCTCGTGACCAGTACCATGCATGGGCCGTCGAGCAATGGGAGCGATTCCCATCCCTGCTAACGTGCGAGGCCGTTATCACCGAAGCCACCCACCTCGCCGGCGCTCCCATGCCGGTGGTGGCGCTGCTGGAATCGGGAGCGTTGGAGATCGGGTACAGCGTGCGCGGCGACGAAGCGAACGTGGCGGCGCTGATGGCGAAGTACGCCGACCAGCCGATGGACTTCGCCGACGCCTGCGTCGTGCGGATGACCGAACAGCACCGACGCTGCGAAGTGCTCACGGTGGACGGCGACTTCCTCGTCTACCGACGGCGCGGCGAGCAGGCGATCGACGTGGTACGCCCGTAGGTCCCGCCGTGTAGCGGGCGTCGCAACTCCCGACCGGCTCCGCCGTAAGCGTCCCCGTCTGCCCCTCCGGAACCCCCGCACCCGACCCCGACCCGTTGCGCGCCGCCCTGCTCGAATTCGCCGAAGGCCTCCGCATCGCCCTCCGCGCGATCTGGGCCAACCGCCTCCGCGCCGTCCTCACCACCCTCGGCATCATCATCGGCATCGTCTCGGTCACGGCGATGTTCACGACCATCAACGGCATCGAGCGTGGGCTCGACCGCTCGATGGCCATGCTCGGCACGAACGTGCTCTCCGTCGACAAGCAGCCGCAGACGTTCGATAACGACTGGTGGAAGTACACGAACCGCCCGCCGATCACCGAGGAGATCGCCGACCGCATCCGCGAGCAGTCGCGCTACGCCGTCGCCGTCGCGCCCACGACGGGCACGGTGCGCGGCGTGCAGTACGGGGACCAGCAGCTCTCGACGGTCTTCATCCGCGCCTCGACGCCGGACATCGCGCAGATCAATAGCCTCAACCTCAGCGCGGGCCGGTTCTTCGGCGAGACCGAGCAGCGGGCCGGACGCAGCGTCGCCATCATCGGGCAGGAGGTGGCCGAAGCGCTGTTCGCGAACGAGACCCCCATCGGCAAGCGCATCCGCGTCGGTGGCGCGCGCTTCGAGGTCATCGGCGTGCTCGAGGAGCAGGGCAAGTTCCTCGGGCTCATCTCGTTCGACAACCAGGTGCTCATGCCGCTCTCGGCGTTCGAGACCGCGTTCGGGCTCAGCCAGTGGCGGCAGATCTCGATCCAGGTCAAAGTCGACGCCGCCGAGAACATGGAGGCCGCGCGCGACGAGCTCACCGGCATCGTCCGGACCGCCCGCCAGCTCGACCCCCTCGAGGAGGACAACTTCGCCGTCAACCGCAACGACTCGTTCGAGACGCAGATCTCCGGGGTGAAGGGCGCGATCTACGGCGTCGGCCTCTTCCTCACCGGGCTCGCCCTCCTCGTCGGCGGCATCGGGGTGATGAACATCATGTTCGTGAGCGTGCGCGAGCGGACGCGCGAGATCGGCATCCGCAAGGCCGTCGGCGCGACGCGGCGGGCGATCCTCACGCAGTTCCTGCTCGAAGCCGTCACGGTCTGCCTCCTCGGCGGGCTCATCGGCGTGGCGATCTCGTTCGGCGTCACCTACCTCATCAACCTCGTGTTCACGGCCGTGCTCTCGCCCGCGACCGTCGCGCTCGCGTTTGGGATCTGCGTCGGCGTCGGCGTGCTGTTCGGGTTCATCCCGGCGTGGGCCGCCGCGCGCAGCCGCCCCATCGAAGCCCTCCGCTACGAATAGGTTCGAGGTTGTGGGTTTGAGGTTCTGAGTTTCTCACCCACCACCCCGAACTTCAACCTCCAACCCTCATGCTCCTGTTCGAGTACCTCCGGATGGCGTTCGAGTCGCTGCGCACCAACAAGCTCCGCAGCGCGCTCACCCTCCTCGGCATCGTGATCGGTGTGTTCTCGGTGATCGCGGCGGTGACGGCGGTGCAGGTCATCGAGGTGTACTTCAACGACACGTTCCGCGGGATGGGCGCCAACACGTTCTACGTCTCGAAGGTCAACAACAACGGGATCCAGATCGGCCCCCGCGACCGCAGCCTGCGCAACCGGCCGGACCTGACGTACGAGGACATGCTCCTGCTCCGCCGCCGCGCCGAGCTCCCGCTCTCGATCGGGCCCGACGGCTGGTTCGGACGCGGCGCCGTGACCTACAACGGCGTCGAGACCGACCCGACGGTCAGCCTGCGCGGCGTCAACCAGGACTGGGCCGTCAACAACGGCTTCGAGATCGAGGAGGGCCGGTTCCTGACGGAGGACGACGTGCGGTACGCCCGCAACGTCGTCGTCCTCGGCGCGCCGATCGTGAAGCGGCTCTTCGACGTCGAGCAGCCGATCGGGAAGACCGTCCGCATCGACGGGCGGCAGTACCGCGTGATCGGCACGTTCGTGGAGAAGGCGGGCTTCCTCGGGGACTCGCCGGACAACATCGCGATGGCGCCGATCACGCGGCTCTTCAACGTCTACGGCGACCCCAACCGCAACATCTCGTACGACATCCGGGCGCCGAGCGCCGCGCTGCTCCAGGCGACGATCGACGAGGTGACGGGCCACCTCCGCGTGATCCGCGCCGTCTCGCCGGCGGAGGACAACAACTTCGACATCGTCACGAACGACGCCATGCGCGGGCCGATGGACTCGTTCACGGGCTACCTCACGCTCGGCGGCGCGGGCATCGGGCTCATCGCGCTCCTCGCCGCCGGCATCGGGATCATGAACATCATGCTCGTCTCCGTGACCGAGCGGACGCGCGAGATCGGCGTGCGCAAGGCGCTCGGCGCGACGCGCCGCGACGTGCTCCGGCAGTTCCTGCTCGAAGCGGTGTTCTTGTGCCAGATCGGCGGGCTCATCGGGATCGGGCTCGGCGTGCTCGGCGGGAACGTACTCGCGCTCACCTTCGACCTCCGCCCGACGTTCCCGTGGATGTGGGCCATCATGGGCGTCGTCGGCGTGACGGTCATCGCGCTCGTATTCGGCGTGTATCCGGCGTATAAGGCGGCGCGGCTCAACCCCATCGACGCGCTGCGCTACGAGTAGGTCGGAGGTCGTAGGTTTGAGGTTCCTCTCCGGCGACCTCGAACTTCAGACCTCCAACCGAGTGAGTGACCAGAACGAAGCCAAGCGCACCGTGGGCCGCGCCGCCGCCGACCTCGTCGAAGACGGCATGCGGCTCGGCCTCGGCACGGGCTCGACGACGGCGCGGGCGCTCGAAGCCATCGGCCGCCGCATCACCGAGGAGGGCTTGCAAGTCGTCGGGGTGCCGACGTCGTTCGCCGCCGAGCGGCTCGCGCGCCAGCACGGCATCCCGCTCGCCACGCTCGACGAGGTCGACGCGCTCGACCTCGCGCTCGACGGGGCCGACGAGGTGGCGGACCACGACGGCGGGTTCGCGCTCATCAAAGGGCGCGGCGGGGCGCACACGCGGGAGAAGGTCGTTGCCGCCGCGGCCGAGCGGTTCGTCGTGCTCATCGACCCGTCGAAAGAGGTCGGGCGGCTCGGGTCCCACGTGCCGGTGCCGGTCGAGGTGCTGCCCTTCGCCGCGGCGCCGGTGGCGCGGGCGCTGCGGCCGCTCGGCGGGGCGCCGGAGCTGCGGATGGCCGAGCGGAAAGACGGCCCGCTCGTGACCGATCAGGGGTTCTGGATCCTCGACACGCGGTTCGCCTCCATCGACCGACCTGCGGACCTCGACGCGGCGATCCTCGCGATCCCCGGCGTGCTCGACCACGGGCTCTTCCTCGGGCTCGCCACCGACGTGCTCGTCGGCGACGCGGACGGCACCGTCCGTCACCGGCAGGGGGCGTAGAAAAAGCCCCGGCGGCGCAGTGCAGCCGGGGCTCGGTCCGGGGCTCGGTCCGGGGCTCGGTCCGGGGCTCGGTAGTCGCTCAACGCTGGGTCAGCGGAGGCGGAACTTGATGGGGAGCGAGAAGCGCACCTTCACGGGCTGCCCGCGCTGCCGGCCCGGCTCGAACTTCGCCGTGCGCACGACGCGGAGCGCTTCCTCGCACGTCTGTCCGCCCGGATCGCGGATGCAGAAGGGGTCGGTGACGTTGCCCCGCTCGTCGACGACGAACTGCACGTAGACCGTGCCCTCGATGCTGGCTTGGCGCGCGAGCTCGGGGTACTGCAGGCGCTCCTGGATGCCTTGGATGCCGCCGATCAGCTCCGGCGGGTTCTCGACGACGACGAAGATTTCGGTCTCGGGCTCGGGCTCCGGCTCCGGCTCGGCGGCCGGCGGAGGCGGCGGGGCCGGCGGGGCGGTCGCCGCCTCGCTCAAGTCGAGGTCCATGTCGAAGTCGAGCTCGATGTCTTCGGTCACCTGCTCGTTGGCGACCTCGATGGGCGCGGGCGCGCGCGGCGGCGGCGGCGGCCGGTCGACCTGGCGGGTCTGCTCGACCTCTTCGACGAGCACGACCTCTTGTTGGGTTTCGACGATCTCGAGGCTGCTCTCGCTTTCGAGAGGGATCGTGAAGAGGATCACGAGGAGACCCAGCGACAGGGCGAGCCCGATCTCGAAAAGCATCGGGTAGCGCCGGCGCAGGTCAGCGGATTTTTTCTTGTGGGGAGTCATGGGAGTGGGCGTCGGGTGGAGCATCAGTAGTAAGGACGCAAGACCGACGCCCCGCGTTTGCGGGGAGGGCACGACCCGCGTTGTAAGCCCCGACCGTGTGCCCGTGTGGGGAGATCCCCGCTCCCTGCGCACCACAGGAAAAGCCCCGGCCGCGTGGTGCGGCCGGGGCTCGGTCCAGGACTCGGTCCGGGGCTCGGTGGTCGCTCAGCGTGGGCTCAGCGGAGGCGGAACTTCACCGGGAGCGAGAAGCGCACCTTCACGGGCTGCCCGCGCTGCCGGCCCGGCTTGAACTTCGAGGATTGGACGGCGCGGAGGGCTTCCTCGCACGTCCGCCCGCCGGGGTCGCGGACGCACACGGGGTCCTGCACGTTGCCCTGCTCGTCGACGACGAACTGCACGAAGACCGTGCCCTCGATGCCGGCGCGGCGCGCGAGCTCGGGGTACTGGATCCGCTGCTGCAAGCCTTCGAGGCCGCCGATCAGCTCCGGCGGGTTCTCCACGATCACGAAGATCTCCGGCTCCTCGGGCTCGGGCTCGGGCTCATCCGCCGGCGGGGGCGGCGGGGGCGGGAGGTCCGCCGGGGCCTCGTTGAGGTCGAGGTCCATGTCGAGGTCGAGGTCGATCTCCTCCGTCACGTCCTCGTCGGGCACCTCGACGGGGGCCGGCGGCTTCGGCGGCGGCGGCGGTCGGTCGATCTGCCGGGTCTGCTCGATCTCTTCGACCTGGACGATCTCTTGCTGCTCCTCGACGATCTGGAAGTCCTGCCCCGTCTCGAAATCAACGGTGAAGACGATCACGAGGATGATGAGCGAGGCGATGAGCCCCAGCTGTACGAGGATCGTGTACCGCTTGCGGAGGTCAGCGCTGTCTGATTTGCGAACGGGCATAAGATGAAGGGTTCGTGGGCGGCGATGGAAGGTTCGTGGGCGGCGACCGAATATAAACGATCTGGTGGGGTCCCGAAGGGGACGGCCTGCAACGGGCCGGAGGCGGCGGGGTTCTTCCGGCCTCCACAATCTAGACCCGGAGCGGCCCCGGAAGTTGCTCGGGGGGCAGAATTGTGCCCTCGGGGTCCGAGCGGCGCGGCCTCAGACCGTCGGGGCCGGCCGTCGCTGCCGCAGCCACAGCGCGAGACCGAGGCCCGCCGCGACGCCCAAGACGTCGGCGAGCACGTCGAAGGGGTCGGCGCTGCGTCCGAGAAAGGGGACGAGGCCCTGGTAGAGTTCGGTCCCGACGCTCAAGGCGATACCGGCCGCGAAGACCCGGCCGAGCCGCTCGGGCCACGCCCGCAGCCACAGGAGCGCGCCGACGAAGAACATCCCGAAGTGCCCGACCTTGTCGAAGGTGAGCAGCGCGGGTTCGGGGAGGCTGGTGCCGGGGATGGAGCAGAGCGCGAGGATGAACAGCGCCCAGCCGATCGAGAGAGCTTTCACAGGGCGGAGGATGCGAGTCGGGACAAGGAGCCGCGAAGCTACGGCCTCTGTGTGCAGTGGGCCGACGGCGGCGCATCATCCTTCGGCGAAGGCGCATCATCCCTCGGTGAACACGTGCGGCAGCGCCGACAGCAGGTCCGTCGCGAGCATCGTGCGCGGGTGGTGCGTGGCGGCGTAGCGCTCGGCCGCCCGCCCGCCGAGGTGGAGGGCGCAGAGCGCCGCGTCGGCCGGGGCGAGGCCCTGCGCGAGCAGCCCGACGGTCATGCCCGCCAGCACGTCGCCCGTGCCTGCCGTCGCGAGCGCCGGGTGGCTGATGCCCGCGACGAAGACCTCGCCCTGCGGCGTGGCGACGACGCTCGGCATCCCCTTGAGCACGAGCACGCAGTCCCAGCGCTCGGCGTAGCGCGCGGCGAGCGCGATCCGGTCCGTCGTGTCGAGGCTGTCGGTGCCGATGAGGCGGCCGAGCTCGCCGGTGTGCGGGGTGAGCACCCACCGGCCGCCGGCGTACCGCGTGAGGAGGTCGGTGTGGCCGGCGAGCGCGTTGAGCCCGTCGGCATCGACGACCACCGGCCCGTCGAGCTTGGTGAGGAGCGTGCGCACGAGCCGCTGCGTCTCGGGGTGGCGGCCGAGCCCGCAGCCGACGAGCACGGCGTCGGCGGGCTCCGCTCGCTCGATGATAGCCGAGAGCGCGTCGAAGGCGACGGTGCCCGCGTCGGTCTCCGCGACCGGCACGGTCATCACCTCCGTCAGCTTCGTCTCGACCACGGCCCGCGCCGACGCCGGGGTGCAGCAGACGACGGCGCCCGCGCCGACGCGCGCGGCCGACTCCGACGCCATCACGGCCGCGCCGGTGAACGCGTGAGAGCCCGCCACGGCGGCGACCCGCCCGGCGGTGTATTTGTGCGCGTCGTGCGGCCGCTCCGGAAGCAGAGC
>CAYTJT010000112.1:0-9944 GCA_964438105.1 uncultured Rhodothermales bacterium | reverse complement strand
GGCGCGCTACGTCTCGGAGACGCCGTTCCCCCGCGTGCTCGTCCCGGCCGGGCTGTCGAGCGCCGTCGAGGGCGACCTCGCCTTCGCCGAGTTCCGCGACGGCGTCCTCGTGCGCGCGCGCGGCGGCGACTACGGCCGCTTCCGCCTGCCCGACGCGGTCGCGACGGCCCTGCGCGCCCGGCCCGAAGTGTGGCGAAACGAGCGGGCCGGACGCGAGCTCATCCGGGTCTACTACCGCCGGTTCGAGGACGACGGCCGCGTGCGCGTCGTCTCCGTGCGGGCCCCCGCGGTCGTGCTGTTCGACCACCTCTACTTCTACCTCCGGATGCTGCTGCCGGCCCTCGCGCTCGGGCTCGTCGCCTACCTCCTCGGGGTGTGGGCGCGGCGGCGGGCGGGCCTGCTCCAGCGCCGGAGCCGCCTCCGCGACCGCGTGCTCAACCGGTTCCTCTTCGTCGGCGTGGCGTCGGTCGTGCTCACGGGGCTGATCGGGCAGCAGATCGTCGTGACGCAGAACCGGCAGGCCGTGCAGGAGCGACTGGAGCGGCGGCTGGCCCGCGTCGAGGCGGCGCTCTACGCCGAGGCCACGCCCGAGGGCGGGAGCCTCCCGCTCTACCGCCTCATCGACCGCGCCCGCCCCGACCTCGTCGGCCCCCGGCTCGGGCTCGACGTGAACCTCTACCGCGGGGCCGACCTCGTCGCGTCGAGCCGCAGCCAGCTCGTCCGCCAGCAGCTCCTCGACCGCCGCCTCCCCGCCGACGTCTACGAGACGCTCTACGTCGAGGGCGAGCGCTACGCCTTCGTCGAGGAGCAGATCGGGACGTTCACCTACACCACGGGCTACGAGGCGCTCCCCGACGACACCGGCCGCCCCGGCGCGGTGATCGCGGTGCCGACGCTGCCCGAGCAGACCGCCATCGAGGCCGATCAGGCGCGGATGATCGCCTACCTCTTCGGCGTGCTGCTGCTGCTGCTCGTCGGCATCTTCCTCATCACGACGCTCCTCGCGAACCGGCTGACGCGGCCGTTCCGCCGGCTCCGGCAGGGGCTCCTCGCCGTGGGCGCGGGCGAGGGCGGCGCGCCGATCCCCGTCGAGTCGTCGGACGAGGTGGGCGAGCTGATCGAGACGTTCAACGCCATGCGCTACCAGCTCGACGAGAGCCGGCGGAAGCTGGCGCAGCAGGAGCGCGAGCTGGCGTGGCGCGAGATGGCGCGGCAGGTGGCCCACGAGATCAAGAACCCCCTCACGCCGATGAAGCTCTCGGTGCAGCACCTCCGCCGCGCTCACCGCGAGGGGGCCGCCAGTGGGCGGGACCCCGGCGCCGAACCCGGCGGAACGGCCGCCTCAGGCGAGCCCGGCCGCTTCGCCGCCCTACTCGACCGCATCACGGGCACGCTCATCGAGCAGATCGACGCGCTCACGCGCATCGCCAACGAGTTCTCGTCGTTCGCGCGCCTGCCCAGCCGCCACCTCGAACGGCTCGACCTCAACGCCGTCGTGCGGGAGGCCGCCGCGCTCATCGGCGAGGAAGAGCACGCCCGGCTCGTCCTCGCCCTCGCCCCAGCGCCGCTCCCCATCGTCGCCGACCGCGAGGAGCTGCGGCGGGTCTACATCAACCTGTTCAAGAACGCGCTCCAGGCCATGCCGGAGGACGAGCGCGGCACCGTCGCCGTCCGCACGGAGCGGCGCGCGGGCGGGCCCGCCGGGGCCGGCGCCGACGAGGGGTGGGCGGTGAGCGCCGTGCGCGACACCGGCGTCGGCATCCCCGACGAGGTGCGCGAGAAGGTCTTCCAACCCAACTTCTCGACGAAGACGAGCGGGATGGGGCTCGGCCTCGCCATCACCCGGAAGGCCGTCGAAGACGTGGGCGGCGAGATCGACTTCGAGACCGACGTGGGGGTCGGCACGACGTTCTACGTCCGGCTGCCGCTCGCGCCCGCCGAGGCCGCGGAGCCCGACGGGCTCCCGTAGAGTTCGGGGCCAGCCCGTGAGGGGCCGGTTGCGGCCTCCCCAGCTCCGACGTAGCTTGATCCCGCCCGTTCCGCTCGCCCCCCACTCCACCTCTCTGTTTATGCGCGCCATCGTCGTCGGAGCCGGGGACGTCGGCTACGACGTGGCCCGGATGCTCTCGCTCCAGCGCCACGACGTCACCGTCATCGACGTGGACCCCGACAAGGTCAACCAGATCCGCGACTCGCTCGACGTCCTCGCGATCCGGGGGAGCGGGACCTCGGCGCGGACGCTCGAAGAGGCGCGCATCCGCGACGCCGACCTGCTCGTGGCCGTCACGGACGTGGACGAGGTCAACCTCATCGCGTCGATGATCGCCGAGCGCGTGGGGCGGGAGACCGTCACGATCGCGCGCGTCCGCGGCGAGGACTTCGGCGGCACCGAGGCCGTCCTCACGCTCGAAGACTTCGGGCTCGACCTCATCATCCACCCCGAGGAGAGCACGGCGGCCGAGGCCGTCGCGCTCCTCCGCCGCGCCTCCGCCACCGACATCATCGAGTTCGCCGACGGGCGCGTGCAACTCGTCGGCGTGCGGATGGACCGGGGGTCGCCCGTCGTCGGGCGGTCGCTGCAAGAGATCGCCGAGGCGAACGACCACCTCGTCTTCCGCATCGCGGGCATCGTGCGCGGCGCGCGGACGATCATCCCGCGCGGCAACGAGCGCATCCAGAAAGACGACCAGGTGTTCGTGCTCGTCGAGAGCGGGCAGGTGCCCCAGGTGATCCACCTCCTCGGCAAGAGCGGGGCGCGGCTCGACCACGTGATGGTGCTCGGCGGGAGCAAGGTGGCGGCGCGGATCGTCGCGCGGCTGTGCGAGCGGAAGCGGCAGCGCGGCAAGCTCCACGTCAAGCTCATCGAGCCCGACCGCGCGACGGCCGAGCGCCTCGCCGAAGAGCTCGAAGGCGCCCTCATCATCCACGGCGACCCGACGGACATCGACCTCCTCGTGGTCGAGGGCGTGAGCGACATGGACGCCTTCGTCGCCGTCACGAACGACGAGGAGTCGAACCTCGTGAGCTGCCTCATGGCGAAGCACCTCGGCGTGCGGAAGACCGTCGCGATGCTCTCGAAGAGCGCCTACATCCCGATCTCGCAGTCGATCGGGCTCGACGCCGCCGTCAGCCAGAAGCTCGCCATCAGCCGCGAGGTGCTCCGCTTCCTCCGCGGCAAGCACGTCACGAGCGTCGCCACCGTGCTCGGGCTCGACGCCGAGATCCTCGAGGTCGAGGCCGACCTCGACTCGCCGATCACGCGCGCCCCGCTGAAAAAGCAGAAGCTCCCGAAGGGGCTGCTCATCGCCGCCGTCGTGGGCGCGGGAGCGCGGGGCGTCGAGATCGCTACGGGCACGACGCAGGTCCGGCCCGGCGACCGCGTGATCGTGTTCGCCATGCCGGACCGGGTGGAGGAGGTCGAGAGCTATTTCGGCGTCGGAGTACGGGCGTGACGGGGAGCATCCGTGCCGCGTCCCCGGCGTCTCGTGCCCCGGCGCTTCGTCCACTGGCCCCGAACCGATGACGGGAGGCGGGGCATGATCGTCAACCTCCGAGCCGTAGCGGGCACCCTCGGCGCGCTCCTCGTCGCGCTCGGGATCGCGCTGCTCTTCCCGATGGGCGTGGGGCTGCTCTACGGCGAGGCATCGTGGTGGAGCTTCGGCGTGACGGCGCTCGTCGCGCTCGTCGTCGGCGGCGGGGCGTTCGCGGCGTACCGACCGCAGGAGGAGGACGACCTCCGCATCCGGGAGGGCTTCGTCATCGTGGCCTTCGCGTGGCTGCTCCTCTCGCTCGTCGGCGCGCTCCCGTTCGTGCTCGGCGGCGTGCTCGACCACTACACGGACGCGTTCTTCGAGACGATGAGCGGGTTCACGACGACCGGCGCTACGATCCTCGGCGGCGCCGACACCCCGGCCATCGAGGCGCTCCCGAACGGGTTCCTCTTTTGGCGGAGCCTCACGCACTGGCTCGGCGGGATGGGCATCATCGTGCTCACGCTCGCGATTCTCCCTATCCTCGGCATCGGCGGGATGCAGCTGTTCAAGGCCGAGGTGCCGGGGCCGAGCGCCGACAAGCTGACCCCGCGCGTGCGCGAGACGGCCAAGCGGCTGTGGGCGATCTACGTCGGCCTCACCGCCGTCGAGGTGCTCCTGCTGCTCCCGGCGATGACGCCGTTCGACGCCGTCAACCACGCCTTCGCCACGCTCGCCACGGGCGGCTTCTCGACGGAGAACGGTTCGGTCGGGCAGTACGACTCGGCCTACATCGACTGGGTCGTCACCGCGTTCATGTTCCTCGCGGGGATGAACTTCGCCCTGCACTACGCCGTGCTCCACGGCCGCTTCGACGCGCCGTGGAAGAGCCAGGAGTTCCGCGTCTACGCCGGCATCATCGTCGGCGCGACGGTGCTGATGACGCTCGTGCTCTGGGCGCCGACGTACGCCGTCACGTTCGCGAACGCGGGCGACTTCGAGGGTACGGTGCTCGTTTACGACAGCGGGCTCGACGCCCTTCGCTACGCCGCGTTCCACGCCGCCGCGATCACCACCACGACGGGGTTCGGGACGGCGGACTACGAACTGTGGCCGGCGCTCGCCGTCGGCGTGCTCTTCGTGCTGTTCTTCGTCGGCGGGATGGCGGGCTCCACCGCGGGCGGGGTGAAGGTCGTCCGCCAGCTCCTCCTCGTCAAGAACTCGCTCCGCGAGATCCAGCGCCTGCTCCACCCCCAGGCGATCCTCCCGATCCGGCTCGACCACCGCGTCGTCCCGACCGAGGTGATGCGGAACGTGCTCTCGTTTATCGTGCTCTACTTCGGGCTGATCTTCGTCGGCACGCTCGTGCTCGCGCTCCTCGGGCTCGACCTGCTAACGGCGTTCGGCGGCGCGGCGTCGAGCGTGGGCAACATCGGCCCGGCGTTCGGCGCGCTCGGCCCGACGGAGACGTACGCGATCGTGCCGACGGCCGGGAAGTGGGTGCTCGCGCTGCTGATGATGGCGGGGCGGCTGGAGATCTTCACCGTGCTCGTGCTCTTCGCCCCCGGCTTCTGGCGGCGCTAGCCCCGGTCGGCAGGCCCGCCGATCCGCACGCGCTCGATGTCGTCGAAGCCGAGGGTGATCGTGCCGTCGTCGGCGACGAAGCGCTCGGCGGCGTCGGGCGGGAGGCGGAGGAGGTCGAACGGCGCGCGCCGCGGGCGGTCGTCGATCGCGTCGCGGACGATGGCGACGAACGGGTCGAGCGGCACGGCCCACTTCGCGAGCGCGAAGTGCGTGTCCGGGTACCGGCGGACGAGCGACTCGATTTTCCCCGCGCCGACTTTGCCGGCCTCGCCCCAGAACCCCGGCTCGCCGCGCGCGTCGAGGTGGACGAGGTCGGGCTTGTAGCGGTCGCCGATAGGGATTTCGACGGAGACCTCGGGGTAGGCCGGGAGGTAGAGCGCCCAGAGGAACGCCTTCATCAGCACGTGCTCGATGCCCTCCTGTTTCTTCTTGACGAAGACGACCTTCCGCGGGCCGCCGGGCGACGCGGCGCGGAACGTGAGCTTGCGGCGGAGGAGGAGGTCGGAGCGCACGGGGCGACTTGGGATTTCGGATTGCCGATTTTGGACTGGTACTGCGACCAATCGCAACTCCCAAATCTAGAGTACGAAATCGCTACAGTTCGCGGACGACGCGGCACGGGTTGCCCGAGGCGAAGACGCCCGGCGGGACGTCGTTGAGGACCACGCTGCCCGGCCCGACCGTCGAGCCCTCGCCGATCGTGACGCCGGGGTTGACGATGCTGCCGCCGCCGATCCACACGTCGTCGCCGATGGAGATGGGCGCGCCTTGCTCCAGCCCGCGCGCGCGCTTGGCCGGGTCGAGCGGGCGGGCGACCGCGTAGAGGTGGACCCCCGGCCCGAGCCGGACGCGGTCGCCGATCGTGATGAGGCCGGCGTCGACGAACACGCAGTTCGGCCCGGCCACGAAGTCGTCGCCGACTTGCACGTGGCGGCCGTACTCGCAGAAGAACGGCGCGTCGATCTCCGGGCGGTCGCCGAGCAGGTCGAAGAGCGAGGCGAGCACGCGGGTGCGGGCCGTCAGCGACCCGTCGGGCACGTCGGTGTACTCCCGCGTGAGGCGGCGCGCCTTCTGGCGGATCAGGATGAGCTCGGGGTCCGTGCTCTCGTAGGGCAGCCCCTCGCGGAGGCGGTCGAGGGCGGAAGCGGTGGGGGTTTCCATGCTTGGGCGGGTCAGATATCGAGAGGGGCACGGGGTCCGTCGTGCCTCGGTGGGGGCCATGCGACACCGATATCGACCGCCCGACGCCCCGGCTTAAGCCTGAGCCCCGAGAACCCGAGGGCGAGGCGCTCCGCCATAGCGTGGATGCTCCGCAGGTCGGTTCGGGAAGGAGTTGTAATTGTGCGGGGGTAGGGTTTAATTGATAGACGTGTAGCCACCCGCGAGGCCCCCATGCGTGCCATCCCGATCGTCCTGCTCCTGTCCCTGAGCGCGCCCGCCCTCGCGCAGACGCCCGACACCACGAGCGCGTGGCGCTACCTCCCCCTCGAGGTCGGCAATGTGTGGGAGTACGAGGTCTATGAAGAGACTTGCGACGTTGACGGCAGTTGCTCGGACGCCCTCCTTACCGGGTACGTTCAGCGGGCCGTAGTGGGTGAGATACTCGTCGAAGGGCGGTTATATGTCGAAGTGCTGGAGCGAAGGTTCAGTTCCGAGAAGGAGGTGACGTCCTCGAATCAGCGACTCGTCCGGTTCGACACGCTAGCGGCCCGACCGGTGTGGCGGAATGACGCTGTGGACGAAGCGTGGCCTGGCTTTTTTAGCTGTCGACTCGACACCCCCTTCGGCGCGGACGCGGTCTGCTCCGAGATACCGCTCTCCACAACGGGCGGATACGAAGAGCCCATCGTAATCGACGATGATGTGTTCGTCGGTACGGTGAAGTCGTATGTGTCTTCCGTTGGCCGGTACGACTTCGTCGCGGATGTAGGGATCGTGGAAACCATATTCGGCGGAGGGGCTCCGGCTTTCACCGTGTGGCACGAGGCGTCATACGTCCGGGTAGGCGACGCGGAATACGGGACGAGACGTTTCGCCGTCCCCGTCGCGTCCGAATCCGCGCCCGTCGCATCGGAACTCGCGCTCGCCGTCTTCCCCAATCCGTCGCGCGGTGCCGTCACTGCACGTCTCAGCCTCGACCGGCCGCAGCGCGTGGCGCTCGCCGTCTACGACGTGCTCGGCCGCCGCGTGCTCGCGCGCGACCTCGGCGTGCAGGCTGCGGGCGCGACGAACCACCGGCTCGACCTCGGCGGGCTGCCGGTGGGCGTCTACGTCGTCCGCCTCGACGGCGACGCCGGGGCGCGGGCGACGGCGCGCGTCGTGCGGCAGTAAAAGCCGATCCGCCCGAAACGAACGTAGGGACACCGTGCATGGTGTCCCTACGGGATGATGCCGAGGAGAGATGGATCAGGCGTTCTCTTTCTCGATGCGCTCGAGGTTGTCGAGGTTGGCCTGGACGTGCTTCGCCGACTCCTGCATCAGCTTCTGCTCGTCGGCGTCGAGCTCGATCTCGACGATCTCCTTGATGCCCTCGCGGCCGAGCTTGACGGGGACGCCGATAAACATGCCGTCACAGCCGTACTCGCCCGTGACCCACGCCGCGGCGGGGACGACGCGGTTCGAGTCCTTGATGATGGTCTCGACCATCTCGGCGGACGCGGCGCCGGGCGCGTACCACGCCGACGTGCCCATGAGCCCGACGATCTCGCCGCCGCCCTTCTTCGTCCGCTCGACGATCTCGTCGATGCGCTCGGCCGAGAGGAGGTCGGTGACGGGCGTGCCGGCGACGGTGGTGTAGCGCGGGAGCGGCACCATCGTGTCGCCGTGGCCGCCGAGGAGCATCGCCTGGATGTCCTTCACCGAGACGTCGAGCTCCATGGCGAGGAAGGAGCGGAAGCGGGCCGTGTCGAGCACGCCGGCCATGCCCATCACGCGGTGGCTCGGGAAGCCGCTCGTCATGTAGGCCACGTAGGTCATCACGTCCAGGGGGTTCGAGACGACGATGAGGATGGCGTTGGGGCTGCCCTGGGCGAACGCCTCGGTGACGCTGCGGACGATGCTCGCGTTCTTGGCGAGGAGGTCGTCGCGGCTCATCCCGGGCTTGCGCGGGAGGCCGGCCGTGATGACGCAGATGTCGGAGTTCTCCGTCAGCGCGTAGTCGCCGCCGCCGGTGAGCCTCGTGTCGAACTGGTGGACGGGGGCGGACTCCCAGAGGTCGAGGGCCTTGCCTTGGGCGACGCCCTCCTGGATGTCGACGAGGACGACTTCGTTCGCCATGTCTTTGCGGGCGACGCACTCGGCAACGGTCGCGCCTACGTTGCCGGCGCCGATGACGGTGACTTTCATAGCGGTAGGGGTTGGGTGACGGGGATTGGAGAGGGGAAGCCGGGGGACGGGTCGGCCCGGCTCGTGTTTTTAGAATAATGCGGGGGGCGCTGTGATCCGGCTCGGGCGCGAAAACTCTGCGTGAATAACCCCGTCGGAGCGCCCCGGGCGCGCTCGGCGCCACGCGCCGAAGGGTAACCGCGGCGTTATTTCGGAGCCCGCCCCCCGTGGTAGATTCGTTCCCCCTCGCCCGACACCGCACCGATGCCGTACCGCGCCCTCCTCGCCCTCTCGCTCCTCGTCCTGCTCCTCGCCCCCCACGCCGCCGCGCAGGACGCGACCGCCAAGGCCGACCGCCCGCAGAACGTGGTCCTGATGATCGCCGACGGCTTCGGGCCCGCCTCGGCGACGCTCGCCCGCGAGTTCAGTGGTCAGCCGCTCGCCCTCGACCCGATCCTGCGCGGGGCCGTCCGCACGCCCTCCACCAGCAGCCGCGTCACGGACTCCGCCGCCAGCGGGACGGCCTTCGCCAGCGGCATCCAGACCTACAACGGCGCGATCGGTGTGGACTCGCTCCAGCATCCCGTGGGGACCGTGCTGGAGGCGGCGCAGGCGCGGGGGATGAAGACGGGCCTCGTCGTGACGAGCCGGCTCACGCACGCCACCCCCGCGACGTTCGCCGCCCACGTCCCGGATCGGTGGGACGAGGCGAAGATCGCCGAGCACATCGTGGCGCGCGACGTCGACGTGGCGTTCGGCGGCGGGCGGGAGCACTTCGTGCCGGACACGCTGGGCGGCGAGCGCACCGACGGCCGCAACCTCCTCGACGAAGCGCGCGCGCGCGGCGTCACCGTCGTCACCGACCGCGCGGGCTTCGACGGGACCGTGACGACGCCCGTGCTCGGGCTGTTCTCCGAGGGGCACCTCGCCTACGAGATCGACCGCGGGGAGACCGATCAGCCGAGCCTCGCGACGATGACGGCGCGCGCGCTCGACCTGCTCAGCGACGGCGACGCCGGGTTCTTCCTGATGGTCGAGGGCAGCCGGATCGACCACGCCGGGCACGGCAACGACCCCGCCGCGCACGTCCACGACGTGCTCGCCTACGACGACGCCGTCCGCGTCGCGCTCGGCTTCGCCGAGGACACCGGCAACACGCTCGTCGTCTCCGTGGCCGACCACGAGACGGGCGGGCTGAGCCTGGGGCGCGACGGCGTCTACGCGTGGCACCCCGACGTGCTCGCCCGCGTCCGAGCGAGCACGGGCCGGATGATGGACCGCGTCGACGCCGGGGACGCGCCGGACGCCGTGCTGCGCGACCTCGCCGGCATCGACTCGCTGACGGCCGACGAGCGGGCCGCCCTCGCCGAAGACTTCGGCGACCGCGACCTCGGGCGGCTCATCAGCCAGCGCGCGGGGCTCGGGTGGACGACGCACGGCCACACCGGCGTCGACGTCGGGCTCTACGCGTTCGGGCCGGGGGCGGAGCCGTTCCGCGGCGTGCTCACGAATGACGCCGTCGGCCGGCTCGTCGCCGCGGCGCTCGGGCTCGACCTCGCGCCCGTG
>CAYTJT010000111.1:0-9959 GCA_964438105.1 uncultured Rhodothermales bacterium | reverse complement strand
TGTTGGCGAAGTTGAGTGCAGTTTCGGGCGTGATCTTCCGTTCCTTAAGCAGGCGCACGAGATCCTGCTCCAGGGTGACCATCCCGAGCCGGCCGCCCTCCCAGATCATCTGGTAGATCTCGCCGACGTTCTCGTTCTTGATGGCGGCGCGGACGGAGGGCGTCAGCCAGAGCACCTCCTTGCAGAGCACGCGGCCGCCGCCCGTCTTGGGCAGCAGCTTCTGCGAGACCACGCAGCGGAGCGTGTCGGCGAGGCGGTTGCGGACGCGGTCCTGCTCGGCGTGCGGGTACTCCGCGATCATGCGGTCGAGGCTCTCGACGGCCGACGAGGTGTGGAGCGTGGAGAACACCTTGTGGCCGGAGTCGGCCGCCTCGATCGCGCTCGAGATCGTCTCGGGGTCGCGCATCTCGCCGACGACGATGATGTCGGGGTCCTGGCGGAGCGACTGCACGATGCCGTCTTTGAAGGTGTTGACGTCCTGCCCCACCTCGCGGTGGCGGACGATGCACTGCTTCGGGGTGTGCATGTACTCCACCGGCTTCGCGATGAGCACGATGTGGCCGGGGAACGTCTCGTTGTTCGCGTCGATGATGGAGTCGAGCGTGGTGCTCTTCCCCGAGCCGGTGACGCCGGTGACGAGCGTGAGCCCGTCGCGGACGTGCTCGAACATCAGCCCGCGCTCGATGGCCGGGTGGAACCCGAGGCTCTTCAGCGGCCGGAGGTCCTGCGCGATCGCGCGCATACAGAGCCCGAGGTGCTGGTAGTCGAAGTACATCGTCGCGCGGAAGCGGTAGAACCCGCTCGCGTTCTCGATCTGGTACGAGAAGTCGATGGCGCCGTGCTCGAAGAGCTCGTGCTGCTGGCGCTCGCCGGCCATGTTGAGCAGGAGGACGTCGATCTCGTCGCTGTTGGAGGTGCCGGTCTCGTCGGTCGGCTTCTTGTCGCCATCGACGCGGTACCAGACGCGCCCGCTCGTGGCGTGGCCGCCGAGGTCGAGGTCGGAGGCGCCGAGCTTCGACATCCGCCCGATGAAGCGCTCGAGGTAGGCCGTGAGGGCGTCGCGCTGCTCGTTCGTGAAGCGGTTGACGTGCTCGGCGTAGTAGCGCAGGCGGTCCTTGCCGTGGAGCGAGGTCGGCGCCGAGCGCGCGAGCGAGCGCACGAAGTCGGGGAGCGCCGTTTTGCGGGGGGCCTGCTTGCGGGCGATGGGCTTCGGCGGCGCCAGGCCGCTCGGGGGCGCCAGGCCGTTCGGGGGCGCCTTCGTCCGCGCCGGGGGTACGGGCGGCGGTGCCGAGCCATCGACACCACGGGGGGCACCCGGAAGGGGGCCGTCTAAGGTCTGGGGAGTCGGGGGCTTCACGCGGGCGGCGGGCTGGGGGGCGGTGGCGGGACCTCCTCTTCGTCAAAAGGTGAGCCAAAGCGCCCCGATCACTCTGAGACCCATTCTCATACCCTTCCACCGCGGTCAGCCGGTCGAATTGTACCGCCGCCCGTCACGAACGGTAACGCACGCCTCCCCCCTACGGCGGCAGGGTTTAGAGCAGCGGTCGATATCGTTGCGGGCGGGGGCGTGGGGCCACCGTCGCAGGGCGTAGCGCGCTACGCCCCTACGGTCGCTCCAGGGGTACGCCGGGGATGCGAGCGGCGAGCGTGCTGCCCGCTACCCACCCGTCGGCCGCTTTATAAACGCGAAACGAGCGGGGGCGGCCTGGAAAGCCGCCCCCGCTCGATCATGGCCGTCCTGTCGCGGTCAGTCGCCGCGGCACTTGATGTACCACCCTTTGTCGAGTTGGCTCTCGATTTGGTCCTCGCGGACGCACTTCGTCTTGAGCTTCCCGTTGTTCTTCCTCTTGTTGAGGAACACGGTCTTGTTTCTGCTCCCGTCGGGGCAGGCACATGCGACCGAGGTGTCGCTCTCGTCGGAGCCCGCTCCCTGCTCCTCTTCCTCCTCCTCTTCCTCCTCCTCTTCTTCATCCTCCTCGGGCTCCTCCTCCTCGGGACTCGGCTCGGAGGCACCGATATCCGGCTCTTCCTCCTCCCCGGTATCCCCCGTCGCCACGATCACCCCTTCGTCCTCCTCGGGCGGGAAGCAGAGCTCCGTGTCGTCCTCACCGGTGAGCTTGACCTCGACGACCTGGTCGCTGAAGTCCGGCCGGTAGGAGGTCGACCTGTCGTTGTCGCTGTGCCCGCTGCGGATCCAGTGGTCCTCGAGGTCACGGTACTCCGTGTCCTCGTCCTTGTTGGGCCAGCCGTCGCCGTCGTAGCCGAGGCGCTTGAGCGCCTGGAGGCTCTGCTGAGGATCGTCGGAGTTGGGGTTGTCCCACTCGGGGTAGTGGAGGTCCTCCCACGCGATCCGCCAGAGCTGAAGGACCTCGCCGTCGCGCGTCTGGACGCCATCGGGGTGCATCTCGGTGAAGGCCCACGGGGTCTCGGTCATATCGCCGAAGCCGCCGACCTCCTCCTCCAGCGCGTAGTGGAGGTGGTCGAACGGCGCGGGGTTGTTGACGTCGCCGGTGAACTCCGGGAAGTCGTCGACGTGCGACGCCCAGGACTCCGTGCGGCAGTCCTCATCGACGGCGATGAAGAAGTTCATCTGCGTGCCGCCGCGCACGTACTTCGAAATCGTGGTGAGCGTCAAGCCGTCGCGGTCGTTGCCGGGGAGGAACAGCATCTCGGGGTCCTCCGGGGGGCGCGTGCCGGTGCTGTCCGGGAGCGTCCGCTGGAGGTAGATCGCCGAGCAGTAGCCGGCCTGCGACTCGAGGAACTCCACGTCGAGGCGGCTGCATTCGAGCTTGGCCGTGAGCGGGTCGCCGCTGGGGGTCTCGAACTCGTAGAGCGGGCTGTCGTCGGACATCGCGTGGCAGGCGCCCGAGTAGAAGTCGCCGCTGTGCGGGTCGGCCGTGGGGCACCACCCGGGCGCCGGGCTCTCGCCGGCCCCGACGCTGGCGAACTCCCCGCCGAAGTACCCGGTCGAGGTGACCTGGACGGTGTTGCCGTTCTTGAGCTCGGCGCGGACGCGGTACGTGCCGCCCTGGCTCTCGCCCTGGAGGTACTTATTGCCCCCGTGCTTGTTGATGTCCTCGATGGCGTCGTGGATGGCGTTGCCGTGCTCGCGGAGCTTGCCCATCGCGACGTTGAAGCCGGTGCGGGCGATCTCACGTGCGATCACCCCCTCTTCGAATCCGGCCTGAGTCTGCGCCGTGTGGCGCTCGGTTTCGGTCTGGCTGAGAAGGCCCTGGGCGACAAATAGCGTCGCACCGAAGGCGATCAGGAGTGCGGCTTTTCCCATGGTTCCTTACGAGTGAGTGATCGGGTAGAGTGGTTGGAGTGGAGCCTGCGTCAGCCCCAGAAGGGACGGACTTTCAGCGTCGTCGACCAGTAGAGTTCGCGGAGGTAGTTCCGGCTGAGTTCGAACTCCGGAACCATCGAGAAATCCACACGGACGTAGCTGGCCTCGTCGGCGACGTCGATGTAGCCGGCGGGGAAGGGGTCGCCCTCGTTGTCGAGGAGCTGGATGCGGAAGAGCGAGAGCGTCGAGGCGCTCCGCCCGTCCTCGGTGAAGGCGGAGGGCGCCAGCGCCAGCGTAGGGGCGAGGGCGCCCCACGGTGACACGGCGCGGTGGAGCTGGAAGAGCGGGTGCCAGTACGTCTCGTCGCCGACCTCGACCTCGATCGAGTCGACAGGGACGGTCCAGTAGCGGGTGGCGCGGCGTTGCTGCACCCCGCCGACGATGGCGTCGCTGTAGAACCGCCACTCGGTCGTGTACGTGACCGTCGCGGCCTCGGCGTCGCCCTCGTCGTTGAGGCGGTAGATGTCGAACGTGCTCGTGCTGGGCTCGTCGAAGCGGGCGCTGTTGTCGGGGATGTCCTCGCCGAGCGAGATGATGTCCTCGTCGAGCCATTGCCCGAGGGTGAGCGCCTTCGTCTTGGCGGCGTGGGAGGAGACCTGCGCTATCCCCGTCTCCTGCACGCGGAGCTGCGTCGCCGCGAGGGCGAAGAACAACGTCGCCACGATGATGGACGCGACCATGTTGTCGAAGATGAAGATCATCGGCTGGGGGCGTTATGCGGTCATGGAGGTTCCCTGCGCGCGGAGGAGCGGTCCCCTACGCGAGGGAGGGCCACGCTAGATCTCGTCGCTGGGGGTCGAGCAGTTGGCCACCTTGGAGTTCCCTTCGTTGGCGCGGGCACAGTCGGCCGCGGCCTTGTTGGGGTCGTAGGCGATCACGCGCTCGAGGTGCACGAAGGGGCGCCCGTCGAGGAGCAGCGGCGTCCGTACGAGGAGGTCGACGCGCTTGTTGGCCGTCGGCCCGTTCACGTCCACGTCCGGGAACTCCCCGTCGACGTAGCTCACGTCGATCTTGATCTCGAAGGGGAGCGTCCCCCCGTTGCTCAGCTCGATCTCGACGGGGAACCACGCGGCTTCGCTACGCGAGGAGTCGCTGGGGTACCCGTCGAGGTCGAGGTCGTCGAGGTCGTTGCAGGCGGAGAGGTCGATGTTGAGCGGGGTGCAGCCGGTGTCGGTGCCGCCGGGCCCGATCGTCCCGAACTCCCAGACGTACGGCAGCCCACTATTGATCATGACGCTTGGCGTCGTCTCGGCGTCGAAGGGACGCGCGGCCATCAGCTCCATCACCTCCATCATCATCCCCGAGGCCGCGACGCTCAGCTCGTCGCGGAGCAGGTTCTGGTACGACTTCACCGTCACCTGCTGCTGGCTGAACGACAGCTGGGTGAAGATGGCGAGCGCGAGGAGGGCGAGGAGGGATTGAGGCATAGAGGCAGCGACGGTGTGGTACGACGCGGGTGGTTGCAGCGGATACCCCGATGGGCGCCAGAACCGTACCTACGCTGCTGTGCTCACGGCGCCGACGGTTCTCTCTATGTTTCTGTAACCTCAGGGACTCGGAACGGCCTCGCGGCCGGGGTGAGCAGTCTGTTCGCCGGCCCGGAGGTCTCGATCGTGCGTTACGGGATTGCCCCGCCGGGTCCACGTTTCTACCCGGCCGGCGGCCTGCACTACGCCTCCCCGGCCGTCACGCGGAGCATCTCGTCGAGGCTCGTCTCGCCCATCTTCACAAGCTCGCGCGCCGACGCCTGCAGCGTCAGCATCCCCTCCTTGACGGCCTGCGCCTTGAGGCCGTCCTCGTCGATCGTGTCGCCCGCCTCGACGATCATCTCGCGGATCTTGGGCGAGAAGTACAGCGCCTCGGCCACGGCGCGGCGGCCCTTGTAGCCCCGCCCCTTGCAGGTGGGGCAGCCGGAGACGTCGCCGGGCACGTAGAACGTGATCTCTTCGAGGTCCTCGTCCGCGAAACCGAGTTGGCGAGCGAGCAGCGTATCGGGCGCGTCGTCCACCTCCTTGCACTTCGGGCAGAGCGTCCGCATGAGCCGCTGCGCGACGACGAGGTTGATGGCGTAGGCGATGAGGAAGGGCTCGAGCCCCATCTTGTAGAGGCGGCTGACGGCGCTCGGCGCGTCGTTCGTGTGGAGCGTGGAGAAGGTGAGGTGGCCCGTGTTGGCGAGCTTCACGCCGAGCTCGGCGGTGTCCTTGTCGCGCATCTCGCCGACCATCACGATGTCGGGGTCGTGGCGGAGGATCGCGCGGAGGGCGCCTTCGAGGCTGAGCTTGTGGGAGATCTGGATCTGCCGCACGCCGGGGATCATGTACTCGACGGGGTCCTCGACGGTGAGCACGTTGACCTCGGAGCTGACGACCTGGGAGAGCGCGGCCACGAGCGTCGTGGACTTCCCCGAGCCCGTGGGGCCGGTGAGGATCACCATCCCGTTGGGCTGGCGGATGGCCTTGTTGAACTGCTCGAGCGCGCCCGGCAGCAGGCCGAGCTTGGCGAGGTCGGTGAGCACCTTCCGGTCGTCGAGCACGCGGATGACGATGCTCTCGCCGCGGACGTCGGGGTTGGCGTTCGCGATGGGGAGCACGCTGACGCGGTAGCGGATGAGGGTGTCGTCCACCCACCGCTGGATGAACCCGTCCTGCGCCGTGTCGCGCTCGAAGCGGTCGACGTTGATGGCGTTGTCCTTGAGCACGGCGAGGAGCGCCTCGGGGTGCCCCTTCTCCTCGGTGTGCCAGTGCTGGAGGCGGCCGTCCACGCGGAAGTGGATCTCCGTCTGGCGGTCGGAGTTGGGGTAGACGTGGATGTCGGAGGCGCCCATCCGCACGGACTCCACGAGGAGCGCCTCGACGAGGTTGATGAGCGAGCTCCGGCTGATCTCGGCCTCGAGGGCGTCCTCGTCGAGCAGCTTGTTCTCCTTCCCGCTCTCGAAGCTGGCGCCGAGGTCGTAGGCTTGGTCGCCGTCGTCGCGGAGGCGCTCGAGGTACTCGTTCTTCCGCGGGTACGACTTGTCCAGCACCTCGCGCACGACGGCGCGCGGCGCGTAGCACAGCTCGAAGCGCTCGAGCTCCAGGGCGTGCATCACCCGCTGGAGCTCCGGCCGCATCGGGTCGTCGGTGATGAAGACGAGCTTGATCAGCCCGGACCCCTGCTCCTGCGCGTACGCGTAGGGGGCGACGTTGAGCACGATGAGCTCCTCGCGCAGCTCCTCGGGGTACGACCCGAGGATCGCCTTGACGAAGTCGGGGTTGGGGGGGCGCTCCTGGACGGGGCCGACGCGGAAGGCGTAGATGAGCGCGGCCTGCTCGAAGACCGCGGCGCGGTCCACGTCCGGGTTCCCCGCGAGCACCCGCCAGAGCGGCTCTCGCAGTCCGTTCTTCCGCTTCCGCTCGACGGCCTCCTCCACGAGCGGGAGCGTCACGATCTCCTTCCGGAGCAGCGTCTGCACCACCCGGTCGTGCGAGTACCCCGCGACGACGCCAGCCCGGACGGACGACGGCGCGCCGTCTCCCCCGACGCCCCCGTTCCGCTGCTCCGCGGCGGCCCCGTCGTACGGGCCCGTCGGGGCGCCGGCCCGGTCCGGCGGGGTGCTCAGGTTGTTCAACGAGACCCACTCCTCGGCGCCCTGCTCCTCCTCCATCAGGGATTGGACGCGGAAACCGTACGTGCTGAGCGAGGTGTCGTCGGGCGGCTGGCGATCGGGCATGGGAAGCAACGGGCTGGCGGGTGACGGGACACGGCGAGGCAGGGCTCGCCCGCTTCAGGTATCGGCTACGGGACCGGTTTCTTTACCCCCCGCTCCGTTCGCCTCGCGCTGACGCGCTCAGCGCTCACGGAGCTGTCCCCCTCGGACCCCCCGCTTTTCGCGCGGTCGCTCCGCTCCCACACGCGAAAAGCTGTCCCCCTCGCCGAGGGGGACAGTCCCGCGCGGCTTGCTCGAGCTTGCGAGGGCTGCAAGCGGGACGGGGGGGCCGCCGTCGGGCTACTGACCCAGTCGGGCTACTGCCCCATGAGGTCCTGCGCGCCCGGGCGGATCAGCGCCGTCTCGGCCGAGAGCACCGTGAGGCCCGCCACGATGACGCCGATGAAGAGCGACACCGCCGTCTGGATCGACTGGAGCGCGACCTCCAGCTTCATCGTCGTCTCCTTCTCGTAGTAGTCGGCCATCTGCTGCGCGCTCTTGCGCACGGCCCCGGTCTCGGAGCCCGTGCGGAAGCGGGCGATCGCCATCGGCGTGAACACGCCCGCCGCCTCCATCGCCCGGACGAGGTCGGCGCCCTGCGCCACCATCATCGGGATCGTGACGGTCTTGACCCGGTGCTCGATGTAGGAGTTGCCGCAGGCCTCGGCGGCCACCTTGATCACCTCGATGTTCTGCCCGCTCCCGCTGTAGAGGATCGCGAAGACGCGGCTGAACACCTCGATGTTGAGCTTGTGCAGGAGGCTGCCCATGATGGGCATCTTGATCATGTGCTTGTGGGCGAGGAACGTCCCCTTCGGCGTGCGGAAGAAGGCGACGATGCCGCCGACCACCACGGCGGTCCCGAGGAGCAGCCAGAGCATGTTCCGGTCGAGCCAGTCGGCCATCACGAGCGAGGCGCTCGTCAGCGGCGGGAGCTCGATCCCCTTGAAGTCGGCGAAGAGGCCGGCCGTGGCCGGGACGATGTACCAGATGTACCAGACGAACACGCCGAGCGTGGCGAGGATCGTCACGGCCGGCATGATCATCGAGGAGCGGATGCTCTTTTTGAACTCGTCGCGGCGCTCGAGGAACTTCGCCGTGGCCTCGTAGATCTCGCTCATGTTCCCGCTCTGCGACGCCACGCCGAGCATGTAGGCCGTGAACTTGCCGAGCTTGTCCTGGTGCTTCATGAACGCCTGCCGCGCCTCGACGCCGCCCTTGAGGTCGGAGTTGATGTCGCGGATCGTCTGCTTGAGCGCCGACGACGAGATGTCCGCCACGAGGAGGTTGAGCACCTCGTTGAAGGGCATCTTCTCCGAGAGGAGGTTGGCCGCGAGCCGGACGAACATGATGACGTCCTGGTTCGGCGGCTTCCGCTGCACGTTGAAGAGCTTCTTCTGGATCGAGAGCACCTCCATCCCCATGCGCGAGAGCGCCGACTCGATCTCCTCGGGCGAGAACGCCTTCTGCTCGCCGGTGACGACCTTCCCGCTCGGGTGCTTGACTTTGTAGCGGAAGAACACCCGCTCGTCGAGCTCGCGGAGGGCGAAGCTGTGCCGGTCGGCGAGGTCGGCGACCTTCTTGTGCGCGGCGCGCTTGTTCGGGGCGTAGACGGTGCCCCGGACGGGCTGTCCGGCGGCGCTCAGTCCGTTGAAGCGGAACTCTCCCATGGCGGTGGTATCGGTAGGTCGGTGGTGGGGTTAAGCCGCATCCTCTGACGCGGGCGCCGATCGGTCCGGCGGGCCGATCAGTCCAGCTCGATCGTGCCGTCGAAGGCGATCTCCGTGCGGCGGATGTTGTTCTGGTCGAGCGTCACCTGCACGCCGATGTCGGGGTAGCGGTAGCTGACGCCGACGATCACGAGCGTGTCTTCCGAGACATCCGTGATGTCGAACCGCCCGCGCATCCGGTCGCGCTCCATCGAGAGCTGCTCCATCCCGTTCGTGCCCAGCCGCTCGTACGACTGGTCGCCGCCGGCGAAGGGGTCGTTTTTCGACTTCCAGTAGTAGGCGCTCGTCGCGACGTCGAGCGTGTGGGAGACGAGGCTGTCGGCCTCGTCTTTCCGGCTGGCTTCGTGGAACGCGGTGAAGCCCGCCACCACGGCGAGCCCGGCGATGACGACGCCGATGACGAGGAGGAGAAGTTGCTGTTGACCCATGTCGCTTTAGAGGTAGAGGCCAGGCGGCGGAAGAAATCGGCCGGTGATGGTTCGTTTCGTGATGAGCGCCTGCGATTTTCGGCCTTCCAGCCCGATCCGCAGGTCGAGGACACCGGTTGCAAGTTCGCTGCCAAGCTCTCGCTCCCCGTCCCACGCGGACCCCCCGTCGCTGCTTGCAGTCGCTCCGCTCCCAGCTGCGCGCGACTATCCCCCTCGACGAGGGGGACAGCCCCGTGAAGCCGCGAAGCGCGAACGGGGCGGGGGGTCCGGTTACGCCAAACACCCACCCCCGTCTATCGGGAGAAACACGGACTCTCTTCCCTCCCCCGTGCCCCACCGCCTGAACAACCTCCCCGCGCAGAAGCCGACGCGCCGCCACCTCCGCACGCACGGCACCCCGGCCGAGGCCGCGCTGTGGCTCCGGCTCAAGCGGCGGCAGCTCCTCGGCCGGCGGTTCCGGCGGCAGCACGGCGTCGGCCCCTACATCCTCGACTTCTTCTGCCCGAGCGAGCGGCTTGCGGTGGAGCTGGACGGGGCCGTACACGACGATCCGGCACGGCGGGCCTACGACGCCGAACGGACCCGGCACCTCAACGCCGTCGGCATCCGGGTGGTGCGGTTCGAGAACCGGGCGGTGTTCGAGCGGCCCGAGGCGGTGCTGGCCGCCATCGCGGCGTGCTTCGCGGCGCCGTAGCGGCTCCTACCCCCGCCCCGTTCGCGCTTCGCGCTGACGCCTCCCCCCGTTCGGGACGTGCATCGCTCCGCTCAAG
>CAYTJT010000110.1:0-10015 GCA_964438105.1 uncultured Rhodothermales bacterium | reverse complement strand
GAGAGGTGGATCGGCGTCTGCCAGTTGAAGCGGAGCGGGCGCTCGCCGAGCTCGTGCTGCGGCGTGATGCGCGTGCCGTCGAAGTCGTCGGCGGCGGTCTCTCGGTCGAGCCGGAAGTAATTGCCGAACTGGAAGCCGGTGTAGACCGTGTTGTTCGTCCGCGTGTCGACGGCGATCTGCATCCCGTCGCCGCCCATCACCCGCTGGTACGGGTAGCGGCCCTCCGCCACCCACCCCCGGTCCGGGGTGTACGTGTTCGGGCCGCCCCAGACGCCGTTGTCCTGCAGCCCGCCGTAGACGTGGTACGGCTCCTGCATATCGACGGCGACGGTGTAGAACTGCCCGACGGGGATCGTATTGGCCTTGAACCACGATTCGCCGTCGTCGTAGCTCACGTTGATCCCGCCGTCGTTGCCGCTGACGAGGTGACCGGGCTTGTCCGGGTTGACGAAGAGCGCGTGGTGATCGACGTGGACGTGGTCGGCGTCGATGGCGGCCCACGTCGCGCCGCCGTCGGACGAGGCGATGAGCGGGACGCCGAGGAGGTAGAGCCGGTCGCGGTCGTCGGGGGCGACGCGGATTTCTCCGAAGTAGTAGCCGTAGGAGAACACGAAGTCGTCGAGGAAGCCCTCGTGCGTGCGCGTCCACGTTTGCCCACCATCGTCGGAGCGGTACACCTCGGCGCCGACGACGGGCGTGTCGAAGAGTTGCCGGTTGGCGTCTTCGAGGTACTCGACGAGCGCGACGGGCTCGATCTTGCCGGTCCGCACCATGTCGAGGACCGACTGCGCGGTGTACGAGAGCGGGTAGCCGTTGCGGTCGAGGAAGTCGTTGATCTCCTCCTCGGCGAGTTCGAGGAACGCCTCGCGCGAGATCGTGCGGAGGGCGTCTTTCGTCAGCAGCGTGTCGGTCTCGGCGTCCTCTTCGGGCCGCCGGTTCTGGTTATCCACGGACGCGAAAATCGTCTGCGGGTCGCCGGGCCAGATCGCCAGCCCGATCCGCCCGACGTTCGCGCCCGTCGGGAAGCCGCTGGCCTCGGTCGTGAGCAGGTCCCACGTCGCGCCGCCGTCGGTCGATTTGTAGATGCCCGAGCCCGAGCCCGCCTCGGTGAAGTCCCACGCCCGCCGCGTCCGCTCCCACGCCGCCGCGTAGAGCACGTCGGGGTCCGAGGGGTCGATGACGAGGTCGATCACGCCCGCGTCGTCGTTCACGAAGAGCGTCTGCTCCCACGTCTGCCCGCCGTCGGTCGTCTTGTAAATCCCACGATCTGGACCGGGAGAATAGAGCGCGCCGATCGCGGCGACCCACGCCGTTTCGGGGTCGTCCGGGTGCAGGACGATGCGGCCGGTGTGCTGCGTGTTCGAGAGGCCGAGGTGGTCCCACGTCTGCCCGCCGTCGGTGCTTTTGTACACACCCGTACCGGCGTAGGACGAGCGGCTGGAGTTGTTCTCGCCGGTCCCGGCCCAGACCGTCGGGCCGGCGCCCTCCGCGTCGTCCCAATCGACCGCGATGTCGCCCAACGTCATCGCGGCGTGCTCGTCGAAGAGGGGGGCGAAGTCGGCGCCGCCGCTCGTCGTCTTCCACAGCCCGCCGCTCGCGTAGGCGACGTAGAACGTCGTCGGGTCGGTCGGCGAGACGTCGACGTCGGTGACGCGCCCGCTCATGACCGTCGGGCCGGCGTTGCGGAACGGGAGGTTCGTGACGAGGGAGCGGTCGTCGAGCGCCTGCCGTGCGTCGAACCCGGCGAGGCGGGCTTCGGCGGGCGTCGGCGGGACGGGGTTGACCGCCGCTTCGGGCATCGCACCGGCCGAGAGCGTCTGGGCGCGCGCCGGCGCGACGGCGAGCAGGGTGAGGAAGAGGACGGCGAGGGGTCGGAGACGGAGCATGGGGGCGTTATCGACGGCGGTGTGGGCTCGTATCTTGGCAGCGTGCCGTCAGATGATAGGCACAACGCTCTTCTTCCGCCCGTCTTCTCTACGATGCTTCGCAAGCGTTTCTCCTCCCCCGACCGACCGCCCAAAGGGTTCTCTCGTTTTCGACGGGAAGCCGAGGAGGTCTCCCGCGACCCCGACCGCGTCCGCTCCCTCGTCCAGCGGTCGTTCGACAAGATCTCGAAGTACCGCAGCGAGATCGGCGAGATCGGCGCCGAGCTGCCGATCCTGCTGCGCCTCGCGCGGGCGTGGGCGAGCGGCGAGTACCGGCGCGTCCCCGTCAAAGCGATCGTGATGGTCCTGGCCGCGGCGCTCTACTTCATCAACCCGCTCGACCTGATCCCGGACTTCCTGCCCGTGATCGGCTACGTCGACGACGCGGCCGTGGTCGGCTACGTGCTCCGCACGCTCCGCCGCGAAATCGACGCGTACCGCGCGTGGGAGCGGGACAACCCCGGCCACCGCCTCCTCACCTCCTGAGCCGATGGACGGAACCAGAATCGCCGCTCTTCTCGCTGCCGTCATCGGGGTGATGTTCCTCGGGCACTCGCTCTACACGACGTTCCAGGGCGATGCCGCAGAGCTTTCGCTGCTGCTCGGGGTCGCCTTCGCGGGGATGGCCGTCTTCATCCGGCGGCGCGCGCCTCGAACGTAACCGGTCCCCGAGTCGCGCCGAACGGCCGATGCCTTCGCGATGCTCTACCGCGCCCGCTGCAGCCACACGCACCGCCTCGCAACCCGTCAGTAGCTGAGCACGCGTTCGATGCCGGCCCGAAGCTTGCCGTGGGCCGAGTAGATCTCCGCTTCGAGGCCCTTCGAGAACGGAACGGGCAGGTCTTCGGACGCGATGCGAACGGGCGGCGCGTCGAGGTGCTCGAACCCCTCCTCGACGAGTTGGGCCGCGACCTCCGCCCCGAAGCCCGCCGTCCGCTGCGCCTCGTGGAGCACGAGCAGCCGGTTCGTCTTTGCTAGCGATTCGAGCACCGTCGTCCGGTCCCACGGCACGAGCGTCCGGAGGTCGACCACTTCGATCTCGACACCTTTTGTGGACCAGTGCGCGGCCTCGTCTTGCGCCCAACGCACCCCGACGCCCCACGTCACGAGCGTGAGGTCGGCGCCGGGGCGCACGACGCGCGCCTCGCCGAGCGCGACGGTGTAGGGCGCGTCCGGGACCTCACCCTTGAGCGAGCGATAGAGGTGTTTGTGCTCGAAAAAGAGCACCGGGTTGGGATCGTCGATGGCGGCGAGCAGCAAGCCTTTCGCGTCGGCGGGCGTGCCCGGGATCACGACTTTCAGCCCCGGTGCGTGCGCGAACCACGCCTCGGGACTCTGCGAGTGGAACGGCCCCGCCCCGATGCCGCCGCCGAACGGCGCGCGGATCGTCACGTTGAGCGGCGCGCCCCAGCGGTAGTGCGTCGTGCCGAGGTTGTTGACGATCTGGTTGAAGCCGCACGTGATGAAGTCGGCGTACTGCATCTCGACGACGGGCTTGAACCCTTCGAGCGCGAGCCCCATCGCGCAGCCGAGCGCCCCGCTCTCAATGATCGGGGTGTTGCGGACGCGCGCCCGGCCGAACTGCTCGACGAACCCCTGGGTGACTTTGAACACGCCGCCGTACTCCGCCACGTCCTGCCCCATCAGCAGCACGCGTTCGTCGGCCTCGAAGGCTTGCCGCAAGCCGTCCTGCACCGCGTCGATGAAGCGCTTCTCGGTTTGCGGCCCCTCGGGCGCCATCGTCGTCGTGGTCGCGGGGGCGAAGAGCGCGGCGCGCTCCGTCGCGGCGTCGCTCTCGACGGCCGGCTGCCCCAGCGCCCACTCGGCGACGTCCTCGACCTCGCTGCCGAGCGCGGCGTCGATCTTGTCGATCTCCTCCTCCGTCAGCCACCCTTCGGCGAGGGCGGTCGTTCGATATTGCAATAACGGATCCCGAGCGGCCCACGCGTCGAAGAGCGCGTCGGGGACGTACTTCGTCCCGCTGGCCTCTTCGTGCCCGCGCATCCGGAACGTCTTCGTCTCGAGCAAGGTCGGGCCGTCGCCCGCCCGCCCGCGCTCGGCCGCCCGCCGCACCGCGTCGATCACGGCGAGCACGTCGTTGCCGTCCACGACCTCGCCGGCCATGCCGTAGCCAACGGCGGCGTCCGCGATGTCTTCGACGGCCATCGCGTCGGCCGTCGGCGTCGAGAGGCCGTACTGGTTGTTCTCGACGACGAACAGCACGGGCAGCTTCCACACGGCGGCGAGGTTGAGCGCCTCGTGGAAGTCGCCTTCGCGGGTGGCCCCTTCGCCCACGAAGGCGCACGCCACGAAGCGTTCGTCCTTGAGCTGCGATGCGAGTCCGAACCCCGTCGCGACGGGGAGCATCGCGGCGAGGTGCGAGATCATCCCCACGATGCGGTGTTCGAGCGTGCCGAAGTGGAAGGTGCGGTCGCGGCCGTTCGTGAAGCCGCCCTCCTTCCCCATCAGCTGGCAGAAGAGCCGGTCGAGCGGGACGCCGCGCCCCGTCCACACCCCGAGGTTACGGTGCATCGGGAGGATCACGTCGCGCGCGTCGAGCGCCCACGCGCAGCCCACGGCGATGGCTTCCTGCCCGTAGCCGGAGAACCACTTCGCCAGCCGGTTCTGGCGGATCAGCCGGAGCATCTTCTCTTCGATCGTGCGGGGGAGCCGCAGCGCACGGTAAAGCCCCGCATAGTCGAAGGCGTCTCCGATTCTGGATTGGGGATTCTGGATTTTGGAGCGTACAGGCGTCACGATATAAGCAGCAAGAACCGGAATAGCGAAGCCGCATCCGGCAACCCCGGCGCGGCTCATGAACGGAACGGAGAAGCTACTTCCCAATTCGAACTCGTCAATCCAAAATCTCCAATCGCCTCAGTGCCCCTGGCGGCCGAGCGTCGTGCGGATCGTTTGGAGGAGGATCTGGAAGTCCATCCGCAGGCTCATGTTCTCGATGTAGAACAGGTCGTACTTGAGCTTCTGCCGGACGTCTTCGAGGTCCTGGTCGTAGCGCCACTTGACCTGGGCGAGCCCAGTGATGCCAGGCTGGATGCGGTGGCGCCGGCTGTAGAGGGGGATCTCGCGGACGAGCTTCTCGACGAAGAACGGCCGCTCCGGGCGCGGCCCGACCAGGCTCATCTCGCCTTTCAGCACGTTCCAGAGCTGCGGCACCTCGTCGATGCGGAGGGCGCGGAGCCACGGCCCGACGGGGGTGTAGCGGGAGTCGCCCTTCTGCGCCCACACGGGGCCGGTGTGGCGCTCGGCGTCGTCCTGCATCGTGCGGAACTTGTACATCGTGAACGGCCGGCCGTGGCGGCCCGTGCGCGTCTGCCGGTAGATCGCCGGCCCCTGCGAGGTGAGCTTGACGAGGGCCGCCACGGCGACCCACAGCGGGAGCCCGGCCGTGAGCACGACGGCGCTGACGACGATGTCGAGGATCCGCTTCGTGTGGCGCTCCCACGCTGGAATCGGCTCGGGGAGGACTTCGATCAGCGGGAGCCCGTACATGTGCTCGGTGCGCGCCATCCCGCCGATGACGGTGTAGAAGTCCGGCACGAGCTTGAGCGCGACCGGCTTGCCGTCGCAGACGCGGAGGACCTCGTCGAGGTAGGCGTGGTCGTCGGTGCCGAGGGCGATGAGCACGTCCTGCACGCCGAGGCGGTCGATCAGCTCGGGCAGCGCGGCGATCGAGTGCACGGCCGTCGAGAGCCCGTCGCTGTTGAACGCCGGGCCGTCCCCGATCGACGAAACGCGGGCCCCGTCGCCGGAGCTGATGCTCGGGGAGCCGTCGCCGGAGGGGCCGTCGCCGGAGGGGCCGTCCCCGCCGTAGAGATAGGCTTGGGTGGCCCCGGCGAGGGCTAGCTCAGCAGGCGGCTCGGCCTGCAACCGGACGGCCCCGACGATCTTGAGCCCGGCTGCCGGGTAGTGGGCGACCTCTTTGTAGAGCTGCTCCACCTGCGCGCTCCACCCGACGATCACCGCCTTGTGCAACCCGTACCCACGCAGGATCAGCGCCTTCTGCACGCTCCGCACGCCGAACCGGCTCGTCGCCACGAACCCCACCACGCACGCCCAGTAGAGCAGGATGCCCTTCCGCGCGGAGAGTGGGTCGAGCCGCTCGATGAAGAGGAGGAAGAAGAGGAGGAGGGTGCCGAGCGTGACCACCTTCAGCAGGATCACGAACTCGTCGAAGCGGCTGGCCGCGTGGCGCTCGCGGTACATCCCCGCAAACAGGAACAGCACGAGCCAGAAACCCAGGAGCACGCCCAGCGACGGCAGGGCGTAGACTGAGAGATCCGAAGACGCCCCGAGCCCCCCCCAGTCGAGACGGGCTGCCTGGAACGTCAGGTAGGCAAGGGTAAGGGCGGCCAGGTCGCTGAAGAGCAACGCGGCCAGTTCGGCTTTGCGAGCCACAGGCGTGTGGAGGTCTGTTACGCGTGTAGCAAGCTAGCGATAGGGCCTACCCGGGTCGGATGAATAATCACGGGGGTGCAGCACGAAGGTATTTACTGGAGAGCAATTATGCAACCAGGACGCGTCGCGATGCCCTGCCTGGGGCGGGCGGCGATGCGTTGCGTTGGGAGGCGCCGTGCGATAGCTTTCGGCCGGTTCGCTCCTCCGTCTCCCCTGCCTGCTCCTTCGGTGCGCATTCGCTCCCTCCTGTACCGCCTCGCCGCGCTTCTCGCCCTGTTTGGCGCGGCCCCGGCCTCCGCTCAGCCCGAGATCGTCCCGGCCGAGCACCCGGTCTACGACTTCCTCCACCAGCAGCGGGTGCGCGGGCTGCTTCCGGAATACCGACACGAAGTGCGCCCCCTCGGCCGCGGACGCATCGGCCGGCTGCTCGACAGCCTGAGCGTGCGCACCGAAGACGGCTCGTACTTCGACCGCACCACCGGCGATTGGCTGGCCCGCTACCGGCGCGAGCTCTTCGAGCCCGCCGACGCGGTGGAGACCGTCATCGGCCCCGGCGGGCGTCTCGGCATCCCCATGGGAGCGGAGACGGAGAAGTTTCTGTACTACCACCGCGATGACGAGTGGCGGATCGCGCTCGACGCGATCGGCCGCGTGCAGGCCCGGGCCTCCGACGGGACCCAATCCTACAGCGGCGTCGCGTTCGTACCCGAGGGCATTTTGCAGGGGAACTACCGAGGCATCGTCGGGATCTACACCGGCACCTTCAACGGGGCGCAACTCACCGGCGACACCCGCGTGCTCCAGGCCGACCCCGTGCTCGCCCCGCTCTACTACATCGGGCGGGCAGACGTCCCCCCGGGCAACTTCGACCGGGCCACGGCGTCGGTCCGCGCCGCGAGCCGGGTGTTCTCCGCCGAGATCGCCCACGCGCGGTTCCTCGTCGGGGCCTCCTTCGACGACCCGCTCATCCTGACCGAAGGGCCGGACTACTTCTCGTTCGTGCGGCTCGGCCTCGACACCCGCGTCGTGCAGTACCAGTTCATGCACGGGGCCCTCGGCGACCAGTCGTTCATCGTGCCGGGGGACGAGGACAGCGGCGTGCTCCTCGGCCCCGAGCGCTACATCGCGTTCCACCGGCTCACGCTGAACCCGTGGCGCCGGCTCGGGCTCGCCTTCACCGAGATGGTCGTCTACGGGCAGCGCGGGCCGGAGCTGGCCTACCTCAACCCCGTCAACCCGATCAAGCCCGCAGAGCACGCGCTCTGGGACCGCGACAACTCCCTGTTCGCGCTGGAGGCCGTGTTCCGCCCCTTCGACGGCGTCGAGGCCTACGGCACGTTCCTCGCCGACGACCTCGACGTGGGCGAGCTCGGCAACAACTCGCTCAACAACAAGTGGGCGGTGCAGGCGGGGCTGGGCGCGGCGCTCGGCCCGGCGCTCGGGTGGGTCGAGTACACCCGCATCGAGCCGTTCGTCTACACCCACCGCTTCCTGCTCGACGGCTCGTTCTACAACGCGTACCAGCACAACGGCTTCGGCCTCGGTCACCCGCTCGGCCCGAACGCGGACCAGGTCGAGGTCGGGCTGCGGGCGTGGGGGCCGATGCGGACGCGCGGCGTCGTGAAGGCGCGCTACGTCCGGCAGGGCGAGAACTACGTCGACGAATCCGGCGAGCTCGTCAACGTTGGCGGCGACGTCACCGACGGGCGGCAGCCGCCCTTCGGCGAGCCCGTGAAGATCTTCCTCGCGGGCGAACGGCTCGACGGCCCCGGCCTCACCGTGGGGCTTACGTGGGAGCCGATCCGCGACGTCGCCCTCCACCTCTTCGCCGACTACCAGCGCTGGGAGCAGGCCGAGGACCGGCTGTTCGTCCGCACCGAACTCGTCGTCGACTTGTAGCTCGGCTCCGCGATTTATAGCCCGGCTCCGCGTTCAGTTCAGGCGGAAGAAGAACGTGATCCGGCCGCACTGCTCCTCCTGCGGCGCGGCGGGCGGGAGCGGGTTGAACGCCCACCGGCTGAGGGCGGTGGCGGCGGCACGGTCGAGCGCGGGCGTGCCGGAGCGCTGCGCGGGCCACTGCCGCGTCAGCCGCCCATCCGGGGCGACGCAGATGTTGACGGCCACGTCGCCGCTCGCGCCGGGGTTCGTCGGCATCGGCCGGCGGACGGGGTCGCGGTTGAGCCCGTCGATGGAGTACGGCGCGCGGCGCTGCGTGCTCGTCCCCTCGCCCCCGGCTTCCGACGTGGAGCCCGTCGTGCCCTGGGGGTTGCCGCCCGCCTGCTCGGTCGGCGCGGGGTCGGCGAGGGGCTGCTCGGGCTGGTCCTGCCGCTCGGGCTCGGGCACCGTCTCGGTCGGCGTCGGGGGCGGGACCCGCTCGGGCTCCGGCGTGGGCGTGCGGTCGGGGAGCTTGACCGGCTCGGCCTCCGGCGGGGTCGGCTTCGGCGCGGGCTTCTCGGGCTGCGGGTCCGGGCGCGGCTGCGTCGGCGTGGGCTTCACCGTCTCCGACAGCGCCGCCGGCTGCGCCATCTCGAACGGCCCGAACTCGACCTCGATGAGCCCGAGCGGGGGGGGCTCCGTCGCGCCGGAGACGACGGCGAAGAGCAGCAGGAGGAGGGCGTGGAGGCCGACGCTGACGCCGAGCCCGGTCCAGTCGTCACGGTCCATGTCGGGATGCTAGCGGTTGACGCGGGCGAGGCGGTCCTGCGTGAACGTGTACTTCAGCGAGACGCGGTGCGAGTAGCCGAGCTCCGACCGGATGCCGCCGAAGTCGCCGAAGCCGTAGTCCACGTCGAACGCGCCGACGTTGAGCCCGGCCCCCATCGTCGGGGTCACCTCCGTCCCGAAGCGCTCCGAGGTCGTCACGTCGGAGATGCCGGCGCGGAGGGCGACGACGCCGCGGTACGTCAGCTCCGTGCCGAGGCGGGGGTGGAACGACACGTCGCCGGTGTTGAAGGCGTAGGCGCGCTGGCCGTCGAACGCGAAGTCGAGGTCGAGCCCGGCGGCGAAGCCGATGTCGTCGGTGAGCGGGAGCGTGACGCCCGTGCCGAAGCGGGCCACGGGCAGCACGATCTCCGCGCCGCCCTCGGGCAGCCCCAAGCCGGTGGCCTCGTCGATCTGATCGTACGGGATCGGCTCGCCGCGGTCGTCCACGGCGGCGCTCGCGTTGTAGGTGGACTCGTCGATCGACCACGACTGGAGCATCCCGGTGACGTCCTGCAGGTTCAGCCCGAACACGAACCGGCCGAGGCGGTAGCGCGCAGCGACGTCGGCGGAGTAGCCCCACGCGCTCGCGAAGTCACCGATGCCGCGGCGGATCACCTTCGCCGTCGCGCCGACCGAGAGGTTCGGGCGGAGTTGGCGGGCGTACGACACCGTGAACGCGTAGTCGGCGGCGGAGAAGAGGGTGATGAGATCGGCGGCGTTCGCGCGCGGGCCGCCGGTGACGGGGTTCGTCGCCGCCCGCGTGTCGGCGATGTCGTCGACCCCGGAGCGGAAGAACGAGATGCCGACCGTCGAGCGCGCGTTGATCGGGAAGACGCCTGCGCCGTAGTCGAACTGCACGACGCCGCTGAACCGCTCGGCGTGCATGTAGGCCACCTCGGGGTAGGCCGTCTGGCTCAGCCCGGCGGCGTTCCAGTACCCGGCCGTCACGTCGTTGGCGAGCGCGACGTAGG
>CAYTJT010000109.1:8870-10049 GCA_964438105.1 uncultured Rhodothermales bacterium | reverse complement strand
CGGGTCGAACCCCCCCGCCCGCTCGAGGTCCTCGACGAAGGCCGCCCAGTTGAACCCCAGGAACTCGTCCGGCCGCTCACCCTGGGTGAAATCTACCCCTCGCACGGAGAAAGGGAGCGCCGGGACGAGCCACTCCGGCGGCGGCTCCTCGTAGTCCACGCCGAACGGCCCGCCGAAGAACGCGCCGCCGCGGTGCCCCGCCGCCGCCGCGGCGTAGGCCTCCAGCGCCCCCGGCCCCACCCGCACGTCGTCGTCGAAGAACACGGCGAGCCCGCCGCCCACCGTCGCCAGCGCCGCGTTGAGCGCGTGGCTCTTGTTCGCCCGCTCCACGTGGAGGTAGCGGAGGCGGAGGGCGGGGCGCGCCGCCGCCGCCGCCGCCACGACGGCCTCGGCCCCCGCCCTCGGCCCGTTCTCGACGACGACGGCCTCGCGGAAGCCCTCGGGGAGGCGGCACGCCGCGAGCGTGCGGAGCGTCCGCCCCAGGAGCTCGGGCCGGCCGTGCGTCGGGATGATCACGGTCATCATCAAAGGCATCTTCCTTAAGGGCATCTCCCTCGAATACGGCATATCGATCTGTGCAGTGCCACCCAGAGCCCAGAGTGGAGGCCTGTCATGAAACTCCGACTGTGCCCCGCCGACACGCCTCGTACCTTGCCCTCTAGCGAAGCCACGCTGCACCAGCGGACCCCCTCCATCCGCTAAGGAGCGTCTGACTGCCGGCACGAGCGCCACAACTAGCTCAGAGGCGTTTCGAAAGCTGATCCTCTATCGGGCATATCCACGGAACGTGCTGCGATCACTGGGAGAAAGGTACGGAGCAACCTGTAAACTTCTGTTCGGAAGCCACGGTCAGGGATCAAATCGACCCGACGCCGGATTGCTGCATACGGCGTACCAACTCCGGCACAGGACGTATACCGCGGCTCTAGCTTCAAGCAAGCTGACAGCCCCGCCGAGTGTACGTGCCGAACGACGGGGCCGGCTTCTACAGGTAGTCGCTGATCTGGTACAGGTAGTCGCTGGATCTGGGTGCCGGGCTCAACTACCCTCCATCGTGATGCTGCCGCGTATACTCATGGCTACGGGATCCGAGTTCGAGGGTGCGGATAGCCTATTCCGTCGTGCCCTCTGCGCGAATTCGCAGCACCCTCCGCGCGAGGAGGTCGCTCCTTGACCGCG
>CAYTJT010000109.1:0-8770 GCA_964438105.1 uncultured Rhodothermales bacterium | reverse complement strand
GCGCTCTTGAGCGGACGTCGATGTTTAGTCGACGGTGACTGCCTAGAAATTGCACACAGCGAAGCACATCCGTTACCACACGACGCGCCGATGAGTATGAAAGCAGTCATATTGGCTGGAGGCTACGGAACCCGCCTGTCCGAAGAGACGACGGTGATCCCCAAACCCATGGTGGAGATAGGTAATTATCCCATCCTGTGGCACATCATGAAAATCTTCTCGGCGTACGGGGTCGACGACTTCATCATATGCTGCGGCTACAAGGGGCAAGTGATCAAGAGGTTCTTCGCCGACTACTGGCTGCACCACTCCGACTTGACCGTCGATCTGAAAAACCACACGATCCGCCACCACCGCAACGGGTGCGAACCCTGGAAGGTGACCCTGATCGACACCGGCGAGGCGACGATGACCGGGGGGCGGCTCAAGCGCGTGAGGGAGCACCTGGACGGCGGGACGTTCTTCCTGACCTACGGGGACGGGGTCGCCGACGTCGACATCGGCGCCCTCCTCGCCTTCCACCGGAGCCAGGACCTGCTCGCCACCGTAACCGCCGTCAAGCCGCCGGGCCGCTTCGGCGCGCTCTCGCTGGACTCGGACCAGCAACGCGTGCTCAGCTTCAGGGAGAAGCCGACGGGCGACGGGTCGTGGATCAACGGCGGCTTCTACGTGCTGGAGCCGGAGGTCATCGACTACGTTGACGGCGACGACACCGTTTGGGAGCGCGAGCCGATGGAGCGGCTGGCGCGCGACCGACAGCTCTCCGCCCACCTCCATCGCGGGTTCTGGCAACCGATGGATACGCTGCGGGACAAGCACGTGCTGGAGGAGCTGTGGGAAGCGGGCAATCCTCCGTGGCGGGTCTGGGACGCGAGCCCCCCCTCCGGTGCGAGCGGCGTTTCCACCGCCACCGACCAGAGCCACGACGCGGCGTCGGTCGCGCGCGGCTACCCCTCGATCGAGACCGAATAGCAGCGCGATGCACGATCCTCAGTTCTGGCACCGCAAGCGCGTCCTGATCACGGGGCACACCGGGTTCAAAGGCGGGTGGCTCGCGCTGTGGCTCCACCGGCTCGGCGCGGACGTCAGCGGATACGCCCTGCCGCCCCCCACGCAGCCGAGCCTCTTCGAAACCGCAAACGTCGCCGGCGTGGTGCACACCGCGCTGGGAGACGTGCGCGACCTGCATCGCCTGCGCGAGTCCGTAGCCGACGCTCGGCCCGAGGTCGTGATCCACATGGCCGCTCAGCCCCTCGTCCGCCGCAGCTACGCTGACCCGGTGGAGACGTACGGGGTGAACGTGATGGGGACGGTCAACGTGCTCGAAGCGGTGCGGCACTGCGACTCCGCCCGCGCCGTGATCGTCGTCACCAGCGACAAGTGCTACGAGAATCAGGAGTGGACGTGGGGGTACCGGGAGTCGGACCCGATGGGGGGGCACGATCCCTACTCAAGCAGCAAGGGGTGCGCGGAACTCGTCGCCGCAGGCTACCGCCGGTCCTTCTTCTCGGCCGGCGCCTCGCCCGTAGGTCTCGCCACCGTCCGGGCCGGCAACGTCATCGGCGGCGGCGACTGGGCGGAGGACCGCCTCATCCCCGACATGATCCGATCCCTGGCCTCCGACGCGCCCGTCCGCCTTCGCAACCCCTCGGCCGTGCGTCCCTGGCAGCACGTGCTCGAGCCGCTGAGCGGCTACCTGCTCCTCGCCGAACGCCTGTGGGAAGCCCCCGCCCTCCATTCCGAGGGGTGGAACTTCGGCCCGCGGGAGGACGCCGCCGTCCCGGTGTCGCGTCTCACCGACGAGTTCCTCTCTTTCTACGACGGCCGCGTAAGCGCGGAGCACGATACGCGAGCGGCCCCCCACGAGGCGGGGTACTTGACGCTGGACACCTCCAAAGCGAGGCGGAGGCTGGGGTGGCAATCGCAGATCAGCCTGACGACGGCCCTCGAATGGACAGCGGAATGGTACAGAATGCACCGGGAGGGCGCGGACATGAGCGCCCTTTCGCTCGCTCAAATCGACCGATACGAACGGCAGACCTCCGCCGTCGGGCCCGACAAACGACACCCGGATGACTATCACTCCCACAGCCCTTGAAGGCGTATACCTGATCGAAGTGGACCCGATCGAAGACGAACGGGGTTTTTTTGCGCGAGCGTGGTGCTCTGACACGCTCGCGCGACGCGGCCTCCAGACCGGCTTCGTGCAGGCGAACATTAGTTACAGCAAGCTGGCGGGCACGGTGCGGGGGCTCCACTACCAAGCAGAACCGCACGCAGAGGCGAAGGTCGTGCGCTGTGTCTCGGGCGCGATCTACGACGTAGCGGTCGACGCCCGGCCCGGCTCCCCGACCTTCGGACGGTGGGTGAGGGCGGAACTCACGGCGTCCAACCGGCGCTCCCTCTACGTGCCCGAAGGCTTCGCCCACGGGTACCAGACCCTGCAAGCTGACTCCGAGGTGCACTACATGGTGTCGCAACCGTACGCGGCCCATGCCGAGCGAGGCCTCCGCTACGACGACCCAGCCCTCGGCATCACCTGGCCGCTTGAGGCGACGGCCGTATCCGCGAAAGATCGGGCGTGGCCGTTGCTGTGAGAGGTACCGCGTCCCGCCAAACGGGCGGGCTCGTGCGGCTACGGCCCCCGAGCCTCCAGATGGGGATCGCAAGCGCCGTCGAAACTCCCCGAGCCGTTACAGTCCTGCGCCGGCGGGGCCGATACGCTCCCCAAGCAATTAGCTACCTTCCCCCCCTCGGTGTGTAGACGCGCCGGGACCGCCTCCAGCAAACCCAGGCTCGTTCATGGACGTGAGGTGGCGGGCTGCCTGCGAAGCCCGGCCGCCCCCGTGGCGACGACGCCCTACGAGCGACCGCTCACACATCGTGCGATATGATCCTTGTCGACAAAGCGCTAGAGCGCTGCCAGTCCGAAAACACCCCCGTCCGAGTAGGCGTCGTCGGCGCGGGGTACGTGGGCAGAGGCATCGTTCTCCAGATCATCCGGTCCATACCGGGCATGCGCGTCGTGGCGGTCTCGAACCGTACGGTTGCGAAAGCGGAGCGCGCCTACGCAGACGCTGGCGTCGACGCGTACGAACGCGTGGGCTCTCGCCGCGCCCTCCAGGCGGCCATCGAGCGCGGCGGCTATGCGGTCACGGAGGACGCCACCCACATCTGTGAGTCGGACGGCGTCGATGTCGTGATCGAAGCGACGGGAGACGTCGAGCACGGAGCGACCGTCGCCCTGGACGCGTTCCGGCACGGGAAGCACGTCGTGATGATGAACGCCGAGGCGGACGGCACGGTCGGGCCGATCCTCCAACGGCACGCGCGGTCGGCCGGCGTCGTCTACACGAACGCGGACGGCGATCAGCCGGGCGTCATCATGAACCTGTTCCGGTTCGTGCGGACGATCGGCTACCGGCCGGTCCTGGCCGGCAACATCAAGGGCATGCTGGACCACCACAGGACGCCCGAGACCCAGCGCGCCTTTGCCGAGCGGTACCACCAGGACGTCAAGCACGTCACCTCGTTCGCCGACGGGACGAAGCTGGCCTTCGAGCAGGTCGTCGTGGCGAACGCCACCGGCTTCGGCGTCGGGACACGCGGGATGTACGGGCCGGCGTGCGACCACGTCGACGAGGCGGTGGGCCTGTTTCCGCCGGAGGAGATGCTCGACGGCGGGCTCACCGACTACGTCCTGGGCGCCCAGCCCGGCCCCGGCGTGTTCGTGATCGGCTACAACGAGCACCCGATCCTCAGGCAGTACATGCCCGTGTACAAGATGGGCGAGGGGCCGTTCTACGTCTTCTACGTGCCCTACCACCTCCCCCATCTCGAGTCCCCGCTCACGGCCGCACGCGCGGCCCTGTTCAACGACGCGGCCGTCGCGCCTCAGGGGGCCCCGGTGTGCGAGGTGACGACCGTCGCCAAACGCGACCTGTCTCCGGGAGAGACGATCGACGGGATCGGCGGGTTCACGTGCTACGGGGTGATCGACAACGCGTCTGCCTGCCACGAGGGGGACCTCCTCCCGATGGGGCTCGCCGCGGGGTGCACACTGCGGAGAGCCGTCCCGCAGGACCAGCCCCTCACGTTCTCTGACGTCGAGATGCCGCCCGAGCGGCTCGTCGATAGGTTATGGCGTGAGCAGCGCGCAGGCCCCGCCGAAACGCACGGCTCCGCCGGAACTCGTTCAACCCCAACCATCGCCTCCGAGTAAATGCTACGCACGATCAAACGGGCGCTGCGGCCGGTACGCCACGCCTTGTGGCCGCCCCAGCCCTGGACTTCGACGTTCGACGACCTGTTCCCTCACGCGGAAAAGCAGCAGCACATGCCGCCGGTTACGGTGCGCACCCCCGAAGCCCTCTCCCTGCCACTTTACTGGGGCCCGTACGCCGAGCTACGCGGCGAAGCCTTCGCACTGAAACCGGACTACTCCGCCACGCTCTCCGACGCCGTCTACTGCCCCCTCAACAACGTCGTGATGAACCGGGAGGGCGTCATCGTGAAGGAGTCCAGGTCGGGGGGCCGGTGGTCCGAGTACCCCCGCCCCTACCTCCGCCGCAAGCGCGGGTACGTGCCCGGGGTCTCGGCCTTGCTCCGGGGGCCCGACGACGCCCACTTCCACGTGCTCATGGACTGGCTCCCCCGGCTGCTGTCTCTGTGGGCGCCCCCCTACGACGAGCTCGGCGAGATCAAACTTCTGGTGTCCGGCGAGCTCACGGACATCCAGCGACGCCTCCTGGATAGAGTGGCGCCGCCGAACGCCCGGATCGTCTACCTCCCCGGGGACCGCCTCTACGACGTAGAGCGCCTGGTTTTCTCCACCTTCAAGTCCAGGCTCGGCTACCTGCCGGAGCGCTACGCACGGACGCTCCGGGACAAGCTGCTGCCCGCGCGCCCGTCGCGCCGCGACAAGCGCATTCTGATCTCCAGGCAAAACGCGCCGAAGCGTCGCATACGCAACTTCGCCGCTCTCGAGGAGGCCCTGACGCCGCACGGGTTCTCGCCGGTGGCCCCCGAGCGCCTCTCCCTCAAGGAGGAGATCGAGTTGTTCTACGATGCGGAGTTCGTGGTCGGCGCACACGGGAGCGGGCTGACCAACGTGCTGTTCTCGGAGAGGACCGCCGTCTTGGAGCTCTTCGCGACGTCGCGCATGGCGCCTCACTTCTACCTGATGTGCAAGTGCCTCGGCCACGACTACGAATACGTTCCGGGCGAGGGCGACTCGCTGTTCCCGGACGAGTACGACGTGGACGTCGGCAAGGTCGTGGCTCTGGTCGATGCCGTGCTGGCCCGTGAAGCTGACCCGACGTGGACGTAGTCGTCGACGCGACGTGATCGTCGACGCTTCCCCCCTCCCCGCCGGTGCTTCCTCGATGGCGGCGGCCCCGATCGCGGGGAGGCCCCCCGTGCCCTGTCCGAGGGGGAGCGCCGGGATTCTCTACTCCGCTGCCCGATCCGCTCGGCTTCACTGAGGGTCACTGAGGGTCACTGAGGGTCACCTCAGCGGGACTCGCTTTCCCAGCGGGCGAGGCTGCCCGCCTGCGGTCCGACGCCCTCGCCCGTCGAGCCCGTGGCGCGGGCGGCGGGCCTCCTATCGGCTCCCCCCGCCCTCGCCGACGAGGTCTTGGAAGAGGGCTTCGTAGGCGTCCAACGTTCTCGCCAGCGAGAAAGAACGGGCGCGCTCGCGTCCGTTCCTCGACAGGTGTTCTCTCCTCCCCGAGTCGGACAGCACTTTGCACACGGCATCGGCGAGAGCGGGGGCGTCCTCCGAGGGCACAAGCACGCCCTCCGTGCCGTCGCGGATGACCTCAGCGATCCCACCGACGTCCGTGGCCACGACGGGAAGCCCGCTCGCCATGGCCTCGAGGAGGGCTATGGAGAGCCCCTCGCTCCGCGAAGGCAGCACGAACAGACCGGCCCGCGCCAGCACTGCCCGCACCTCTTCGCGGCCCAGAGAGCCCAGGAACCGGACGCGGTGCTCGAGGCCGTGGCGGCGCGTCAGCTCTTCCAGCGCCGGTCGCTCCTCCCCGTCGCCGATGAGCCAGAGGCGGGCGTGGGGCACCGTTTCGCCGAGGCGAGCGAACCCCTCTATCAGCACGTCCTGCCCTTTCACCCGGTGCAAACGCCCCACCGCTACCACTACGCCCTCGTCGGCCTCCGCCCGCGGCAGGGTGGACCAGAACTCGTAGTCCACGCCGTTCAATACCGTGCGCGCTTCCACCCCCAGGGCTGCGGCGCGCCGGGTCAACGCCTCCGACACCGTCACCACGGCGTCCGCTCGGCGAAGCACGGGCGGGAGTACCAACCGCTGTACAGAGCCGTGAGGCCGAAGGAGGTCGCTCCCGTGCGCCGAGAGGACCAGCCGATACCCGAACACCGGACGAAGCAACGCGAAATAGGCGGCCGCGGTGTCGACGTAGTGGACGTTGACGACCTCGGGGCGGACGTGAGCCAAGACCCGCGCTACCCGTAGCACAGAGCGTACGCAGTCGTACACCGATCCGGGCTTCGGCAACTTCCGCCACGTCCGCAGCCTCGCTAGAGGCAGGGCCCACGTGTCCCCTTTCACGCCGGGTATGTGGACAGACACCGCCTCGTCGAAGAGCGTATCGACCCGGTGCCCACGGTCGCGGAGTCCGTCCGTCAGGTTAGCGAAAACCGCCTCCATGCCCCCGACGACGCCCCTCGGGCTCGTGGTGTAAAGGAGGACCCGCATCGGACGTGTAGCACCCGGGGGAGGAGAGCTAGCCGCCGGAGTGGGCCGATACCCTGCGGTCGTGGCGGAGGGTTCGTGATTCATAGCGAGGGGCGGAGCGGACCAGAGGTGCTCGTGGTGGGTCGGAGAAGCGCGCCGGGGATGTAGAGGATAGGGCACCGGCGCGGCGAGAAGGGGAGTGAGTCGAGAGTTCGCAGTAAGAGCCGCCCCCTTTCCGCCGGGGCCACCGGTTCGGGGCAGCCCATCCGACCGCGTCGTTCTGACGCCCACCTCTGCGGGGGACCCGGGGGGTCACGGTCCTACACCGAACGCTCTCCGGAGGGCTCGGCGGGCGGCCCGCAACCCCTCGTAGCTCTTGGGGGGCAGGAGGGTACGGAGGAGCACGGGGTAGATCGCATAAGCGGAGGGGTGCACGAGCGCCGCGCGAGCCGCCAGCCGCCGGGCGCTGCGTACGTCGCGGTCGGGCGGGGCGAGGGCGCGCTGGGCGCTCTCTAGCAGGAAGAGGTGAGCCACTCCGGCGCGGCGCATGTCCCCGGAGTGCTTGGCGTAGAGCCACGCCCGAGCCTCCCGGTTGTCCCGGGTGTCGAGCGACTTCCGCTCCACGCCCTCCGGGTCGTGGTACCGTATGAGGGGCTCCGAGACGAAGTCGACTTCGAAGTGCTCCGCGACGCGGAGCCAGTAATCGTAATCCTCGATGGCGGGGATCCCCTCGTCGAAGAAGCCGACGCGCTCGGCGACGGCGCGGCGGAGCATCACGCCGGAGGTGCCGTGGATCACGTTCCGCCGCAGCAGCGTGTCGTACACGTCGCCTCGGTGCTCGGGGCGATGGGCCGTGCGCGTGCCGCCGGGGCCGATGTCTTCGACGCCGCCGTAGACCAGCCCCACCTCGTCGGGCAGTCTCTCGAAGAGCGCGACCTGCCGCTCCAGCTTCGCCGGGAGCCACTCGTCGTCGGAGTCGAGGAAGGCGACGTAGTCGCCCCGCGCCTCTCGGAGCCCGCGGTTCCGTGCCGCGCTGACGCCGGCGTTCTCCGGCTGGACGAGATAGCGGATACGCGCGTCGCGGGCGGTGTAAGCCTCCATCACCGAACCCGTCTCGTCGGTCGACCCGTCGTCGACGACGAGCACCTCGAACTCGCCGTACGTCTGCGCGAGCACGCTCTCGAGCGCGCGAGAGAGCAGGTGCGCCCGGTTGTACGTCGGGATGACGACGGTGACGGCGGGCGCCGTTTCGGGCGAAGGAGAGGACGGCATCACGTGCTGGGGGATTCCTGCTTGGAGGGGAAGTCCAGACCGTACCGGATCTCCTCGGGCGGATCGGCCGCTTCGGCCGCATCTCCCCGTGAGTCGGATGACAGCTTATTCTGGACGCGCTTGAGTCGCGCTTGGGCGTGCCGCTGGAGGCGGCGCGCCGCGCGCTTCCACATCGGATCGCCGTATCGACGGCGGTGTCGCACGCACGTCTCGGCCAACTCCGGGTAGCGGTCCCCGCAGTCCGCGGCGATCATTGCGAAGGCGGTCCCGAGAGCCGTCCGATGCGGTTCGAGTTCGCCTCGCTCTTCGAGCATCTCCGCGATCCGCTCGATCACCCAGATCCGCGCCCGGAGCCCCTCCTCCGTGAACCGCGTGCCGCTGAGCGAGACCTCGCCCTCAGGCAAGCGCCGGTAGAACGCCTCCCCTTCCGAGGTGAGCCGGAGCGGGATCTCCAGCGCCAGCGCCCGCATCATGAGGTACCCGTCGTCGTTCGGTCCTCCCCTCTCGTCCCACCCCCCCGTCCGCTCGTAGGCGGCCCGCGCCCAGAGCACCGAGCACGGCGGGTGGTACCACCCCCGCAGCCAGGCGCCGAGCGCGTCCTGCCCCACCCGCCGTGGCGCGCACGACGGGGGCCGTCGCACCCACGCCCCCCCGGCGAGCTCCAGCCGGTACCACGGGCAGGCCACGACGCTCCCCGGGTGCTGCTCCAGCTCGCCGGTGAGCGCTTCGAGCGCCGTCGGGCCGAGCACGTCGTCGGCGTCGAGGAACATCAGCGCCTCGCCGGTGGCGAAG
>CAYTJT010000108.1:0-10070 GCA_964438105.1 uncultured Rhodothermales bacterium | reverse complement strand
CGTCGCGTCTCCACGCCAGCAATGCGTCGGCAGAAAAGCGAGGACATGGGGACGACGGCCAATGCGGCGACGATGGCAGCCCCGTTCGGCCTGTTCTGGACAGCGTACGGTAGAACATGGGCGTCGGGGAGCGACAGGAACGACGCGACCCTCGCGAGCTACCGCGAGGGAATGGGGACGGACTACCGTGGCTCCGCGCTCGCAGCGGGATTTGGGCAGGCCGTCGCCGTCCGACGTTTGCTCTCGCATACACCCGGCGATCTCGACGGCGCGGTGTTCATACAAACCATCGCCGAGGCAACACGGTGGGCGGAGGAACGGCTCGGCAGCGAGCACGCCGTATCCGACCGCCTTCGCCTGCTCTCCGATCACCTCGACGACTTCCCGCTCGACCTGCAAGATCTCTGCGACGGCACCGGCCCGGCGGCCGACGAGGCGTGGCCCTTCGCTGTGGCGATGGTCGCCCGCAACCCGCTCCTGCTCGAAGCGACGCTGCTGCCCGCGATCAACGTCGGCGGCGCGGCGAGCGCGATCGGGGCGTGCGTCGGCGCGCTCGTCGGCGCGCTCCACGGGTGGGCGGCGTTCCCCGACGCGTGGCGCGAGGGGCTGGAAGACGTGGAGCGGCTGGAGGCCGAAGCGGGCGCGTTTGCCTCGGCGCTGGGCTGAGCTTCGCTGGACCCCCCGCCGCGCTTGCACTCGCTTCGCTCGTAGCTACACGCGGCTGTCCCCCTAAATTAGGGGGACAGTTTTGCGCCGCAGGGAGCGCAGCGACCGCAAGCGAAACGGGGGGTCACCGCCGCTCGGCGTTGCGGTGGGCCTCGGGGTGGCCGCCGGGCGGGACGCCGCCCTCGAAGCCGTCCTCATTCTCCCACCCTTTCGGCGGCACGTCCGGGAGGTCGCCGAAGTCGCCGACGAAGCCGATCTCGGGCGAGAGCCGGTAGCCCTGGTCGCGCTCGACGGTTTTCTGCACGTACGCGATCAGGTGGCGCACATCCGCCGCCGTCGCGCCGCCGCGGTTGATGAGGATGTTGGCGTGGCGGTGCGTCACCTCGGCCCCGCCGAAGCGCGTTCCCTTCAGCCCGGCCCAGTCGATCAGCCGCCCCGCGCCGACGCCCTCGATCTTCTTGAAAATGGACCCGGCGCTCGGTTCCGTGTCGAGCGGGGGGTGGCGCTCTTCGCGCCACGCGAGGTTGGCGGCCATGATCTCGCGCATCCGCGCCTCGTCGCCCGGTTCGAGCTGGAACGTGGCCGCGAGCACGCGGTCGGCGCGGTCGTGGAGGATCGAGTAGTCGTAGCCGAACCGGAAGTAGTCGTGGTCGACCGTTTTGCGCTCGCCCTCCTCGGTCAGAATGTCGGCCGAGTGGACGACCTCCTCGATGAACATCGTCCGCTCGCGCTCAGGTGGAGGCGAGAGGAAGTGGAGGTTCTGCCACAGCGCGCCGCCCACGGACGAGGGGATCCCTACGTAGTGTTCGAGCCCGGACAGCCCCGCCGAAACGGCCTGCTCGATGAGGTCGGGGTAGACGACGGCGCCGCTCTCGGCCCACACGCGCCCGCTCTCGCGGTCGACGCGGACGTGGTCGGCTTTGTTGCGGATCACGAACCCCCGGAAGCCGAGGTCGCCGATGAGGATGTTCGCGCCGAGCCCGAGGAGGAAGAACGGGATATCGAGCTTGCGGGCGAGCGCGAGCGCGGCGGCGAGCTCGTCGGCCGTGTGGGCCTCGTAGAACAGGTCCGCCGGGCCGCCGATCTTGAACGTGGTGTACGGGGCGAGGACCTCGTCGGTGCGGATGCGGTCGGCGCCGAGTTCGGCACGGAGGCGGTCGAGTTGGTCGGCGTGCGGAGAGGTGGTGACGGGCGGGAAGGGCACGGGCAGGGCGATGGGTGAGGGGAGCGGGTGGTACCGGCGGCGGCGGCGGGGAGTTCGTCGACGGTAGATATTATGCACGATCATCAAATCCGCCGCGTACCACGTATCTCTCCACGCGCGTTACCCGTATCCTACGGCTCACCCACCAGCTTTCCTGCTCTAGACCTATGGCGAACTCCTATCCCAACCTCACCCGCGCCGCCAGCCGCTTCGGCGTCATCGCCGGCGTCGTCCTCATGCTCGTGCTCATCGCAGCGGGCTGCATGACCGAGTCCATCGGCGCCGGTGAGCAGGGCGTGAAATACAGCTACTTCTCCGGCACCGACCTCGACGACAGCTACGGCGAGGGCTTCCACGTCTTCCTCCCCTGGGAGCAGATCATCGACTACGACGTCCGCGTCAACAACGCCGACGAGGAGATCGAAGTGCTCTCCTCCAACGGCCTCACGATCGGGATGGACGTCTCGGTCCGCTACCGGCCGGAGAACGGCCAGCTTCCGCAACTCCACACGACGTACGGGCAGGGGTACTACGACCGGCTCGTCCGCCCGACGCTGCGCAGCGTCTCGCGCGAGGTCGTCGGGCAGTTCACGCCCGAAGAGCTCTACTCCACGCGCCGCGCCGAACTCCAGGAGCAGATCGAGCTGCAGATGGAGCAGGCCGTCGAGAACGAGTACGTCGAGATCGAGGCCGTTCTGATCCGCGACATCGAGCTGCCCGAGCAGATCCGCCGCGCGATCGAGAACAAGCTTGAAGAGCAGGAGCTCATCGAGCAGACCCGCCTCTCGGTGCAGCGCGCCGAGCAGGAGGCCGAGCGCAAACGGGCCGAGGCGCAGGGCGACGCCGACCGCGCGCGGATCATCGCGGAGAGCCTCTCCCCGCAGTTCCTCCAGTTCCAGGGCATCCAGGCCACGCGCGAGCTCGCCTCGTCGAACAACGCCAAGGTCGTGATCGTCGGCGGCGGCGAGAACGGGCTGCCCGTCATCCTCGGCGATCAGTAACTCACGCTGAGGGACGACCGTCCAGCCGCTCCGCCAATCACGGCGGGGCGGCTTTCCTATTCGTGCCGGATCGCGTCGGCGGGGCGGAGGCGGGCGGCGCGGAGGGCCGGATACGTCCCGAACGCGATCCCGACGCCCGCGGCGAGGGCGGCGACGATGAGGAGCGTGCTCGCCGTAAACGCGGGCATGAACGGGGCATCGGTGAGGTGGCGGATGACCGGCGTCACGGCGACGATGCCGACCGCGCCGACGACGAGCCCGAGCACGCTGCCCACGCTCGACACGGCGACGGCCTCGGCCAGGAATTGCAGCACGATGTCGCCGCGCCGCGCGCCCGCCGCCTTCCGCACGCCGATCTCGCGCGTCCGCTCGGTCACGGTGATCAGCAGCACGTTCATTACCCCGACCCCGCCGACGACGACGGAGATCCCGGTGATGAGGCCCATGATGACTTTGAACAGCAGCATGCTCCGCCGGAGCTGCTCGGTGCGGTTGGCGTCCGTGGCGACGGTGAAGGCATCGGTGCCTGCGTCGAACCGCTCGTCGAGCCAGCGGCGCGTCCGCTCCGTCACGGCCACCACGTCTTCGGCGTGTGTGACGTGGACGTAGAGCGCCGGTGGGCGGGTGTCGGTCTCGGCGGCGAACGCGGCAAACGGGCCGACCGCCGTGGCTTCGGGCGAGCTCTCCGCCGTCACGACGCCGACCACTTCGGCTTCGACGCCCGCAAGCGTGATCTGCCGTCCGATGAGCGTCTCTGGCGGCGCTGCTCCGGCGAGACGTTCGGCGAGCGGGGCTGAGAGCACGACGACGCGCGCGCCCATCGCTGCCTCCGCCGTCGTAAACGTCCGGCCCGCAGCGAGCTCAAACGGGAACGCCGCCCACACCGCATCGCCCGCCGCGACGAGCGCCGCCGCGCTGCGCACCGTGTCCGATTCGATCTCGACGGACCGCTGCTGCATCAGCACGGGTGTGGCCGCCGCGCCGAGGTGTGCGGCGAGCGCTTCGGCGTCGTCCGGCGTCGGGACGGGAAACGCGTCGCGGCGAATCGTTACGCCGTCGATGCGCTCCGTCGTGATGGGTGCGACGGTGATCAGTTGCAGGTCCGTCGTCGTCGCGATCTGCTCGCGGGCGAAGCGTTCGAGCCCGTCGGCGAGCGAGAGGATCGCCACGAGCGCGGCGACGCCGATCACGAGCCCGAGCGTTGAGAGGATCGCGCGGAGCGGGTGCTGCCGGAGCGACTGAAAGGCGGTGCTGAGGAGGGCGGTCGTGCGGTGCATGCGGAGCCGGGTGCGCGGAGGGGGTGGCGGGGCCTACGTCGCGTCCGCACGCGAGTTACCTTTCGCCCCGAATCCAACCGTCGCCCCGCCATGCCCACCGACCGCTCCGACTTTTTCCAACGCGTGTGGGATATCGTAGCGGAGATCCCGACTGGCCGCGTGACGACGTACGGCCACATTGCGCGGCACCTCGGCAGCGCGAGCGCGGCGCGGACGGTGGGCTGGGCGATGAAGGCCGCCGTCGGGACCGGGCTGCCGTGCCACCGCGTCGTCAACCGGCGCGGCGCGCTCACCGGGCGGATGCACTTCGAGACGCCGACGGTGATGGAAGAGCGCCTCCGCAGCGAGGGCGTCACGTTCACCGACGACGGCGAGGTCGACCTCGGCCGTCATCTCTGGACGCCGGGCACGCCGGCCGATCAGGGGTAGGGGCGCGATGCATTGCGCCCCTGCGGATGGCGTCACGCCCCGGCGAGGCCGTCGAGTTCGTCCCAGAAACCGGGGAACGAGACGGCCACGCAGTCGGCGTCGAGAATCGTCGTCTCGCCCTCGACGGCACCGAGGGCGGCGACGGCCGCCGACATCGCGATGCGGTGGTCGCCCTCGCTGTCGACGGTCGCGCCGTGCAGCGGCTTGCCGCCTTCGATGATGAGCCCGTCTTCGAGTTCGGTCACGTCGGCGCCCATCGCGGTGAGGAACCGGGCCGTGGCGGCGAGGCGGTCCGTCTCTTTCACCCGCAGCTCGGCGGCGTCGCGGATCTCGGTGCGGCCCTCGGCGAACGCGGCGGCGACGGCGAGCGCCGGGATCTCGTCGATGAGGTTCGGGATGAGCGCGCCGCCGACGGAGACGCCGTGGAGCCGGCCGCCCTCGTTCTGCACGGTGAGGTCGGCGAGGGGCTCGCGCCCGCGCGTGCGCTCGTTGCGCACGGCGATGTCGGCGCCCATCGCGCGGAGCACGTCGAGGAGCGCGCTGCGCGTGGGGTTCAGCCCGACGCTTTTCATCTCGATGTGGCTGTGCGAGACCACGCTCCCGGCGACGAGGAAGAACGCCGCCGCCGAGAAGTCGCGCGGCACGATCCACGGCCCCGGCGGCACGCCGCGCCCGCCCTCGACGGAGATGGTGCGGCTCGCGCCCAGCTCGAAGGTGTCGAGCCCGAGCATCCGCTCGGTGTGGTCGCGCGAGGGGAGGGGCTCGATGACCGTCGTCGTGCCCTCGGCGAAGAGCCCGGCGAGGAGCACGCAGCTCTTCACCTGGGCCGAGGCGACGGGCAGCTCGTACTCGATCCCGCGCAGCCCGCCGTCGGGGCGCCCGGCGATGTGGACCGGGGCGTGCCCGCTCGCGAGGGTGACGTCGGCGCCCATCGCGCGGAGCGGCGTGGCGATCCGCGCCATCGGGCGGCGGCTGAGCGAGGCGTCGCCCGCGAGGGCCGAGGGGAACGGCTGCCCGGCGAGCACGCCCGCGAGCAGGCGCATCGTCGTGCCCGAGTTGCCGGCTCAGTAGGCGGGGTGAAACGACCGCCGCGCCCGTGGACGACGAGGGTCTCCGCGTCAGCGGTGATCTCGACGCCGAGGGCGCGGAGGCAGGCGAGCGTGGATTGCGGGTCGGCCGCGTCGGAGTAGCCGACGATCTCCGCGTCGCCCTCGCCGAGGGCGGCGAGAATCGCGGCGCGGTGGGCGACGGACTTATCCGCCGGCAGCCGGATGCGACCCGCCAGCCCCATCGCCGGAGACCGCGTGCGGGTCGCGGTCGGCGGGGGCTCCGTGGGCTGGGACCGGGGCGAAGTCGTCATCGAAGTCGATGAGGGTATCGTCGAAGAGTTGCGTGTCGGGGTCTTCAAAGGTACCACTCACCTCCCCGGCGTTCATCGCGTGCTCGAAGGGATCGCTCGGGGCCTCGTCGGTCGCCGCGGCGTGGGCCTCGGCATGGGCTCCGGCGGTGCCGTCGTCGTGGGGGTCCTCGTCGAAGGAGCCGCCGAGGAGGTCGTCGAGCCCCGGCCCGTCGTTCGTCTCCACCTCGGTGGCGAGGGCCTGCTCGACGGCTTCGAGGAGGGTCTCCTTCCGGAAGGGCTTGGCGACGTAGTCGTCGAAGCCCTCGTTGAGGAAGCGGTCCTCGTCGCCGGGGAGGGCGTAGGCGGTCACGGCCACGGCGCTCGCCATCTCGTAGCCCTCGATGCCGCGGATCTCGTGGAGGAGGTCGATGCCGGAGCGGTCGGCGCCGAGGTTGATGTCGATGAGGAGGAGGCGGTACTGGTGGTGGAGGACCTGCTCGATGGCGTCCTGCGGCGTCGTGGCGATGTCGGTCTCGTAGTCCTCGAGCATGAACTTCGCCATGTACGCGTTCTGCGCGTTGTCCTCGATGAGGAGGACGTCGCGGTGCGGGCGGTCCTCCGGCGCGGGCGGCGGCGCGAACGTGGGCTCCTCGACGACCGGGTCGTCGGCCTCCCACGGGTAGCGGGCGGCGTCGGGCTTCTTGCGCTGCTGCTTCGCGGGGGCGTCCTTGGCCATCGCCTCGGGCACCTGCTCGAACGGCACGCGCGGGAAGGTCACCGAGAACGCGCTGCCGATGCCCTTGATGCTGTCGACGGAGATCGTGCCGCCCATCATCTCGACGAGCTTCTTCGTGATCGCGAGGCCGAGGCCGGAGCCCTCGTGGCTGCGCTTGAGCCCCGTGGACTCCTGCTTGAAGTCGTCGAAGAGGTGGGGGAGGAACTCCTTCGAGATGCCGACGCCGGTGTCGCGCACGGTGATGACGGCGTTGTCTTGCGTCGCCTCGATCTCGACCGAGACTCCGCCCTCGCGCGTGAACTTGACGGCGTTCCCGATGAGGTTGTTGAGGATGCGGTGGAGGCAACTCCGGTCGATCTGGGCGTAGACGGGCTCGGCCGCGGGCTGGACGCGGAGCTGGAGCCCTTTCTTGTTGACCACGTGCTTGAGCACGCGCGCCGACGCCTCGGCCTCGTCGTGGAGGTTGAGCACCTCGACCTCGGGCTGCACCTCGCCCGCCTCGATCCGCGCCATCTCGAGCACGGAGTTGATCGTATCGAGGAGCCGCGTGCCGGCGTCCTCGATGATCTTGGCGAGGTTGCGGTGGTCGCCTTCGAGCCCCTCGGCGAGCACCTGCGCCGAGCCGAGGATGCCGGTCAGCGGCGTGCGGATCTCGTGGCTCATGTTCGCGAGGAAGGCGTCGCGGAGCTGGACCATCTGCTCGGCCTTGTCCTTCGCCTCGATCAGCTCGGTCTCGAACTTCTTCTGCTGCGTGATGTCCTTCGCCACGATCACGAGCCCGAGCACGTCGTTGCCCTCGCGGACGAGCGCGGACGAGAGCGAGACCGGCACTTCGAGGTCGGTCTTCGCCTTGAACGAGGTCTCGACGTTCCCGGCGAGCGCCTGCTCGATCGTCTGCTTGATGGCCGCGCCGCGGCCCTGCCCCTTGTGGGCGAAGATCGTCATGACGGGCTTGCCGAGGAGCTCGCTCCGGTCGTAGCCGAGGAGGTCGAGGGCGGCCTGGTTCACCATCGAGATCTTGACCTGCGGGTCGAGCACGACGAGGGGGTCGGCCATCGACTGCACGATGTTCTCGACGTAGCTCTTCGAGACGGTCGTCGTGGCGAACTGGTCGATCATCTCGTTGATCGCCTGCCCGAGCAGGCCGATCTCGTCGTTCGAGTCGATCTCGACGCGGTCGTCGAGGCGGCCCTCGCTGATGGCGTGGGCGGCGTCGGTGAGAGCGCGGAGCGAGCCGGCGACGAAGCGGGTCAGGAAGAACCCGATCGCCGCGATGAGCAGCACGATGAGGGCGGCGGCGGCCACGCCGAGCCACCCCGACCACCGGGCCGAGGTGCCGACGACGGCCGCGCTCTGGGCGAGCGCGGCCTCGGCGCTGGCGATGCGCTCGTCGAGGAGCGGGGCGAGGTCGGTGAGGTAGAGCGGGTCGACCTCGCCCTCGAGCACGGCGGCGGCGTCCTCGGGCGCGGACGCGCTCAGCGAGGCGACGCGTTCGGCGGCCTCGACGTAGGCGCCGAAGGCCTGCTGGATGCGCTGGAGCTGGTCGGCGTCGAAGCCACGGGCGCGGCTCGCGCCGAGCTGGCGCTCGAAGATGGCGATCTGCCCGGCAAGGGCGTCGCGCGCGGTCGCGGCCTGGTCGGAGACGCCCGCGTCGTCGGCCCCGGCGGTGCGGGCGGCCGCGACGGCTTCGAGCATGGAGGTGCGGGACCCCTGAGCGGCACGGGCCATCGCATTCGCCGCCTCGACCTCTTCGAGCGCGGCACGGTCGATGGCGGCGGCATCGTCCCCGACCCACCCGCTGAGGAAATAGGTCAGGTAGCCGAGCCCCCCGACGAGGAGCGCGATGCACAGGAAGCTGAGGACCAGCTTGTGGGTGACTTTCAGTGTAAGGGCCATAATGGAGGCGAAACGCGTGGGGCCACGGCGGTGGCTTGATTCCGGGACCCAGTTCGGGAGTGGGTTCCATCGCGAGACCAGACACGGATGCCTGGCTACGCCTCTAGCTATCGGCGGCCCTTTCGTCCGCCTTAAGCACGCCTAGATAGAAATAAACCTTGTCGTTCTGGGTTACCTCTCCCCGCTGCCGATGAGCGCCAGCGCGGCCTCGGCCCTCTCGAGCAGCGCTTGCTTTTCGCCCCACGGCAGGAAGGCGTGGCGGAACCCGTTGAGCGCGATCTCGCGGAGGTCCTCGGCGCCCACGCCGCACCGCGTGTGGACCAGCCACAGCTCGTCCGTGACCGTCGTGTGGCTGAAGAGCCGGTTGTCCGTGTTCACCGTCACGGCCACGCCTGCCTCGACGTACTCCCGGATGGGGTGCGTCTCGTACCCCGTCACGACGTGCGTTTGCACGTTACTCGTCGGGCACATCTCGAGGGGAATCCGGTGGTCGACGACGTAGTGCAGCAGGTCGGGGTCCTGCCGCAGCGTCACGCCGTGGCCGATGCGGTGCGCGCCGCACCGGAACAGCGCCTGCTGGATCGACTCCGGCCCGAACGACTCGCCCGCGTGCACCGTGATGCCGAGCATGTGGTTGCGGGCGTAGTAGAAGGCGTGGAGGTGCTGCTTCGGCGGATTCCCCGCCTCACCGCCCGCGAGGTCGAACGCGACGACGCCGCGGCCGAAGTACCGCGCCGCGAGCTCGGCCTGCGCCAGCGACGCGCTCTCGTAGCGGTCCCGCAGCCCGCACACGATCACGCCCGCCTCGATGCCGAAGTCGCGCTCGGCGTCGCGGAGCCCGGCGATCACGGCGTCGTTGACCTCGTCGAGGCTGAGCCCCTCTTCGGTGTGGAGGATCGGGCCGTAGCGGACTTCGAGGTAGCGGACGTTCTCGGCGGCGTTGTCCTCGGCGAGCTCGTAGGCGATGCGGCGGAGCGCATCGGCCGACTGCATCAGCGGGATCGTGTAGCCGAACCACGCGAGATACTCCTCCAGCGTCTCGGCGTCGTCGATGTGGCGGAGGATGTCGCGCAGGCCGTCTTCCGTCGTGGCGGGGAGGAGGGCGAGCTTGCCCTGCTGCTCGGCGAGTTCGAGCATCGTCGCGAGGCGGAGGGAGCCGTCGAGGTGGCAGTGGAGTTCGGCCTTGGGCCAGGCGAGAATGTCGTCGCGGGTGAGGGAGGCCATGCAGGAGAGCGGTAGGGCGGGACGTGGGGCGCCCAAGCTACGGCACGCCGATCCGGCGCGCGACCGTACACTGGGCCGGACCGTCCGGAATCCGTATGTTTCGGCGAGGCTTCAAGTCGGCGTGTTGTCCCCCGGCGGCCTTTCGAGTAGCTTGTCATTTCTCCCTCCACCTTTGCCGCACAGGTTTTTCCCATGGGCTCCCTCGGCGTCCCTGAACTACTCATCATCTTCCTCGTGATCCTGCTCGTCTTCGGCGCGAAGCGCATCCCCGAGATCGCGCGCGGCATGGGCAAGGGCA
>CAYTJT010000107.1:0-10155 GCA_964438105.1 uncultured Rhodothermales bacterium | reverse complement strand
CGGCGCCCTTCGGCGCGCCCGTCGTGCCGCTCGTGTAGAGGATCATGCACGGCGCCTCGAAGTCGGGCTCTGGCCCATCGAAGTCGCTCGGCCGCGCGTCGTCGCGCATCCGCTCGCTCAGCTCCGCAAAGCTGATCTGCCGCGCCTCCATCCCCTCGACCTTCTCGGCGAACGCGTCGTCCACGACGAGCAGCGCCGGCTCCGCATCACCGACGACGTGCGCGACCTCGCGCGGGGCGAGCCGCCAGTTCACCGGGACGAGGATCGCCCCGAGCCGCTGCGTGGCAAAAAAGAGGAGGACGTACTCCACCGCGTTCGGGGCGAGCACGGCGACGCGGTCGCCCTCGCCGACGCCGACCTCGTCGCGGAGGAATCGCGCCGTGCGGTGGACGATCCGGCTGGCCTCGGCGTACGTCACGCTCCGGTCGGCGTCGACGTCTTCGATCGCGACTTTGTCCGGCGAATAGACGGCCCAGCGTTCGAGCCAGTCGGTGCGGATGGGGACGTCGGGTTGGGTCATAGTCATCTCGCATCCTCCGTCATCCTGAGCGGAGTCCCGACCCGTCGGGGCGAAGGGTCTCCCGAAACATGAGACGGCAGGCCGGTAGAGATCCTTCGACTCCGCTCGCTGGCGCTCGCTTCGCTCAGGATGGCAGGATGTGTGGTTAGAGCAGCCATCACGCGGTCGGGGTCTGGCGGGCGGGTTCGGAGCGGGCGAAGCGCGGCGTGCCCGGCGCGACGATCCCGGCGGCCATCACGAGCAGGGAGGCGACGATGGCGTAGGTCGCCGGCACGGCCGGGTTGTTCCAGTACGGTCCGAGCTCGAAGTAGTACGTCCCGAAGTGGACGAGGAGCGCGACGACGGACGCCGCCGCCACCCAGCCGCGCGTCACCCGCTGGACGAAGATGCCCGCGAGGATCGGGACGAACGTGGCCGCGAACAGGCCATAGACGCCGTTCTGCGCGAAGATCGCGACCGAGAGCGAGGGGTCGACGAGCTGCTGCCACGAGAAGAAGAGCGTCACGGGAATCAGCCCGACCAGGAACCACCGCGCGTAGCGCACGCCGCGGTCGGTCCAGTCCGGCGCCGTCGTGATGCGCGCGGGCAGGACGGTCTTGAGGAAGTCGTTCGCGAAGATCGACGAGAGCGCGACGAGGATGCCCTCCATCGTCGAGAACCCGGCCGCGAGCACGCCGAGCACGACGATCGCGCGCGGCAACGGTGCGAACGCCTCGGTGAGGTACGTCGCGATCACGGTGTCCGGCGCGAGCCCGCCGCCGAGCTCGATCCGCGCGAAGAGCCCGACGGCGAGGACGGCGAAGAACAGGCTCGCCGCGACGACGGCCGTCGCGAGGTACTTGTTGACGTCGGCCTCGGAGCGCAGATAGAGCGCTTTCGACATGATGTGCGGCTGGAGGATCACCGCCACCCCGACGAAGAAGTTGGCGACGAACACCTCGAAGATGCTCCGGAAGAGCAGGCTGTCGGGGTTGACCGGCTCGGCGTAGAACGGGCCGACGTCGGCGAGACGCTGGAAGAACCCGCCGTCGGCGACGAACTCCAGCCCCGAGCCGAGGAGGAGGAGCGCGACGAGGATCATGATGCCGGCCTGGATCGCGTTCGTGCGGATGTGCCCCGCCGCGCCGCCGAGCAGGATGTACCCGAACGTCAGCCCGACCGTCAGCAGCAGCGACGCCGTCTGCGGGATCCCGAGCGCCTGCTGCAGCACGACCGTCACGCCGACGACGATGAGCACGAGGAAGGTGATCTGGAGCAGGCTGAGGACGGCGAAGTAGAGCTTGAGCGGGCGGCTCCCGTAGCGGTCGCCGATCCACTGCGGGATCGTCAGCACGGTGAACTCGTCGCCGACCTTGCGGAAGCGCTTGCTGAAGACGATGAGCGCGAGGTAGATGCCGAGCGGCGTCGCGATCGCGTACCCGAGCACGCCGGACCAGCCGTAGAGGTAGATCAGCCCGGGGTTGATGACGAAGGTGGCCGCGCTCGTCATGTTCGCCGCGAGCGAGAGGCCGACCCACAGCGGGCTCACCGTCCGCGTCCCCACCGCGAACGACTCCATCGACCCGGCCGCTTTGCGCCGCGCCGCCACGCTCACCCCGACGACGGCGCCGACGTAGGCGAGGAAGAACACCCAGCTCAGGAGGCTCTCGCTCATTGGGTCATGGGTTGTTGGTCACTTGTCATTGGTCACTGGTGCCTTGTCTGCCGTTCCGTTAGCGGTCCGTTTCCACTTCACCAGTGACAAAGGACAGGGGACACCGTCAGGTATCGTAGCTCCAGATCATCGTGACGGCCGCCATCGACATCCCGCCGCCGGAGCCGACGAAGCAGACGAGCTCGCCGTCCTTCAGCTTGTGCTCGCGCGCGGCGTCGGCGAGCGCCATCGGGATGCAGGCGCTGCCGGTATAGCCGAAGCGGTCCATCACGTTGTGGCTCTTCTCGTGCGGCACCTCGAGCTCGTCGAGCGTGGCGTTGATCGAGCCGATGTTGATCTGGGTGAAGAAGTAGTGGTCGACGTCGTCGGGCTCGGCGCCGAGCGGGTCGAGGACCTCGTGGACGAGGCGCGGCCAGTGGACGATGTTCGTCTCGGGCGGAATCCTTTTAGCGAAGCGGAGCTTGGTGTCGCCGCGCTCGATCGCCTCGGCCGTTGCGGGCATCGCCGTGCCGCCGGCGTAGATCCCCATGTAGTCGTGGTAGGCGCCCTCGGCGTAGAGCGTGCTCGTGAAGATGCCGCGGTCGGCGCGGTCGGTGGGCTGGACGATCACGGCGCCGGCGCCGTCGGCGAAGAGCGTGGCGCGCTTGTAGTCGTCCCAGTCCATGAACTTGCTCATCCCGTAGGCGCCGACGACGAGGATCGCGCCGTAGCGCTCGTCGGCGGCGACGTACTTCCCGGCCATGTCGAGCGCCGTCACGAACCCGGAGCAGGCCGTGTTCACGTCGAACACGCCCGCACGCTGGGCACCGAGCTTGTGCTGGACCACGGCCGCCGTGCTCGGCGAGACGTAGTCCGGCGTGTCGGTCGAGACGATAATCAGGTCGAGGTCCTCGGGCGCGAGGCCAGCATTCGCGAGGGCTTCCTCAGCGGCGGGGACGATCAGGTCGCTCGTGGCCTCGTCGTCGGCCATGAAGTGGCGGGTGTGGATGTTGCGGCTCTCGCGGAGGAAGGCGTCGATCTCCATGCCGTACTTCTCGTCGAAGACGGCGTTGGGGACGGGCTCGCCGGGGGCGTGGAGGCCGGTGCCGGTGACGGTGGCGCGGCGCGGGGCCGCAGGAAGGGCGGGGATCTGCATCAGCGGAGGTTCGGCTTGGCCTGCTCCCACTCCTCCTCGAAGCGGGCGTAGAAGTCTTCCATGAGGGCGTAGAAGGCGCGCATGTGCTCGAGATTCGCGCGGAGCCCGTCGGCGTCGGCGCCCGTCCGGTCGAGCTCGCCGAGGAAGTGCTCGGCCGTCGTGCGGTTCTTCACGACCGTCCGCATGTTGCGGCGGAAGTTGTTGTAGAAGAGGTCGGCGTCGGCGGCGTAGTAGTCGCGGCGGGCGTGCTCGCCGTCGACCTTGCGGACGAGCCCGGCGAGGGCGAGCTCGCGGACGGTCTGGGAGATCGGCCCCTTGCTCCGGCCGAGCTTCTCGGCCATGGCGTCGAGCGACTGCGGCTCGTCGTAGGCGAGGAGGAGCCCGACGATGAGCCCCTTCAGCCGGGCGAGGCCGTAGTTCTCGTAGACGTTGCCGAACTCCTCGACGAGGCTGCGGCGGAGTTGATCGACGGTGTCTACCACGTTCTTCTCGTTTGAAAGATTGCAAACATTGAGAACGTTAAGAAACCATCAGCGCCGTGTCAAGCCTTTTCCGGAAGCGCTCCCACATTGCAGGAATTCCCTTACACACCCCCCGGTCTCTGCCCGGTCGGGGGGCCCCATCCGCCCCGAGGTCGCGGGGCGGAGGCGCACGGTGCTCAGGCGGTGCGGGCGGGGAGCGCCGCGAGCGCCGCGGCGTAGCGCGCGTCGAGGTCGTCGGTGCGTCCGACGCCGAAGCCGAGGTCGTGGAGCAGGCCGTCCTCGATCCCGTAGATCACCCCGTGCACGCCCAGCTCCTGCCCGCGCTCCCACGCGTGGCGCACGATCGTCGAGTGGCAGACGTTCACGACCTGCTCGATCACGTTCAGCTCGCAGAGGCGATTCGCGCGGGCCGCGGCGGGGAGCGCGGCGAGCGCCGCGTGGTGCCGGTACTCCACGTCCTGCACGTGGCGGAGCCAGTTGTCGATCAGCCCGAACTCGGCGTCGTCGAGCGCGGCCTGCACGCCGCCGCAGCCGTAGTGCCCGCACACCACGACGAGGTCGACGCGGAGGACGTCGACGGCGTACTGCAGCACGGAGAGCCCGTTGAGGTCGCTCTGCACGACGACGTTCGCGATGTTGCGGTGGACGAAGAGCTCGCCCGGGTGGAGCCCGACGATCTCGTTCGCCGGGACGCGGCTGTCGGCGCAGCCGATCCAGAGGTAGCGCGGGTGCTGCTCGCGCGCGAGGTTCGCGAAGTAGTCGGGGTCGCGGCGGCGCATGCCGTCGGCCCACGCGCGGTTGTTCTCGAAGAGGCGGTTCATCGCGGGGCGGTCTCGGAGCTAGACATACTTGTCGCCGCGGACGACGTCGACCGACTGCACCCACACGATCACGGCGTAGTGCTCGAAGTAGCGCTCGGCGACGTGCTCCACGATGCGGTCGGCGACCTCGGGCGAGACGACCGTCTCGATGCGGACGTTCCGCCCCTCCCACTCGCTGGCGTGGACGCCGCGCGAGCCCTGCCCCACGGCGTCGGTGACGGTGAACCCCTTCGCGCCGATCTTGCGGAGCTCCTCCTGCACCTGCTCCCGGAAGAGCCGCTCAGCGACGATCGTGACGAGCTTCAGCGTGACGGTATGCATCGGGTCGGGGGGCTAGGCGAGCCACTCGGCGATCGTGAAGTAGAGCGGGATGCCGAGGGTGAGGTTGAACGGGAAAGTAATGCCGAGGGCGGCGGTGAGGTAGAACGTCGGGTTCGCCTCGGGGAGCGCGATGCGGACGGCGGCGGGCGCGGCGATGTAGCTCGCGCTCGAGACCATCGCCCCGAGCACGGCCGCGCCGCCGACGGAGAGCCCGCTCGCGATCCCGGCCCACGTCCCGAGCGCGCCGTGGAGGATGGGCACGATGACGCCGAAGCCGACGAGGAAGAGCCCGACCTCCTTGAGGTCGCGGAGGCGGCGCGCCGTCACGAGCCCCATCTCGAGGAGGAAGAGCGTGAGCGCGCCCTTGAACCCGCCGACGAAGAACGGCGCGACGCCCTCCATCCCCTCCTTCCCCGCCGCGAGCCCGATCATGAGCCCGCCGACGAGCAGGATCACGCTCCGCCCCGTCACCACCTCGTGCAGCGCGGCCTGCCACGAGCCCGCCCGCTTCGAGCGCGTGTACGCGATCATGAGCGCGACGATGATGGCCGGCACTTCGAGGATCGCCACGAGCGCGGGCATGAACCCCTCGGTCTCGTACCCCGCGAGGGTGCCAAACGCGAGCGCGACGATGAACGTCACGGCGGAGACGCTGCCGTAGTGCGCCGCGAGCGCCGCGCTGTTGACGCGGTCCATCTTACCGAGCCGCCGGAGGATGTTGTAGGCCGTGATCGGCGTGACGAGGCCGAGCACGAGCGTGGCGAGCGCGGGGAGCGCGAACTCGGCGAACGGCGTCGCGCTCAGCTCGGCCCCGCCCTTGAGCCCGATCGCGAGGAGGAGGTAGATCGAGAGCGCGTCGTAGAGCGGGCGCGGGAACTCGAGGTCGCTCTTGACGACCGACGCGAAGATCCCGAGCACGAACGCGAGGACGACCGGCGAGAGGAGGTTGGCGAGGAGGATGTCGGCGGACGCCATGCGGGGGCGGGCGGGAAGTGCGAGACGGACCGAAAGCTACGCCATCGCCCCGGACCCGTCTGTCAAGGATCGCGCAACTGCACGGGCCTACCGCGCGAGCCGGCCGAGGAACCGCTCGACTTCGCCGGGGCTGCGGAGGAGGTAGTCGGCGGCCGTCGTTCGGCCGGCCACGTCCGGGTCGTCTGCGTCGCCGACGAAGATGCCGATGCCGTCGTCGCCGAGCGCCTCGAAGGCGTGCTCGTCGGTCACGTCGTCCCCGAGGTAGAGCGGAACGACGCCGTCGCGGTCGAGCCCGAGCGCGTCGAGGAGGTAGCGGACGGCCTTCCCCTTGTCCCAGTCGATGCGCGGCTGAATCTCGAAGACCCGCTTGCCCGGCGTCACCTTGAGTTCATCCGGGTGCTCGCCGAGCACGGCGTCGACGGCGGCGCGGACGCGCGGCCGGTCGGCCTCGGCCACGAGGCGGTCGTGCACGGCCACGCCGACTTTCTTCGGCTCGATGAGCGCACCGTCGATGCCGCCCAACTCGCTGCGCAGCCGCGTCTCTACGTCGCCCATCAGCGCCTCGAAGTCCCGCCCCTCCTCGCGCTCGATCGTGCCCGCCTCCGGCGCCCAGATGTCGAACCCGTGGCTGCCCGCGACGACGAGCGAGCGGATCCCCATCAACTCCTGCACCACGGCCCGGTCGCGCCCGCTGACGACGCAGACCGTGCACCGCTCGGCGAGGGCGCGCACCGCGTCGCGCATCGTGTCCGAGATGACGGCGTCTTCGGGTCGGTCGACGATCGGCGTGAGCGTGCCGTCGTAGTCGAGGAAGACGGCGCGCGTGCGCGCGGCGAGCCGCCGGTCGATGGCGTCGAGGTGGTCGAGGGCGTGCGGAAGGTCATGGAGAGACATCGGGAGAGGGGCAGCGAGCGGATCGGAGAGCGGCGCCGGGGCCGGGCCGCGGAGCATGTTATAGTCCCGAACGATGCGACGGTGCCGGACGCGCGAGCGAGGCCTCCCTACTCAGCGACCGTCTCGTCCGCCATGCGGGACGAGCGGTGGCGCCGTCACTCTGTCGGCGGAACCATCGTCACCGCCGCCCACTTCCCGTCGGCGTCGGCACACCGCCCCGCGTACCCGTCCTGCCCGTCGGCGGCGAACCCGCAGTGGAGCGCGACGCCCTCCTCCGGCTCGTCGAACACGAAGTGGAGGGAGTCGCCCCGGTGCATGACGTCGCGCGTCGGAATCGCCACGCCGCCGGGCCCGCCGAGCACGACCGTGAGCGTCTCGTCGTCGTAGCCCACGTCGAACGTGAGCGGGGTCATCTGCTCCGGGTGGTTCATCGGCGCGAGCCCGCCCGTCCACGTACCCTCAGCGAGCGGAGCCGCGTCGTCCGCCGAGGTGTCGCCGGTCGGAGAGCACGCCGCAACGGCGAGGCAGGTGACGACGAGGAGCAGGCGTTTCATCGCGATGGCGTGTGCATGAGAGGGACCGTTGCTGAAGACACCCCCTCGCCGCCAGAGTTGCTGCCGCAGGTCGCCGTGCCGAACTACGCCGCGAAGTACGCCAGCCCTGCGACGAGGAAACAGAACACCCACTGGCCGAGCACGAGGTAGCGACGTTCGACGCCCCGCCCGGTCGCGAGCACCATAGCGAACCACGCCAGCCCGCACAGGGCGAAGTAGGCGCTGAGCGCGTGGAGCACCGCCGTCTCCGCGGGGATCGCGTCCGTCAACCCGATCGCGAGAAACAGCAGTGCTGCTGCGAGGAGGGTCGCCGAGACCCAGTGCCAGCCGCTGAGCGCCTGCACCCACGCCGTCCGGGGAGCGCCAGCGTCGGGCGCCGGTGCGAACTGCCGGAACTCCCGCGCCCCGACACGGCGTGAACTCCGAAGGCGGCCAGCGTCAAAGCGCCTGCGATCGTAGCGAGAATGCTCATATCGTGCTCGAAGCGTCAGCGCATCGGAACGAGATCAGCCATCGTGTAGAGCTAGATGAGGGGACCCCCTAACGGAGTTGCCCCTCAGCCGCGTGACGCGCAGCGTCGGCCTCCGGGGGCGGGTCCTGCAGCGTAGCACACCAGGTTTACTCCTCATCTACGAGTTCCAGCGAATCTACGAGGCCCAAGTCCTCGAAGAGGACCAACGGGAGCACGTCCCGGCTTCCCTCGTACTCCGACTGCAGCACCCGGTGCAGCTCGTCGCTCTGCGCCATCTGCCCCCACATCAACCCCTGTGCCCGGAGCAGCCGCGTCTCCGGGTCCTGCCCAAGCGCAATCGAGTTCATCAGGCGATTCGTTTCGCGCCAGTTCTGCTCCAACTCCGAAGGGTTCTCCGGCGACGCTGAAAAGAACGCGTTCAGGATGGCTACGTAGGCGAGCGCCTCGGCGTAGGGACGGCGGGGGCCGCTGAGTTCGCGGACGCCGTTGATCGCGACGCACACGTGCGACTGGATTGTGCCGTCGGGGCGGATCGCATCGGGGTAGAAGAATCGCACCGCGATGTCGAGGAAGTCGTCGTAAGGAATGGAGGCCGGAGGCGGGGGCTCGAAGCCTATGAGGTCGCCTCCGTGCATGTTGAGGTAGCGGTCAACGACGGGAAGGAAGAGCGCGTTGAAGGTAGAGTCCTTGCGGAGGAGGCCCTGGAAGGCTGCTGCGACGGCTGCGGAGTCGCCCGGAACCGCTGCGAGGAGGCTGTCCGGCACCCCCGTCCAGTGCGTGAGGAGATAGCCGGGGATGCGGCCGTGCTCCCGGACCAAGCCCGAAAGCGGGTGCGATGGAGGCGGCTCCACGACGGAGCGGGCGACGGTATAGACCGTCTCCGTCAGGGGACGGACCTCCGCCGTGAATAGGTCCGTGTACGTTGCCTGCACCTCTTCCACTGTCATCTCCGGTGCGTCCGTGGTGTCCGTGATGGCAGCGGAGGCTGTCAGGGACAAGGCGAAACCGAGAAGAAGGAACATGAGAAGATGCTGAGGACGGGGTGGCTGCAGAACAGATTGCGGCTCAGCAGCCCAATGAGCAGCAGAACGGGTGAGCGGGCAAAGTAGGCGCGGCGGTGAAGCGGAGCAAACCGCACGGCGTTGGGTCAGCCTGCGACGGCGGGTTGGGCGGACGGCTGTCTACTCCTCCGGAGCATCGGTACCGGGCGTCTCCTCCGCCAGGAAGTTCCCGAACCCATCCGTGCCCCAGAGCCCCTCCACGTCCCACGCCACCTGGCACATCTGGTACTTCGTCGTCCCCACCTCGGTCCGCGTCGAGCGCCCGTCGCCCTCCTCTACGAAGCCGACCTCCCACACCCGGTCCTCCGCCCGCGCTACCTCCGTCGGTCCGTACATGGAGAGCCCGGGCGTCCACGTGCTCCCCTTCGACTCGACGAACTCCAGCGCCGCCGCATGGTGGCAGTCGGGCTCGCTGGCCGTGAAGAACTCGGCGCCGGTAACGCGGTCGTGCTGGATCGCGAAGCGCCACCCGACCCGCTCTCCATCGGAGCTTTCCGCGTTGTAGTACCACAGCTCGGCCTCGCGCTCGCCCTCGCCGACGTGCTCAACGCTCTCGCTGCCGGGCTCGCCGAGCGTCTGGCGTAGCTGATCCGCGGTGAGGCCGACGTACCCGTCGAGGTAGGTGACGGCGGAGGCACAGAGTTCGGTAGCGCCGGTGGACTCCTGAGCGATCGCAGGAGCCGCGAGGAGCGCGAGGACGAAAGCGAGAGTAGTGATACGCATGGCTCTGAGGGTTGCTGGACGTAGATGAATGACGTTTGTCCAACGGGTTCTGAATAAGTACATCGGTAGTCCGCCGAACTACTGATTAGGCGGAACGCGTCGGCACAGCATGGCGCGCTCGGCGTGCTGTGCCGACGCGGAATCGCTACGCCGGCTGGCCCTCCTTCTGCGCCTGCAGCTCGTCCCAGTCCGCGAGGAATTTCTCCAGCCCGCTGTCGGTCAGCGGGTGCTTGATCAGCTTGTCGATCACGCTGAACGGCATCGTCGCCACGTCCGCGCCGATCTCGGCGCACTCGACGAGGTGCATCGGGTGGCGGATGCTCGCGGCGAGGATCTGCGTCTCGATGCCGTAGTTGTCGAACACCGTCCGGATCGACTGGATGAGGTCCATCCCCGGCATCGAGATGTCGTCGAGGCGGCCGATGAACGGGCTGACGTAGCGGGCCCCGGCCTTCGCCGCGATGAGCGCCTGCGAGAGCGAGAAGATCAGCGTGCAGTTGACGGGGATGCCCTCCTGCGAGAACGTCTTGATCGCCTTCACGC
>CAYTJT010000106.1:0-10250 GCA_964438105.1 uncultured Rhodothermales bacterium | reverse complement strand
ATCCTCCCGATCCTCCTCGGCGCGATCTCGCCCAAGATCGACTCGAACCCGTGGCTGCTCGTCCCGACGTCCGTGCTGATGATCGGGTGCCTGATCTCGATGGTCTTCGCGATCCGCTCGGCGCGGCCCCGCGTCAGCGAGGATCCCATCACGCTCGACGAGGTCCGCCGCAACAGCGCGAACATCCTCTTCTTCGGGCACTACGCGAACATGACGCGCGACGACTTCGAGACGGGGATGACCGAGCTGATGATGGACAACGACCGGCTCTACCGCAACATGATCCGCGACCTCTACGGCCTCGGCAGCGTGCTGACGACGAAGTTCAAGCTGCTGCGGACGTCGTACACCGTGTTCATGATCGCGATCGTGACGGGCGTGCTCCTGTTCATCGGCACGTTCTTCCTCATCGCCACCGACGTGATCGGGGACGAGCCCGTGCCCGTCGTCGAGACCGCCCCCATCCTTCCGCAATCCGGACCCCAGCCCTGATGCGCGTCACGTTCTGGGGAGTCCGGGGCTCGACGCCCGCGCCGGGGGCCGAGTTCGTCCGCTACGGCGGGCACACGACGTGCGTTTCCGTCGTCGTCGGCGACCGCGTGCTCGTGCTCGACGCGGGCACCGGCATCCGCCCGCTCGGCCGCTCGCTCGTCGGCGGCGCGCGCGACCTCTTCGTCCTGCTGACGCACCGCCACGCCGACCACCTCCTCGGCTTTCCGTTTTTCGCCCCGCTCTACGAGGAGGGCCGGGCCGTGCACGTGCTGCCGCTCGACGAGGGGGGCGCGCGCTGGTCGCCGCTCGCGCTCTTCGACGGCGTGCACTACCCGCTCCACCCCGGCGACCTGCAGTGCTCCGTCCGCGGGGTGGAATCCGACCCCTGCGCCTATCTCCGACGGCACGGCTTCGACATCGAGACCCAAGCGGTGAACCACCCGGGCGGGGCCCTCGGCTACCGCGTCACCGACGCCGCCCGCTCGTTCGTATTCATCCCGGACAACGAGCTCTCGGCGCCCGAGCCGACCGTCGGGCGCGCGGACCTCGTCGCCTTCTGCCGGGGCGCCGACGTGCTCTGCCACGACGCGCAGTACCTCGGGAGCGAGATCGGGGAGCGGCGCGGGTGGGGGCACAGCAGCGTGGACGAAGCCTGCGCCCTCGCCGCCGAAGCGGGCGTCGGCCACCTCGTGCTGTTCCACCACGACCCCGACCGCACCGACGCCGAGCTCGACGCCGTGCAAGCGGACGCCCGGCGGCGGCTCGCCCCGCACGGCATCGAGGCGACGGTCGCGTTCCAGGGGCTCGCCTTCGAGTTCGGCGATGCCGACGGGACGCCGCCGCCGTCGCCCGTCGCCACCAGAGCAGAGAGCGCATGAGCGAAGAACAACCAGAGCCGATCCCCGCTGAGCCTAAAGGAGCGGCTCCGAAGCGCGCGACCGAGGGGCGCCCCACCGAGGCGCTCGTGCTCGTCGTCGACGACGAGCCGGACCTCGCCGCCCTCATCCGGCAGAAGTTCCGGCGGCGCATCCGCAAGGGCGAGCTCGACTTCGTGTTCGCGGGCGACGGGCACGAGGCGCTCGAGCAGATCCGCGCCCACCCCGACGTGGACCTCGTGCTGACCGACATCAACATGCCGCGGATGGACGGGCTCACCCTCCTTGCCGAGCTCACCCAACTCGCCGAGGAGATGCGGATCCCCGGCGCCGTCGTCGTCACCGCCTACGGCGACATGATGAACATCCGCACGGCGATGAACCGCGGCGCGTTCGACTTCCTCACCAAGCCCATCGACCTCGACGACCTCGAGCTCACGCTCGACAAGGCGCTGGAGCGCGTGCGCGAGCGGGAGCGGGCCGAGCACGCCCGCGACACCGTCGAGCGCTACCTCTCCGACGAGGTGGCCGAGACGCTCCTCGCCGGCCCCGAGGCGACCCGGCTCGGCGGCGAGCGCCGCTGCGTGACGATCCTGATGTCCGACCTCCGCGGCTTCTCCGCCCTCAGCGAAAAACTTCCGCCGGAGCGCGTCGTGGACCTGCTCAACATCCACCTCGGGGTGATGGGCGACGTGATCGCCGACTACGGCGGCACGATCGACGAGTACATCGGCGACGGCATCCTCGTGCTCTTCGGCGCGCCCGTCGAGCGGGCGGACCACGCCCTCCAGGCCGTCGCCTGCGCCGTCGCGATGCAGCGGGCCATGCAGGCGGTCAACGAGCGGGCCGCGGCCGAGGGGCTGCCCCGGCTCCGGATGGGCATCGGGGTGAACACCGGCGACGTGGTCGTCGGCAACATCGGCTCCGAGCGGCGCGCGAAGTACGGCGTCGTCGGGAGCCCGGTGAACGAGACCGGCCGGATCGAGGGCGCGACGGTGGGGGGGCAGATCCTCATCTCCGAGTCGACGCTCGCGGCGGCGAGCCCGCACGTCGTCGTCCGGCGGACGCTGAAGCTCTCGGCGAAGGGGCTCGCCGCGCCCCTCACCCTCTTCGACGTGGCCGGGGTCAAGGGCCCGCACGACCTCGAACTGCCCAAGGCCGCCTACGAGCTCCGCTCGCTCGCGACGCCGGTCTCGGTGCAGTTCTACCTCCTCGACGGGAAGCACCTCGACGACGACCCCATCGGCGGTGCCCTCGTCGCGCTCTCGGAGATGGGCGCCCTCCTCCGCACCGACCACCCGCTCGACCCGCTCGCCGACCTCAAGCTCCGCGTGCCGATGCCCGATTCGGCCGAGCAGCGGCACGCCTACGCCAAGGTGCTCGAGGCGTCCGACGAGGGCTACACGGTGCACTTCACCGCGCTGCCGGACGACCTCGCGGATGCCCTGCGGGCCTACGCCGAACGGACGGGGTGAGGGGAGGATCGAGCGGAGCAGGGCGAGCGCACGCTAACTCGCTCCCCCCGTCCAAGCGCCCATCGCTTCGCTCAAGGACGCTCAGGCTGTCCCCCTCGGGTCGAGGGGGACAGCCCCGCGCAGCAGGGAGCGGAGGCGTAGCCTCTGCGACCGGCTGAGAAGCGGGGGGAGCAGCGGGCCGGCACCGCCTCTCGGTTTAGCGTGCGGTCGCCCTGCGAGCGGAGGCGTTGAGGGGAACGGAGACCTCCGCGGTTCCTACCTTCCGTGTTCCGCCCTCCGTCCGCTCACCCCCGATGGATCCCCTCCCGCTCGTCTCCTTCCTCGTTGCTCTCGGGCTCGCCGGTTACTTCTGGTGGTCGGGCCGGCGGCGCTCCGCGGAGCACGCCCGGCTGCGAGACGACTTGACCGCCCAGGGCGCGGCGCTCGCCGAGGCGCGCCGCGACCTGAAAGTGGCGCAGGGCGACCTCCGTGCGAAGCGGGAGCAGCTCGTCCGGGCGCGGCAGCTGGCGTCGCTGGGGTATCTCACGGGCGGGATCGCGCACGAGATCAAGAACCCGCTCAACTTCGTCAACAACTTCGCGCGGCTCTCGGCGGAGATGGCCCGAGAGCTGAAGGAGACGCTGGAGGAGCGCCGCGACGACCCCGTGCGCGACGTCGTGGACGAGGTCGGCGACCTGCTCGACGACATCGCCCACAACGCCGAGAAGATCGTCGAGCACGGCGCCCGCGCCGACGCCACCGTGCGCAACATGCTGCTCCACGCCCGCTCGAACGCCGACCAGCGCCAGCCCACCGACCTCAACAAGCTGTTCTCCGACTACGCCACCCTCGCCTACCACGGCATGCGCGCCGCCGACCCCCACTTCAACGCCACGCTCACGCGCGACCTCGACCCGGCGGTCGGCGAGGTCGAAGTCGTCCCGCAGGATATGGGGCGGGTGTTCATCAACCTGCTGAACAACGCGTTCTACGCCGTCCACGAGAAGAAGCAGTCCGTCGACGACCCCGCCTACGAGCCCACCGTCACGATCCAATCGGTCGCGCAGAAGGGGGAGGTGGCGCTCCACGTGATCGACAACGGGCCGGGCATCCCCGAGGACCAGCGCGCCCGCGTCTTCGAGCCGTTCTTCACCACCAAGCCCGCCGGGGCCGGCACCGGCCTCGGGCTCTTGCTCTCGTACGAGAGCGTGACGCAGGGCCACGGCGGGACGATGGACGCCGTCACCCGAGACGAGGGCGCCGAGTTCGTCATCGTCCTGCCCCGCACGCCGACGGAGGACCGCGATGGCTAGCCTGTGGAACAACATCTTCCGGCCCCGGCCCGCCGCCGGCAAGCACGCGCTCCTGCGGCGCGTGCCCATGTTCGCCGACCTCGACTGGCGCGAGCTCGACGAGGTAGAGAAGATCCTCTACCACCGGACCTACGACGCGGGGGAGGTGATCTTCCGGCAGACCGACCCCGGCGTGGGGATGTACGTGATCGAGCGCGGTCGCGTGGCGATCGTTCACGAGCCCACGGGCCGCCCGCTCGCCGAACTCGTCGACGGCGATTTCTTCGGCGAGATCGCCCTCCTGAACGAGACGCCGCGCTCGGCGCGCGCCACGGCCACGGCGCCGACCACGCTCTACGGGCTGTTCCAGCCCGAGCTGTACGACCTCTTCGAGCGGCTGCCCCGACTGGGCGTCAAGCTGCTGCTGCCGCTCGCGCAGATCCTCGGCGCGCGCCTCATCCGCGCCGACGACGAACTCCAGACCCTGCACGAAGAGGCCGAGCGGCTGCGGAAGCGCGCGGAGTCCTCGGGGACAGAACAGCCGAACGAGGCCGGTCATGCCACGCTGGACTAAGCTGATGGTATTCGCTGCGCTCGCGGCGGCGGTCCTCTGGCTGCTCGTGCCGGTGGCGGACGTCGTCGTGCTCGTCGTGCTGGGCGCCCTCCTGGCGTATCTCCTCGACCCGCTCGCCGTGCAGCTCGAAGCGCGCGGGCTGGGCCGGGGCGCGGCGGCGGCGGTCGTCTTCGGGGGGCTCTTCCTCGTGATCGGCGTGCCGCTCGGGCTCGCGCTGCCCTCGCTCGTGCGGCAGGTGGCGGCCCTACAGGCGGGGATCGACCTGGAGGCGACCTCGGCCCTGCTGGCGGACGTCGAGGGGTGGCTGGGGGACCGGCTGGAGCCGCTCGGGGTGGCGCGGCCGAACCTCCGCGCGCAGGTGGCGACGTTCCTCTCCGAGCACCTCTACGATGTGGTCGGGGTCGTGCCAGACCTGCTCGGCCTCGTGACGAAGATCGTGATCGTGCCGGTGATCGCGTTCTTCCTGCTCAAGGACGGCCGCCGCTTCCGTCGGGCCTTCATCGGGCTCGTCCCGAACCGCTACTTCGAGTTTACCCTCAACGCGCTCTACGACGCCGACCGGCAGCTCGGGGGGTACCTGCGGGGGCAGTTTCTCGCCGCGCTCATCGTCGGGCTGCTCGCCACGTTCGCGCTCTGGCTGATCGGGGTGGACTACTACCTCATCGTCGGGCTCGTGGCCGGGCTCGCGAACCTCATCCCGTTTCTCGGCCCGCTCATCGGCGGGGCCGTCGCCGTCACCGTGTCGGTCGCGACCACGGGCTCGTTCGGGCAGGTCGCCCTCATCGTCGTCGCGTTCTCCCTCATCCAGCTCATCGACAACCTCGGGACGCAGCCGCTCGTGCTCTCGCGCAACGTGGAGCTCCACCCCCTCGCGATCCTCCTCGTGCTCCTCGCGGCGGGCGAGGTGTTCGGGCTCCTCGGGCTCCTTCTCGCCGTGCCGACGGCGGCCGTGGCGAAGGTGCTCGTGCACGAGTTCGTCTCGACGTTCCGCAGCTACCGTTTCTCGTGATGGGTCTTTGGTCCCTCGTCATTTGTGGGTGCCGAGGGAGATCGAAAACGAATGACCGATGACCAATAACAAAAGACAAACCCCATGAAAACGCTCCTCTTCCTCCGCCACGGCAAGTCCGATTGGGACGCCGATTTCGACCACGACCACGAGCGGCCGCTCAACAAACGCGGGCAGAAAGCGGCGCGGCGGATGGGCCGGTTTATCGCCGAGAGCGGCGTGCTCCCAGACCGGATTCTGACCTCGACGGCCGTGCGGGCGCAGACGACGCTCGACCTCGCACGCGAGGCGGGCGGGTGGGACGCCCCGGTGCGGGCCACGCGCGAGCTCTACCTCGCCGGGCCGAACGACCTCCTCCGCGAGATACGCGCGGCCGACGACGCGGCGGACGTGCTGCTCCTCGTGGGGCACCAGCCGGGGTGGGGCGAGACCGTTGGGCGGCTGATCGGCGGGGCGACGGTGCGGTTCCCGACGGCCGCGCTCGCGCGCGTGGACGTGGACGTGGCGCGGTGGGCGGAGGTGGCCTTCGAGAGCGGCGAGCTCGTCTGGCTCGTCCCGCCGAAGGCGCTGGGCTGAGTGGAGGTTTGGAGGTGTGGACGTGTGGAGGAGTTCGTACGTCCACGCGTCCACGCCCTATCCCACTTCGACGGCGGCGCGGCGGGCGTGCTCCGGCGTCACGTCGAGGTCGCGGTCGTCGGGGCAGGGGGCGATCGGGACGCGGAGGGCGCGGAGGCCCTGCACGCCCGGCATCGGCTCAGTTCCCGTCTCTCTCTTCTAGCTCGATCACGCCGAGGTCGCGCGGCTCGCCAGGGCTGACTCTAAAACTGCGACCCGTGTAGCCAGGAGAAATAGGATTGGCGTTAATGACGAGGTCATAGCTAAAGCCGTTCAAGGCATCGTACCGCAGGGCGAATCTGCCCTCCGAATCGGTCTGAACCGTCTCCGCATAGGAGTGCGAGATGCCCTGGATCTCGTCGAGCGCGATACTGATTCCGCCGAGTGGCTGCCCGCTCCCGGCGAGCACAACGGTGCCGGAGGCGCGGATGGTCATGTCGCCCTCGCCAAAGAGGTCGCACCCGCCAAGCAGAAGTAGGGAGAGGGTCAGGGCAATTCGGCTGGGCCTCATGGCCGTGCCTCTAGCTCGATCACACCGAAGTCCTCGCGCTCGCCAGGGCGTATCGGACGCGAGAAGGTGCTGTAGCTACCGTTGTACGGGTCGTCGTTGACCCGGAAGGTATAGGCCGCTCCTTCGGAGCCTTCGAAGACGAGCTCGAAGGAGCCGTCGGCGGCCGTCTCGGTGCGCGCGCGGATGAAAACGCCCGACCCCACCCCGAATCTGGCGCGGAGCACGACGCCGATGCCACCGAGCGGCTCGCCGGTCTCGGCAAAAACGACCGTGCCGGTAGCTCGGACGGTGGTGTCAGGCTCGCCCCCGAACAGGTCGCACCCGCCAAGCACAAGCAGAAGTAGGGAGAGGGTCAGAGCAATTCGGCTGAGCTTCATCGGTGGGTCACCGGTTGTGTGCGAAACATGATGTAAGATACGAGCCGTCACACGCTACGTCACCACCGATCCTACTATCGACACCGAACTCAATGATCCGAATCATCCACTACGCTTTGTTCGTGACGCTCTTGTCGGTCGCCGTTCCCCGCGCCTCCGCCCAACACGGTACGTGGGAGGAAGACACCGACGCGCTCGCCCTCAACGTGATCGTCTACGCCGGCCCCGGGCACTACTACCACGAGGACATCTTCGTCCGCTCCGGTCAACAGACGATCTGGTTCCAGACGCAGCCGGAATTATCCAGGAGAATGGACGTCAGGGTAGGTGATGGCCCGTGGGAGGTACTCAACGACGACGAATACACCCTGTCCTTCACCCCTTGGGAGAACGCTCCTGCCACGCCGGGGGAGTACCGGATCACGGTCCGCGACTGGGGCGTGGGAGGCTCCACAGCCCGGGACATAGAGTACGATCTGTTCGTGATCCCCCAAGCCTCCCGAGGGTTCAGTGACAACTACGGTAACACGATGGTGTTCTGGAGCGGGGCCGGAGGGAATGCTTCAGACATCGACAAGCCCGTTCTCGTCGTCGAAGGCATCGACGCCGACAACATGAACCTCCACGAGACCTACTATGCCCTCGGATCGCAGCTCTTCGGAACGGGCCAGGCGCGGGGAGCCGACGTGATCATCCTCAACTTCGCCAATGGGGGCCAGGATCTACGGGCGAACGCGGACGTGCTGGAGTCAGCCATCCTTTATCTCAACGGCATCCGCACGGGCACCAAAGAACTCGTCGTAGCAGGGGTGAGCATGGGCGGCGTGATCGCCCGGTACGCCCTCGCCGACATGGAGGCGCGTGGCGTACCGCACGAGGCGTCCCATTTCGTCTCGATAGATGCCCCGCAGCAGGGAGCCACCGTAGACCGGGAGTTGCAAGACTTCATCGAAGACCCGCCGGCGCTCGTCGACCCTCCGGAGCCGGCAAACTTGAAGAGCGTGGCGGGCAAGCAACTCCTCACGTACGCTGCTTTCGATAGCAGCAGTCCGTCGTTGCACACCCGGTTCTACAACGAACTCAATGCACTCAACGGCGACGGGTATCCGCACCAGACCGAGAACGTAGGGGTCGCCTTCTCTACGGACGACCCAAACCTCGATGTTGGTTCGCAGTGGCTGCGGGTAGAGATGCCCTTCTACGACGACAGGCGGTTCGACATCCAGCACGGGTCACCGGAAGCGAAGCCGGGGTCCTATCTACCTCCGGAGGTGACGGCGTTCTTCGGGCGGGCGGTGCTCGGCCTCTTCGGCTGGAATCTCAACCGCAGCGCCGACCCGACGTTCATCCCCCACGACAGCGCCCTCGACATCGTCAACGGACAGAGTAAGTTCGACGGTGACCCGATCACCCCCGATGCGAGCACAGATCACGATGAGTTCGATCCCGATCTCGTCGAGCCGATCCTCTCGCGGATCGGTTTCCCCGAGCCCGCGCCGCCGCCCCTCGTGGCCGACATCGACGGCCCCTGGGGACTCGCCCGCTTCGAGACCGGCACCTGGACCGGCAGCGCCACGGGCGGCGTCCCCGGCTACTCCTACAGGTGGGCTCACCGTCCCCTCCCTGAAGACCCCGCCGCCTGCGACGCGCCGCCGCCCGTCCCCGACCCCGACCCCCCGCCGTGCAACCCCGACAAGACCGGCGCCTGCACGATGGGAGGCGGCGGGATCGTCGTCCCGATGGGGCCTCCGGTGTGCGAGGAGTTCAGCCCTGACGTCTACGGGCGGACATTCTCTAGGTCGTTCGGCATGGCCGACCTCTACCAACTCCGGCTCACCGTGCGCGACAGCGGGGGCAACAGGAGCGTGGATTACATGACGGTCGAGGTGGGTGGGGGCGGATTCATCCGGGAGGGAGACCCAAGTAGTGCTACCGCAGGGGAGGAGACGACCGGCTCAACCGCCTCCACTCGGGCGGGCGTGCAGGGGGAGGCTGCTGGAGTGCCCGAGGCCGTGGCGCTGGAGGCGTACCCCAACCCCGTCGGCTCCGGCCAGGCGACGGGCTCGGCGACGGCCGTGCGATTCGGGCTCCCGGCGGCGGCCGACGTGGCGCTCGTGGTCTACGATGTGCTCGGGCGCGAGGTGGCCCGCCTCGCCGAGGGCGAGCGCGCGGCGGGGTGGCACGAAGCGCGCTTCGACGCCTCGGCGCTCCCGAGCGGGCGCTACGTCGTGCGGCTCGTGGCGGGCTCCGTCGCCGAGACGATCCCGGTGACGGTGCTGCGGTAGTAGCGAGTCCCCCGTGCGTCCCGCCCCCGGTTCGTCGCAGCGCGAGCCGGGGGCGGTCGTTTTTCGGGTACGTGTCACCTCCGCACTCCCACACTCCTAGACCCTACCCCACCTCGACGGCGGCGCGGCGGGCGTGCTCCGGCGTCACGTCGAGGTCGCGGTCGTCGGGGCAGGGGGCGATCGGGACGCGGAGGGCGCGGAGGCCCTGCACGCCCGGCATGGGCTCCAGCGCGAGCTCTTCGACCGAGCCCTCGACGAACCCGGCGGCGTGGAGGTAGGCGAGGTAGGTCCGGTACTCCTCGATGTCGCGCGACTGCGAGAGCACGATCGCGAGCTGGCCCGGCTGCGTGAGCCGCTGCTCGGTCCCGGCCACGTACGCCTTGTCGATCCGCTTTTTGATGATCTCGTAGCGCGTGTTGTACGCCCCGTCCACGTCGAACTGCTTCTCGTCGTAGCGGAAGCGAATCGCGAGGGGGCTGTTCTGGACGAGGATGAGGTGGGCGGTCTCCAGAGGGAGCGGCAGCTCGGGCGCGCCGCGGTCGAGCGCCCACGCCGTGCTGCACGTCGTCATGAGCTGCCAGAGGCGGAGGTTGCGCAGCGCGAGCGGCCCCACCTCGCCCGACTCCAGAAGCGAGTCTCCGACGTAGAGGGTGTGCTCGACGCCGTCGGTCTTGTACTTCTCGAAGTAGTGGGGGACGAGGGCCTGGGCGTGCGCCTCCTGCCGTTCGAGGTGGGTGGAGACCGTCTCGTTGATGCGCGTGACGGA
>CAYTJT010000105.1:5100-10390 GCA_964438105.1 uncultured Rhodothermales bacterium | reverse complement strand
TCCTCATCGTGATGCAGGACGGGCAGGTGATCGACACGATCCTCCACGCCCTCGCTTCCGGCCTGGAAGGCACGGGGTCAGCCGTCGCCGCCGCCGCGATGTTCGGTGCCCAGACCGTGATCAACTTCTTCGTCCCGAGCGGAAGCGGGCAGGCGGCGCTCACGATGCCGCTCATGGCCCCGCTCTCGGACCTCGTCGGGGTGTCGCGACAGACGGCGGTCCTCGCCTTCCAGATGGGCGACGGCTTCACCAACATGATCATCCCAACGAGCGCGGTGCTGATGGGCGCGCTCACGCTCGGCGGCGTGCCGTGCAGAAGTGGGCGCGCTGGATGCTCCCGCTCCAAATCAGCCTCTTCCTCCTCGGTCTCGTCGTCCTCGCCGTCGCCGTCGGGACCGGGTGGGGCGCTGCCACCGGCGGGCTGTGATGTGCCGCCCGGGGCGGGCATAACTGGAACGCAGCTTGCAACTATGCAGCGCGGCACGCAATCTTGTCCGTTCATCGTACGTTCTACTCCCCTCGTCCCCCAGTCGGTATCGCTTCCACGACGGCGCCGACCACTATCCGCTACAGTCCACCACCTACCCCCTCCGACTATGAGCACCCTGTTGAAACGAAGCGCTTTCCTCTTCGCTGCCTTGCTGATCTTCTCCGCCGCGTCGTACGCCCAAAGCCCCATCGGGGAGTGGCGGACCGTCGACGATGAAACCGGGGAGGCGAAGTCGATCGTCGAGATCTACGAGCAGGACGGCGAGCTCTACGGCAAGATCGTGAAGATCCTTCCCGAGGGACGGTCGTCGATCTGTGACATCTGCGAGGGCGAGTACGAGGGCAAAGAGCTGGTCGGCGTCGTGATCATCGAGGGGATGGAGCGGGACGGCGATGAGTGGGAGGATGGCACCATCACGGACCCGAAGAACGGGAAGACCTACAACGCCAAGATGTCGCTTTCGGACCCGAACACCCTCGACGTGCGCGGCTTCATCAAGGTGCCGCTGATGGGGAGCGCGATTGGGCGGACGCAGACGTGGTACCGCGTGCAGTCCGAGTCCTAAGGCTCTCGCCGAGAAGGCCCTCGCCAACTCTGGCCCGAGTAGGGCGGCTCGCGTGCCCTGTTGCGCGAGCCGCCTTTTTTGTATACTCCCCACGTCGTCATGGCGATCAGCGGTAACCGCTTGTCGCTTTACCGTTTCGTTAGCCTCGCAACCGGGCGGCGCAGCGTGCGTTGCACACGCACCGTTCCGCCACCCCTCCAGCCCCGAACGCGCCTTCCCGACCACAGCACGTCACACCCGCGCCCGCCGGCGCCACGCGGCTTCCGCCGAGCGGAGGGCACGCCCATGAGCGGCCTCCGCGGACATGTCCTCGTCCTCAATCAGGACTACCGGGCCCTCAGCGTGTGCAGCGTCGAGCGGGCCGTCGTGCTGCTCTGGCTCCACAAAGTCGAGCTCGTGCACGCCCGCGACGACCGCGTATTGCACTCGGCGCGGGCGCAGCACCCGTGGCCGAGCATCGTCCGGCTCAAGGCCTACGTCCACGTCCCCTACAAGCGGATCATGATCTCGCGGAAGAACGTGCTCCGCCGCGACGCCCACCGCTGCCAGTACTGCCGGAGCACGAGCCGCCTCACGATCGACCACGTCCTCCCGAAGTCGCGCGGGGGGAAGGACACGTGGGAGAACCTCGTCGCCGCCTGCGTCCCGTGCAACAACCGGAAGGGGAACAGGACGCCGGTCGAGGCGGGGATGCCGCTCCTGCGCAAGCCGTTCCGGCCCAGCCACGTGATGTTCATCCGCGACTACATCGGCCGGCTCGACGATCAGTGGAAGCCGTATCTGTTCCTGGCGTAGGCGCCCTCGCGTAGCGGTGGTACGTGAGGAATCGGCGAGGTCGAGAGGGGAGGCGTGATGCGTGAAACGTAATGCGGGAGGGAGCGTTGCTGACTCGCTCCGCTTCTGGCTCCCCTACGCGATCCGTTCCACGCCGCCATGAACTTCCTCTCGAACCCCATTGTTGCCCGGCTGCTCTGGGCACTCCCGCTCCTCCTCCTCGCGATTGCGAGCTACCTCCTCTGGGCCGGCTTCGAGCAGCGCGAGGCGGCGAACGTCGGCGACTACGTGGAGGCCGAGGTGCTCGGGGTCGAGACGAACGTGCGGTCGGAGATCACCCGCGGCGAGGTCCTTCTCCGCTACGTCCCGCCGGGCGAGACCGAAGCGGTGGAGCGCGCTGTCGAGATGCCGCTCACCTATCTCAAGAGCATCGAAGCGCGCGAGCTCGACCGGGTGACGGTGCGGGCCGTGCCGGGGCAGGAGCAGATCGTGCTCGAACCCTACAAGCGCGGGCAGTGGATCCTCTCGCTCAGCTTCGCGGCGATGGCCCTCATCGGTGCGATCGGGCTCGCGGTGATGGTACGCGGCTGGAACCGATTCCTCGCCGAGCACGGCGACCCGGCCGACGTGGCGGTGTCGTAGCGGCGCCCGCTAGCCGCGTGGCTCGTCGGGGTAGAGCGCGCCGACCTGCTCGGCGTACCCGTTGAAGAGGAGGGTTTCGACGCGCCGCTCTTCTTCCTGAGACGCGATGAACCGCTCCGTTGCCTGGCTCCAGCGCGGGTGTGGGACGTTCGGGTTGACGTTCGAGAGGAAGGAGTACTCGGCGGGTTGGAGCTCATTCCAGAACGTCGGCGGTTGCTCGGCGGTGAACGCGATGCGCTGGACCGCTTTCGGCCCTTTGTACCCGTACTTCCACGGGAGCACGAGCCGGAACGGGGACCCGTTCTGCTTCGGGAGCGGCTCGCCGTAGGCCCCCACCGCGACGAACGCGAGGTCATTCATCGCCTCGTCCATCCGGAGCGCCTCGAAGTACGGCCACGGGTACCATTCCGATTTTGCGAGGCCGGGCATCTGCGTGGGCCGGCTCGCGGAGATGAATCGGACGTAGCGGGCCGTCGAGAGCGGCCTGCACGCGTCGATCAAGTCGCGGAGGGGGAAGCCCGTCCACGGCACCGTCATGCTCCAGGCCTCGACGCAGCGGAATCGGTAGACCCGCTCTTCCAGTCCCATCTGCCGCACGAGCGCGTCCACGTCGAACGTCCGCTCGTTCTCAACGAGGCCGCTGACCTCGACGGTCCACGGGAACGGGTCGTAGGCGCCCGTGAGCTCCCAGAGATCCTTGAGGTCGCCCTGGTTCTTGAACTCGTAGAAGTTGTTGTACGAGGCGTGGGCGAGGCGTTCGGTTGTCTCGCGGCCGGGTGGGGGGAAGCCTTCTGTCACACGGGGAGCCGGATAGCCGGTGCGCGGCGCATCTATCGGGATCGTGTCGAGCGGGTGCTGCGGGTCCGCGAGGAGGTTGCCGGCCGGGTCGCCCGATGGTGCGGCCCCCGGCTTGATCGTGCCGCGCGCTGGACCGTCTGGGGTCTGGCAGCCCGGCCCGAGTGCCGCGAGCCCGACCGTGCCCAGCCCGAGCTTTTTGATGAACGCACGGCGCGTGCGGTAGCCCGCCTCCGTTGTGCAGACGGATTCGGGGAGGTACCAGTCGGGGCGGAGGATGAGGTGGGCCATGACGCGCCTCGGGGTCGGGAAAGGGCTATTCCCCAAAGAAACAGTTGCGGAGCGCATTCACAAGCGCTCGGCGCTGTGCACGGCCCGCCGTCCGCTACGTGTCCTGGGTGGCTGCCGCGGCGGAGTCCGCCGTCGTGGCGCCTTCATCGGTCTCCGGCCCGCGTTCGGGGAGGTCGCCCTCGCTGCCCTGGAGGGTGAAGAGCGAGAGCTCGGGCTGGCAGAAGATGCGGACGGGGACGAGGCTGAAGCCGAGCCCGCGGTTGACGTAGGCGCGGTTGCCCGTGGCCCCGATCGAGTCGGCGGCCCAGCCGTCGGCGATGACCTCGCGGTCGCGCGCGATGTCGAGCCAGCTCCACGACCGCGTGAGCGGGATGCGGATCTGGCCGCCGTGCGTGTGGGCCGACAGCGCCAGCGGGGCTTCGTAGGCAGGGAGCTCGCGGTAGGAGACGGGGTTGTGCATGAGGATCACCCGGGCGGCATCCGACGGGACGCCGGCCATCGCCGCTGCGGGGCGGGCTTCTTCGGCCCACGCCGATCCCACGCCGACGACCCAGAGCGGCGCGGCGGCCTGCTCGCCGACCGCGACGGCCTCGTTCTCCAGCACCTGAACCCCGACCGACTCGAGCTGCTCGGCGAGGTAGCGCGCGAGCGCCGGCCGCTTCTCGCTCGACTCCTTCATCATCGAGTAGTCGTGGTTGCCGAGGACGGCGTAAGTCGGGATCCCCGATTCGGCGAGCGGGCGGACGATCTCGACGGCCTCACGTATCGTGGCGGAGTCCGGCTTGTACACGAAGTCGCCGGCGATGAGCGCGAGCGCCGGCCCTGCTTCGATCGTTTCCTCGATCGCCTCTTCGACCATCCCCGTGTTGTCCCACCACATCCCCACCTGGAAGTCCGCGAGGAGGGCGATCTGCTGGCCCTCCCACTCCGGCGGGAGGTTCGGCACCTCGGCGGTGTAGGTCTCCGTGTCGAGCAGGAAGCGGGGCTCGACGACGAGGCCCCAGAGGAGCAGGAGGAGAACAAGGGTGAGGAGACCGATACCGAACCACTTGAGAGAAGCCATGGGGAAGGGGGCAGGATAGGGGAGTGAGAAACAAGGTACCTACAGGTGGGGGAGTGGCATCGCCTCCGCCCGTCGGACCTGCGCCGACGGGGCGGTGCAATTTCGCCATCCCACTTCGTAGAGGGGTGGGCGGCACCGTTATCCTGCGTGCTCGATCCTCGCTGAGCCGCTGCCTCATTAGTCTGTGGTGACCGGCTGGTAGAGGTCGCCGCCGCCGTCGCGGAACTCCTCGGCCTTCTGCCGCATCCCCTCGGGGATCGCCGCCTCGACGTCCACGCCGTGCGCGTCGGCATAGTCGCGGACGTCCTGGGTGATCTTCATCGAGCAGAACTTCGGCCCGCACATCGAGCAGAAGTGGGCCACCTTCGCCGAGTCTTTCGGGAGCGTCTCGTCGTGGAAGGCGCACGCCTTCTCGGGGTCGAGCGCGAGGTTGAATTGGTCCTCCCAGCGGAACTCGAACCGGGCTTTGGAGAGGGCGTTGTCGCGCGCCTGGGCACCGGGATGGCCCTTGGCGAGGTCGGCGGCGTGCGCAGCGATCTTGTACGTGATGACCCCCTCGCGTACGTCGTCGCGGTCCGGCAGCCCGAGGTGCTCCTTTGGCGTGACGTAGCAGAGCATGGCGCAGCCGTACCACCCGATCATCGCCGCGCCGATGCCCGACGTGATGTGG
>CAYTJT010000105.1:0-5012 GCA_964438105.1 uncultured Rhodothermales bacterium | reverse complement strand
CTTCTTGTTGAGCTCGCCCTGGACGTAGAGCTCGGCGAACTGCGCGTCGTCGTTCGCGTCCTCGATCGAGCCGGGGCGGAGGCCGTCGCCGATCGAGAAGCTGACGTCGTAGGCCGCCATGATCTCGCAGATCTCGTCCCAGTGCGTGTAGAGGAAGTTCTCTTGGTGGTGGGCGAGGCACCACTTCGCCATGATCGAGCCGCCGCGCGAGACGATGCCCGTCCGGCGGTTCGCCGTCAACGGGACGAAGCGCAAGAGCACGCCGGCGTGGATCGTGAAGTAGTCGACGCCCTGCTCGGCCTGCTCGATGAGCGTGTCGCGGTACAGCTCCCACGTCAGCTCCTCGGGCACGCCGCCGACTTTTTCGAGCGCCTGGTAGATCGGCACGGTACCGATCGGAACAGGCGCGTTGCGGAGCATCCACTCGCGCGTCTCATGGATATTCGCGCCCGTCGACAAGTCCATCACGGTGTCGGCCCCCCACCGAATCGCCCAGACGAGCTTTTCGACCTCTTCGGCGATACTCGACGTGACCGCGCTGTTGCCCATGTTGGCGTTGATCTTCACGAGGAAGTTCCGCCCGATGATCATGGGCTCGAGCTCGGGGTGGTTGACGTTGGCCGGGATGATGGCGCGGCCCCGCGCCACTTCGTCGCGGACGAACTCGGGCGTAATCGCGGCGGGGATCAGGGCTCCGAAGCCCTGCCCGGCGTGCTGGTGAAAGATGCCGGGGTCGGCACTGCGGAGCGCGTCGAGCTTCTGGTTCTCGCGGATCGCCACGAACTCCATCTCGGGCGTAATCTCGCCGCGCCGGGCGTAGTGGAGCTGCGTGACGCACTTGCCCGGCCGGGCTCGCCGGGGCGCGTGGACGTGCTCGAAGCGGAGGGGTACGAGCTTCGCATCGCCCGCCCGCTCGCGGCCGAAGGCGCTCGTGAGCCCGCCGAGCTGCTCGGTGTCGCCGCGCTCCGCGATCCACGCGCCGCGCACGCTCGGGAGCCCTCGCCGGAGGTCGATCGCGGCGTCGGGGTCGGTGTACGGCCCGCTCGTGTCGTAGAGCGGAAACGCCGGGTTCGGCGTGCCGCCGTGGCTCGCGGGCGAGTCGCTGAGTTCGACCTCGCGCATCGGCACGCGGATGCCGCGGCTGCCTTCGACGTAGATCTTCCGCGAGCGCGGGAAGGGCCGGCGTACCTCAGCCGAGAGTTCGTCGAGGCGATCGTGGGTGCGGGCGTCGGCGGCGCGCTTCGCGGCGGCGGACGTGGGGAGGGCGGCGGGCTGGGTGGCGTCGGACATGGCGGCTTCCGGTTGGATGGGCGGAGTCGGAAGCCGGACGCGGGGGCTGCTGAGCCGTGGGCCGCTGGACCGAGAAGCCTCCCTACGCCGGTGCGAACCGGATCAGGTGCTGAGGGTCTTTCTCAGCCGCGGCTCGGACACGTCCGTGTCGGGAGCGGCGGCACCCCTGGCTTCCGTAGCGCCAACATACGAACGCGACGCCACGCGTCAAGGGCGACGCCGACGGAATCGTCGCTTCCTCGGCCGCGCTCTCGCGCTCTCCGCTCCCGGCATTCGGGCCTACGCGATCATCTCCGTCGTCACGGGGTGCAGCGCCTCGCCGTCCTCCTCGAAGGCCGTCACGTTCGCGAGCGTGGTCTCGGCGATGTTCGTCATGGCCTCGACGGTGAAGAACGCCTGGTGCCCGGTGATGAGGACGTTGGGGAAGGTGAGCAGCCGCGCGAACGTGTCGTCCTGGATCACGTGGCTGGAGAGGTCCTCGAAAAACAGGTCGCTCTCCTCCTCGTACACGTCGAGCCCGAGCGCCCCGACGCGGCCGGTCTTGAGCGCCTCGACGGCGGCTTGCGTGTCGATGAGCGCGCCGCGGCTCGTGTTGATCAGCACGACGCCCTCCCTCATCTGCTCCAGGGCGTCGCCGTCGACGAGGTGGTACGTGTCCGGCGTCAGCGGGGTGTGCAGCGAGATGATGTCGGACCGGGCGAAGAGCTCGTCCAGCTCGACGTACTCGACGCCGAGGTCGCGGCACGCGTCGTTCGGGTAGAGGTCGAAGGCCAGGAGGTTGCAGCCGAACCCCTTGAGGATGCGCGCCACGATCGTCCCGATCTTGCCCGTCCCGACGACGCCGACGGTCTTGCCGTGGAGGACGAACCCGAGCAGCCCTTCGAGCGAGAAGTTGACCTCGCGGACGCGGGTGTAGGCGCGGTGAGAGGTTGCGGTTGAGCGCGAGCAGCAGCCCCACGGCGTGCTCGGCGACGGCGTACGGCGAGTAGGCCGGGACGCGCGCGATCGTCAAGCCCAACGCCGCCGCCGCCTCGATGTCCACGTGGTTGAACCCCGCGCTGCGCAGCGCGACGAGCCGCGTGCCGTGCTCCTTCAGCGCGCTCAGCACGTCGGCGTCGAGCACGTCGTTGACGAAGGCGCAGACGGCGGGGAAGCCGTCGGCCAGCACGGCGGTGTTGGGCCGGAGCTGGGTCTCGAAAAAGACGAGGTCGTGGTGGGCGTCCTCGTTGGCGGCTTCGAGGAAGCGGCGGTCGTAGGGCTTGGCGCTGAAGACGGCGATACGCATGCGATGGGGTGATGAGCAGATGGGCGGGAAGTCCGAGCTACCTACTGCCCAGCCTCCGCGTCGTTTCGCTCGTTCGGTGGGACGTGCATCATCCCTCCGCCATCGCAGCCAGCGACTCCCGTACCCGCTCCAGAATGGGGTGGTCCGATCCGAGGGACGCACGAAAGATGCGTCCGGCCTCGCGGTAGGTGGCGACCGCGTTCGTCGTGTCCCCGGAAGCGCGGAACACGTCGGCTTGCTCCATGAGCGCGTAGCCGACTTCGCGGCTTTCCGAGGGAAACACCGAGTGATAGCGGTCGACGCCTGTCGCGATGACCTCGCGGGCCTCGGTCAGCGACTCCGGCGTTCCCTTCACTCGTAGCGCAGCGGAGAGGTTGTAGTACCCCCGGGCCGTGATCGCGCTGTTCTCGCCCTGGGTGCGTTGCCGGCGCGAGAGCACGTCGCGGAACAGGGGGATCGCCTCGTCGTGGCGTCCGGCGCGTACGTAAAACGACCCGAGCGCGCTGCGGATCGAGAGCACCTGCACGTGGTCCTCGTCAAGGCGCGACCGTGTGATCGCGAGGGCTTCGCGGATCGAGGCCTCGGCCTCCTCGAACTGCCCGGTAAAGCTCAGCGCTTCGCCGAGCTTGTGGAGCAGCCCCGCGAGCTGCGGGTGGTCCGATGGGAGCTCGCGCCGCGCCATCTCGACGCCCTGGCGGTAATACGCAATCGCCCCTTCGCGATCGCCCGCCCGCTGTCGAAGCTGACCAAGGTCGCCGAGCGTGATGGCGATGTATGGATGGTCCTCGCCGAGCGTGGCCTTGTCGACGGCGAGCGAGCGCTCGAACATCTCCGTCGCCTCGTCGAAGCGTCCCATGTCGCTGAGCAGGCTCGCATACTGGTAGTAGTCCTCGCCCATGTTCGGGTGCTCCAGCCCGACGAGTTGGGAGTCCAGGGCGATGGCTTCGCGGATCAGCGCCTCGGCCTCTACGAAGTTGTCGAGCCGGCGGTGCGACGTAGAGGTCTCGCGCAGGGACTCGGTGGTGGCGGGGTGGAGGTCTCCGTGCAATTGACGGTGGAGGGCGAGGGCGGCTTCGTGGGTTTCGAGGGACTCGTCGTACCGGCCCATGCGGCCGTAGCTGACGCCGATTCGGCTGAGAAGCGAAGCGTATGCGGGGTGCTCCTCGCCGTGCAGCGCGCGCCGGATCTCGAGGGCTTCCCGGTAGGGGGCCTCGGCGTCGGGGTAGTCGCCCCGCTCGATCAGCAGGTCGCCGTATTCCTCGAGGGTGGCAGCGAGGTCTTCCCCGGCCTCAGCGTCGCTCGCCCGCTGCACGGTGAGGGCTCGCTGAAGCAATGAATCGGCGGCGTCGAAGTTGTTTAGGCTCACGTAAACACTGCCGAGGTCGGTCTGTGTGCGAGCAAGGTCAGCGGCTTCCGCTCCGACTGAGGAGTACAGGTCGAGGCTACGCTGTAAGGTCGCCTCGGCCTGCTCCAACAGGCCGAGCGAGTGGTAGACGCGGCCGATCGTGCCGTACATCTGCGCCTGCACCTCGGGCTGCGATGCCAGCTCGTTCTCGATGCGCTCGGTGCCTTCGGCCAGCAGTTGCCGCGCGGTGACCTCGGCGCCGAGCGACTCCGCCGGGTCCGAGCTCGTGAACAGGGCGGTGAGGAACTCGGAGACCTCCTCGGCCTTCGTCGCTTCGAGCTGGGCCCGGTCCCGCTCGGCGGTGAGCTGGGCGGTGTAAAACCCGATCACGGCTGCGAGCACGGCGACGACGGCGGCAGCGACCGCCACGCCGGTGCGGTGGCGCATCACGAACTTGCGGACGCGGTAGCCTGCCGTGGGACGGCGGGCCTGCACGGGGATCCCGTCGCGGTAGCGGCGGAGGTCGGCGGCGAAGGCGTCGGCCGAGTTGTAGCGCTGCTCGGGCTCCTTCCGCAGCGCCTTGAGCGTGATCGTGTCGAGGTCGCCGCCGAGCGTGCGGCGGAGGCGTTCGGGCGTCGTGCTGCGCGCGTGGCTGACTCCGGCGGGCGTGACCGTGTGGGCTCCGCCGTCGAGCCTCGCCGCTACGGTGCGGCCGACGGCGAGGCTCGGCCGCTCGGGCGCGTCCTCGCAGATGGCTTTCTCGATGCTCTGCAGGTTCCGGTCGACGAGGGCGTGCGGCCGGCGGGCGGTGAGCAGCTCGTAGAGGAGCGCGCCGAGGGCGTAGACGTCCGTCGCCGTCGTGATCGCGCCCCCGCGGACTTGCTCCGGGGCGGCGTACTCCGGCGTCATCGGCCGGAGGCCGGACCACGTCAGCCCCGGCCCGTCGGCTTCGAGCAACCGCGCGATGCCGAAGTCGAGCAGCTTCACCGACGGCTTGCCGTCGGCATCGCCGGCGGCGACGAGGATGTTCGAGGGCTTGAGGTCGCGGTGGACGACGAGGTTGCGGTGGGCGTAGGCCACGGCCTCGCAGAC
>CAYTJT010000104.1:0-10426 GCA_964438105.1 uncultured Rhodothermales bacterium | reverse complement strand
GGGGAGCCAGCGGCTCGCCTACCCCATCGAGAAGAAGCGCAACGGCCACTACGCCGTCGTCTACTTCCGCGCCGAGCCCGCCTTCATCGACCGGTTCGAGCGCGCGCTCAAGCTCAACGACGACATCCTGCGCCACCTCCTCCTGCGCTACGACGCCAAGATGGAGCGGCACTACGACAAGCGGAAGAGCCAGCCCGCCGAAGCCCCCGCTGAAGCCGAAGCCGACGCGTAACCCTTCTCACCCCAGCCTCTAGAGATCATGGCACGCAACGACAAGAAAAAGAAGAACGAGCCCATCGCCCGCAGCGCGGTGCCCGGCGCCAAGCGCCGCCCGGAGTGCCCCTTCGAGTCCGCCGGCATCGAGTACATCGACTACAAGGACACCGAGACGCTCAAGCGCTACATCAACGAGCAGGGCAAGATCCTGCCGCGCCGCGTCACCGGCGTCTCGGCGAAGTCCCAGCGCCAGCTCACGACGGCCATCAAGCGGGCGCGCCACATGGCGCTGCTGCCCTTCGTCGCAGACAACATCAAGTAGTCCATCGTCACTCGTCATCGGTCATTCGCAAGTGACAAAGGACCCGTGACAAAAGACCAGAACCCATGAACGTTATTCTCACGCAGGACGTCGACAACCTCGGGCAGAAAGGCGAGGTCGTGTCCGTCAAGGGCGGCTACGGGCGCAACTACCTCATCCCGAACGGGCTCGCCGTCGTGGCGAACACCTCGAACGTGAAGCGCTACGAGGAGGAGACGCGCCAGCAGGCGCTCAAGCTCGAATCGGCCCGGAAGGACGCCGAGGCCCTCGCCAAGCGGATCAGCGACCTCGAGATCGTGCTCCAGGCCCCCGTGGGCGAGGAGGACCGCATCTTCGGGACGATCACGACGCAGCAGATCGCCGACGCGCTCAAGCAGAAGGGCCTCGAGGTGGACCGCCGCAACATCTCGCTCGACTCCGACATCCGGACGACGGGCGAGTACACGGCGACCGTCAAGATGCACCCCGAGTACAGCGGCACGCTGACGATCCAGGTCGTGCCCGAGTCGCTCACCGAGTCGCTCTAGGGCAGCCGCTCTAGGGCAGCTGCTTTAGGGCAGCCGCTCGAACCCGAGCGGACCGGCTGAGCAGGGCAACACCCCCGGCGGGGCGTTCGTTACTCCACACGGAGGCGGGCGCCCCGCCGTCAGTTCCGCCCCCCGGCGGGCGTGCCGGAACGGAGGCGGAGATTTACCGATTCGTGACGGAGCGGGCCGAACCCGAGGGCGCGCGCCGAGTTGTGTGAGCGCACGAGCTATCTTTCCCCATGCGTCAGTTCCACATTCTCGCGACCGGCCTGCTCCTCGCGCTCACCGCCGCGGCGGGCGCGGTGCGCGCGCAGGTCCCCGACGCCGACCCCGTCACGTGGACGGTGAGCGCCGACCCCGCGCCGGCAGAGCCCGGCGACGTCGTGCTGCTGAACCTCTCCGCGACGATCGAGGGCGACTGGCGGATGTACGCGATGGACTCGCCCGTCGGCAAGCCGCTCGACGTCCGCTTCGACGAGACGGCGGCGTTCGAGCGCACGGCGCCCGTCTCGCAGCCCGAGCCGAATCAGGGCTTCGACCCGACGCTGGGGCGCGACTACACCTACTTCACCGAGGCCGTCTCGCTCAGCGGCGTGTTCCGCGTGACGGAGGCGGCGACCGACGGCGCAGCCCCGATCGCCGGGACGATCCGCTACATGGTTTGCAACGACGAGCTCTGCCTGCCGCCGACGCGGCATCCGTTCGAGGTCCCGGTGCAGATCCGCAACGCCTCCGTCGCAGCCGAAGCGCGGCCCGCGGCGCCCCCGAGCGCGGCCGGGTCGCCTCCCGCAGAGCCGCCGCGCGCCGCTGTGCCCGAAGCGCTCGGGGACGACGAAGCGCCCGTGGAGGACGAAGCGCCAGCGTCGGCCGTGCTGCCGCCGGTGGCCGACGCCTCGCCACAAGGTCCAGCGCCGCCGGGCGCCGAAGAAGAGGTGGGCGAACTCGTGCCGCTGGAGCCGGCCGAGGAGCGGCGGAGCGGGCTGTGGGGGTTCGTCCTCCTCGCGATCGGGGCCGGGCTCGCGGCCCTCCTGACCCCGTGCGTCTTCCCGATGATCCCGCTCACGGTGTCGTTCTTCCTGCACCGCGCGGGCGACCGGCGCAAAGCGGCGCGGATGGCGGGCGTCTACGGCCTCTCGATCGTCGGGCTGTTCACCGGGCTCGGGATCGCGATGGCGCTCGTCGTCGGGGCGGCGGGGCCGCAGCTGATCGCGGCGAACCCGTTCGTCAACCTCTTCATCGGGCTCGTGCTCGTCGTGTTCGGGTTCTCGCTCCTCGGCTTCTACGAGCTGCGCCCGCCAGCCGGGCTGATGAACTACTTCAACCGGCAGAGCGACGAGCGCGGCGGCTACCTCGGCGTGCTCTTCATGGGGCTGACGCTCGTGCTCGTGTCGTTCTCGTGCACGGTGCCGTTCGTCGGCGGGTTGCTCGCGGCGACGGTGCAGGGCGGGTGGGGCTATCCGCTCCTCGGCATGGTCATCTTTTCGAGCGTGTTCGCCCTCCCGTTCGTGCTCTTCGCCGTCTTCCCGAACGCGCTCAGCCGGCTGCCGCGGTCGGGCTCGTGGATGGGCGCGCTCAAGGGCGTGCTCGGGTTCGTCGAGATCGCGGCGGCGCTGAAATTCTTCTCGAACGCCGATCTCGTGTGGGGGACGGGGCTGTTGCCGCGCCCGCTCGCGATCGCGCTGATGATCGTGATCTTCGCGCTCACGGGGTTCTACCTCATCGGCAAGCTGACGCTGAAGAGCCCGGAGGCGGAGGTCGCCACGGCGCCGCAACCCGTCGGCGGGCTCAGGCTGTTCTCCGCGATCGCGTTTTTCGGGTTCGCGTTCTACCTCATGCCCGGGCTGCTCGGCGCGCCGCTCGGCGGGTTCGACGCGTTCCTGCCGCCGCGGCAGGCGACCGACGTGAGCCTGCTCGCGGGGATGCAAGCCCGCGTCGAAGGATCGGGGGCGTTCGAGACGCACGGCGGGGTGGCGTGGCACCAGAGCCGGACGGCGGCGTTCGAAGAGTCGCGGCGCACCGGCCGTCCCGTGCTGATCGACTTCACGGGCTACACGTGCACGAACTGCCGCCACATGGAGGCGACCGTGCTCTCGCAACCCGCGATCGCCCAGCGGATCGACCGCTCGTTCGTCCCGCTTCAGCTCTGGACCGACAACGCCGAGACGGGCCCGGCGCTCCAGCGCTACCAGCTCGAGCTCACGGGCCGGATCGCCCTGCCGACCTACGCCGTCGTGCACCCCGACGGGCAGCTCGTCAGCCAGCTCAGCGGCGTCACGTCGGAGGAGCGCTACGCCGCGTTCCTCGACGCCGCCGCCGCTACGTTCGAGCAGACGGACGCGCTCGCGCTACGGTAAGCGCGGTCTAACGTATTTCCGCGCCACGATCGATCGGGCTGGATTAACTTGTCTGGGTTACTGTCTCCCAAACTCGCCTCCCCTATGCCCGTGCCCTTTCTGCGCAGTCTCCTCAGCGTGTGCCTGCTCCTCGCCTTCGCCGCCTGCGACGCCACGCGCAGCGACCTCACCGAAGACGACGCCGACGACAATCCCGTCAGCCCCGTCGAGCAGCTCGATGGATCGTGCGCCGCCCGCATCGACGGCGAGGGGTTCGCGGCGGACCGCGCGACGGCGTCGGTGTCGCCGGAAGGCGTGCTCGACATCACGTGCGAGGGCGGGTTGGCGCAGTTGCTGTTCCGCCTTCAGACCGACGGGTTCGGGCCCGTCACGCTGCCGCTCGACATGCCGGGCAGCCGCGTGCAGTACCGCGTCGGGCAGAACGTGACGGTGAGCAACACGCTGCCGAACAGCGAGGACGTGGGCTCGGTCACGATCGAGTCCTTCACGTCCGACCGCGTCGAGGGCAGCTTCTATTTCAACGTGCTGAGCCCGGTCGACGACACGTCGATCATCCGCGTGACCCGGGGCAGCTTCGACATCGACCTGCCCTAACTCGTCGTGATCGTTCGTCCGCGACATACCGCTCGCCTCGCCCTCGGCTTGCTGCTCGCGCTCGCCGCGTGCGACAACGCGTCCGAGTGCGGGCCGTTCGCGGATCGGTTCCGGACCACGGACTTCGCGACGCAGACCTACCGCGTCGTGGTGGAGGGCCCGCTCCACGGCCCGACGTTCGTGCCGGTGGAGGGCGACACGCTGCGGCACGACGCCCTCGGCATCTCGATGAGGCCGGTTCAGGAGTTGTACTTCTCCGAACGCAGCGGCGTACGCTCCGCCGGGTTCGTGGCTGCGGCTTACGCGTGCGACCCGGGCATCCCGAGATCGGACGAGGTCGTCCGGGACATCCGGATCACGAGCGGCACCGGCTACGCGAGCGCGTACCCCGCCGGCACCGACCTGGCCGGGGCGTTCGACGTCCTCGTTCGCAGTTTCGCGGATCGCTATTTCTACGAGCGGTTCTCGCTCTCCGACTACCTCGCGCGTTCGCCGAACACCGTCGACGAGATCGTCCTCGTCCCCAGCGTGCCGCCCGATACGACGGCGACGCACTCTTTCACGGTGGAGTACGTCCAGGAGGGCGAGGGGATCGGTGAGTTCGAGTTCACCACGGAGGCGGTCACGCTGCGGCCTGACTGAGGTCTCCGGCCCCGCCGGGCCTACCGGGTCAGGATAACGCGGTGGGTGGCGCTGAACGACTCCGCCTGCATCCGGTAGAGGTAGATCCCGCTCGTGAGGCCCGAGGCGTCGAACGTCACGCGGTAGCGGCCGGGCGTGCGGTCCTCGTCCACGAGCGTGCGGACGCGCCGGCCCAGCACGTCGTAGACGACGATCTGCACGCGCGCCGCCTCGGCGACGTCGTAGCCGATCGAGGTCCGGCCCATGAACGGGTTGGGTGCCGCGCCGTGGAGGGCGAACGCCTGCGGGGTGCCCGTGCCGTCCTCGTTCGAAACCGGTTGGCCGAGGTCGAGCGCGAACTCGCCGAACGCGCCGACGCCGCTCGCGACGAGTTCGTTCGTGTCGGCGTCGTAGGCGGTCGGGAGCGGTTCGAACTCGCCTTCGCCGGGCGCCGTGCGCCGCAGCACGGTGAGCAGAGCGGGGTCGGGGAACGCGATCGGGAAGTCGCCGAGGCGGAAGCGCAGCGCCGTCTCCGCGCCGAAGGTGAGGTCCGGCCCGGCCGTCAGGATCCAGCGGAACGAGCTGACGACCGGATCGTCGCCGCTTCGGTTTCCGGGAGGGGGGAAGTAGAGGGCCGTCACGTCGTCGCTGCCCTCGATGCCGTCGAGCGCGACCGTGATCGCGATCGGCGCGTCGAACGCGAGGTCGCCGTCGCTGGTGGCGCGCAGGGTTTGGAGCGTGATGTTCCCCGCGCGGAGCGTGAGGTTGTCGTTCACCCCGATCGCTTCCTGCACGAGAAGCTGGAGCCCTTCGAGCACGGACACGTCGTCCTGCACGCCGATCGCCTCCTGGATCAGAAGCTGGAGTGCTTCGAGCACGGACACGTCGTCCTGCACCGTGATCGCTTCCTGCACCAGGAGCAAGAGCGCGGGCAGGATCCGGACCGCATCCGTGACCGTGATGCTCTCCGTAACGAGCAGGTCGAGGGGCGGCGGGGGCGGGGCCGTCGTGAAGTGCGGCTCGCGGCCGATCGCGATCTGCGTGGAGCGGGGGACGAAGAAGACCTGGCGACCGAGCGCGGTGAGCTGCTCGGGGTCGCTGCCGCTGAACCCGGGGACGAGGTCTTCCACGAGCGAGACGACGCCGTTCTGGAGCACGTAGAGCTCCAGCCCCGTAGACGAGTCCGCGAAGGCCTGGAAGAACAGCCGCTCGCCGGCGGCCGTCAGGAGATCGATCCCCGAGCCGTCCGGTCCCGGGCGGATGTCCTCGACGAGGAACGTCCCCGCCGGCGTGCCGTCGCTCCGCCAGAGCTCGCGGTTGGCAAAGCCGGCACCGTCGACGGCCGAGAAGTAGACCACGTCCTCGACGACCGTCAGGTCGCGCGGGTCGCTGCCCGCGTTGCCCGGGCGGATGTCGCGGAGGAGGATCGTGCCGGCTTCGGTGCCGTCCGTCCGCCACAGCTCGCCGCCGGTGTCGCCTCGGAACGCGGTGAAAAAGAGGTAGCCGTTGGCGACGGTGAGGTTGCTCACCGAGGCGTTGCCTGCGGGGTTGATGTCGGCGAAGAGGACGGTGCCGGCTTCAGTCCCGTCGCTTCGCCAGAGTTCGCCGCCCGTCGTGCCGTCGTCGGCCTCGAAATATAGGAGGCCGTCGTAGACCGTGAGCCCGTCGCCGTACCCGCCGGAGGTCCCCGGCTCGATGTCCTTCACGAGGCGGGTGCCGGCCTCGGTGCCGTCGCTCCGCCAGAGCTCGCCGCCCGTCGTGCCGTCGTCGGCCTCGAAGTAGAGGAGGCCGTCGAACGCCGTCAGGTCGTCGGGGAACGAGTCGTCGAAGCCCGGGCTGATGTCTTGGACGAGTCGGGTCCCGGCCGCGGTGCCGTCGGTGACGAACAGCTCCGTCCCAACCGACGCCTGCTCGGCGCTGAAGAAGAGGTCGGAGCCGACGACGGTGAGGTCGCGAGCGCCCCGCACGGCTCCGCTCACCTCGGTCGTGCCGTCGGTCGTGCCGTCGGTGCGCCAGAGCCCGTCGCCGCTCGGTCCGGTGGCGTCGAAGTAGACGAAGTCCCCGAACCGCGCAAACGCGATCGGGCTGCTGTTGGCGGAGCCGGGGTCGATGTCGCGGAGGAGCCGCGTCCCGCCGACCGTGCCGTCGCTGACCCACGGCTCACGGCCGTTCACGTCGTCGTCGGCGGTGAAGTACATCACCTCGCCGACCTCGTCCGCGTAGAAGTTGAACGGGCTGCTGCCTGACGAGCCGGGGACGATATCGACGGCCTGCACGCCGATGTTCTGGGCGTGCGCGGCCGGAGCCGACAGCAGGAGCGCCGCGAGCAGCACGCCTCCCGTCCGGCACAGTCTCGCTCGCAGATTCCTATTCGCAGCTAGAGGCATGTCTTACTCGAACGAGACTTCGACACGCACGGACACGATCTGGCCCGCCTCGACAGGAATGGCGGGGGTCAGGCTGCGACCGGTGAAGGGGCCGTTACTCTGATTCCCGTCGAAGGTCACACGCGTGAAGACCTGTTGGATCTCGGTCGTGTTCTCCGACGTGACCGACCCCGTCCAGACGATCAGCGCGTCGTTCGGTGCATCGGGGTCCTCCACGTACTCGACGGTGGTATCGAGACTGCAGAACTGGGTCGAGCCGCACACCGGCTGCGGGCTGAAGGTCTGGATGGTATAGAGTTCGATCTCATCGATGTCGTTGACGAACAGGCGGGCGAGGACTTCGGCTCCGAAGCTGGCGAGGTCGTTCTTGAACTCGTACGTCGTGCTCTCGCTGGTCGCGGGGTCCGTAACGGTGACCGCCCAGTGACCGTGGACGGCGATCCCTTCGCTCGGTGCGGTCTGAGGCTGGAGGGTCTGAGGTCCGCTGAAGTCACGAGGCGCGGGGACCGGGGCGACCTCCTGGGCCAGCAGCGGGCTCGCGGCGAAGACTAAGATGAGGGCGAGGCCACCGGCGAGCAGGGCGCGGGAGAAAGTGGACGGCATCGAGGTAGTCGGTTTGGTAGAGGGAGCAGTCGTGAGCCGATCGGCCGATGCCGGAGCACCCGCGTGCGCTCCAATGTAGTGAACAGTTGCATGATAAATAACAAGTTAGGCGAATATGGGGGTTAGGGTGCCGTTCGGGTGACGGGTGGGCTGGGGTATATTTCTGACTCACGCCTCTCCGATCTCCTTTGCCTCTCCGCGCCATGATGCAGCCCGTCGACTACGAGCCTACACCCAAAGCCTCCGACCACCAACGGCTCCACAACTTCTCCGCCGGTCCGGGCACGCTGCCCCTCGCCGTGATGGAAGAGGTCAGGGCCGAGCTCCCGATCTACGGCGACGTCGGCTCGTCGATCATGGAGATCAGCCACCGCTCGCCGGCCTACACCCAGGTCGACGCCGACGCGAAAGGGCACCTCCGCGATCTCCTCGGGCTCGGCGACGAGTGGCACATCGTCTTCCTCCAGGGCGGCGCGTCGATGCAGTTCCACCAGGTCCCGCTCAACTTCCTCCCCGAGGGCGGCTCGGCCGACTACCTCAACACGGGCGCGTGGAGCAAGAAAGCGATCAAGGAGGCGAACATCGTGGGCAGCGGCCGGAGCGCCGGGGCGCACGTCGTCGCCACGTCCGAGGACGCCAACTTCAACTACATCCCCGACGCCGGCACGTGGGACCTCGACGACGACGCGGCCTACCTCCACTTCACCTCGAATAACACGATCTTCGGGACGCAGTTCGCGACCGAGCCCGACGCCGCCGTGCCGCTCGTCTGCGACGCCTCGTCGGACTTCCTCAGCCGCCCGCTCGCCCTCGACCGCTACGGGCTGATCTACGCGGGCGCGCAGAAGAACATCGGCCCGGCGGGCGTCACCGTCGTGCTCATCCACGACGACTTCCTCCAGCGCCGCGTGGGCGGCCTACCGACGATGCTCGACTACGGCACGCACACGGCGAAGCTGTTCAACACGCCGCCCGTGTTCGCGGTCTACATGGTCGAGAAAGTGCTTCGCTGGCTGAAAGGGCAGGGCGGGCTCGACGGCATCCGGAAGCAGAACGACGCGAAGTCGAAGATGCTCTACGGCGCCATCGACGCGACAGGGTTTTACCGGGGCACGGCGCGTGAGGACTCGCGCTCGAAGATGAACGTGACGTACCGCATCGCGGACGAAAGCCTGGAGCCGGTCTTTATCGAGCAGGCCAAAAAAGAAGGGCTGCTCGCGCTCAAAGGGCACCGCTCGGTCGGCGGCCTCCGCGCGTCGATCTACAACGCGTGCCCGCCCGCCTCCGTCGAAGCGCTCGTGCAGTTCATGCAGGAGTTCGAGCGGACGAAGGGGTAAACGGCCCCTCGAACCCGACCGCGTCGGCCTCGGCCTTCGGGGGAGGCCGGCGCGTCGTCCGTGCCGGCCCGGCGTTGCAGGTAAGAGCGCTCCATCGTATCTATACGTAGCCTCACAAAACACCCCCGGATATGGCTGTCATTGGCATCCCCCGCGAAACGGCCCCCGGCGAGCGCCGCGTGGCCCTCACGCCCGACATGGTCGCTCGGCTCGCCAAGTCGGGCTACGAACTGATCGTGGAACGGGGGGCGGGGGAGTCGGCCTATTTCCCGGACTCGGAGTACGAAGCGCAGGGGGCCCGGCTCGTGGAGCGGGCCGACGCGCTCGGGGCCGACCTCGTCGCGACGGTGACGCCGCCGGATGGGGAGCTCGACGCGCTCCGGTCGGGGGCCGTCGTGGTCGGGTTCATGCAGCCGCTGGATCGGCCGGCGCTCGCGGCGGCGCTCGCGGACCGCGGCGTGACGGCGCTCTCGATGGAGCTCGTGCCGCGCATCACGCGCGCGCAGAAGATGGACGCGCTCTCGGCGATGAGCACCGTCGCGGGCTACAAAGCCGTGCTCGTCGCCGCCGACCTGCTGCCCAAGTTCTTCCCGCTCCTCACGACCGCCGCCGGGACGATCCGCCCCGCGCAGGTGCTCGTGCTCGGCGCGGGCGTCGCCGGGCTGCAAGCGCTCGCCACGGCGCGACGGCTCGGCGCGGTGACGAGCGCGTACGACGTCCGGCCCGCCGCGAGGGAGCAGGTCGAGAGCGTCGGGGCGAAGTTCGTCGAGCTCGAGCTCGACACGAGCGACGCCGAGGACAAAGGCGGCTACGCGAAGGCGCTCGCTAAAGACGACCAGGCGCGGCAGGTCGAACTCCTCGCCCGCCACGTCGCGAAGGCCGACGTGGTCATCTCGACCGCGCTGATCCCGGGCCGCGCCGCGCCCGTGCTCATCACCGAAGCCGGGGTGGAGGGGATGCAGCCCGGCTCCGTCATCCTCGACCTCGCCGCCGCGAACGGCGGCAACTGCGCCGTCACGAAAGCCGACGAGCGCGTCGTCCACGGCGGCGTCCAGGTCTTCGGCCCGACGAATCTGCCCGCGACGATGCCGCTCCACGCGAGCCAGATGTACGCCCGCACGCTCGGCGCGCTCGTCACCGAGTTCACCGCCGACGGCGCGTTCGTACCCGATTTCGACGACGAGATCATCCAGGGGGCGTGCCTCGCCCACGGCGGCGAGGTCGTCCATGAGCGCGTGTGCGGGCTGCTCGCACCCTCCGCCTGATACGCCATCCGGTAGAGGCGCGACATGTCGCGCCTCTACGTTGACATCCAGCAACCCGCTCTTCTCATGGACATCGCCCTGATCGTCGTCTTCGTGCTCGCCGCCTTCGTCGGGATGGAGGTCATCTCGAAGGTGCCCGCGACGCTGCACACCCCGCTCATGTCCGGCTCCAACGCCATCAGCGGCATCACGATCGTCGG
>CAYTJT010000103.1:0-10444 GCA_964438105.1 uncultured Rhodothermales bacterium | reverse complement strand
CAGCCCGGCCGGGACGAGCACGCGGGGGAACGGCGTCTCCGAGACGTAGCGCGCCGGCTTCGGCTCGGCGAGGGCCGTGACCCAGCCGAGGATCGCGCCGTCGCTCGTTCGCCGAATCGGCCCGACGCCAGCGTAGCGGTACTTCCCCCGTCCCTCTAGCGCCGCCTCCCGCTCCACTACGAAGCCCGGAGCGGTGTCCGCGGCGTAGCGGCGGCGGAGGGAGCCGAACGAGAGCGGATCGTCCGACCTCACTCCCCTGCCGAGCAGGTCGGGCTCGGCGTCGGGCAACGGGGCCTCCCAGTGCAGCCCGAGCGTATCGCCGGCGGGCCCGAGGAGGGCCAGCCCGACGGAGTAGTCCGCGAGGGCGGCCAGGAGCGAGCCCGTCACGAGGTCGGTCGCGAGCGAGTCGAAGGGCGCCGCCCGCCGCGCCGCTCGCCCGAACCGGTCCCGCAGCGCCTCCTCCACCGCGTCCGACGCCCGCGCGTCCAGCATCACCCCTTCGAGCGCGAACGCCACCCGCGCGTCCTCCCCGTCGGCGAACTCCTCGGCCGCGTCGGTGAGGCGGTCCTCCAGCTTGTCCTGCGCCGCTTTGTAGGCGGTGGGGTAGGCCAGCGCGGCGAGGACGAGCGCAGCGAGCAGCACGCCTCGCACCGTGAGCGGCCCCGTCCACGCGTCCGGGCCGCGCTCCGCCCACCACGCCACGCCGCCCCCTACGGCGAAAAAGGCGAGCGCGACGGGCCACGCCACCCCGTCTGCGATGGGGGTCGCGGCATAGGTGACGGCGAGGGCGACGGCGACGACGCACGCGCTGGCGACGAAGCGCACCCGGCCCTTCACGCGGACGAGCACGCCGAGCCCGGCCAGCCCCAGCGCCGCCGAGAGCACGAGCAGCAGCAAGGCGCCGAAGACGAGCAGCACCATGCCGTGGGGCAGCGGCTCCACCCGGTCGAAGTAGGGCAGCGTCGCGTCGAGGACGGCGCGCCGGACGAGCAACGAAACGGCCCCGACCAGGGCCACCCCGACGAACGCGCCGAGGGCCGCACCGAGCAGCCACCGGAGCCCCGGAGCGGACGCGGGCCGCCCGCGCTCCCCGCTCCGGACGCGGCGCAGCACGCCGAGGGCGAACCAGAACCACGCCACCCCGAGCCCCGCCGCGAATACGGCCGTGACGGCCAGCTCGCCGGCCGACCCCAGCAGCCCCCCTCCCACACCCGATGCGAGGTAGACCGGGTCGAACAGGGCTAGCTCGCCTTCGAGACCTCCCATCCCGTCGAACCAACGACCGGGGACGCCGAGGGCGAGGAGCGCGTACCGGAGCCCCCACCACGCCGCAGCGAGTACGAGGAACGATCCGGCCCCGGCCCATCGCCATCGGCCGTCGCGAGCACCACGCCGCCCCCAGTGAGCGTGGAGCATCCACAGACCCGCCACCCCCCACCCGAAGAGCAGCACGAGCCAGAACGCCACCACGTCCCCCGCCGACTCCCGCACCGCGCTCACCAGCGCTTCGAGCGAGGGGACGGGCACGATCACGCGGGCCAGCACGGTGCCGTCGTCGCTCCGGACGTCGTGCGACGGGACGTCCATCGGCGCCTCCGACATCGGCCCGAACTCGACGTCGAGCGGGAGCCCGGCTTCGGCTCGCCACGGCTCCACGATGTCATAGTCGCGGAGGTACTGGTTGCGCACGGGCACGCGCGTCTCCACGAGCTCGAACACGCGCACGACCCCGAGCACGCGCCGCCCCTCGCGCACGGGCAACCACACGACGAGGGCTCGGCGAAGCGCGCCCTCACTCGCCACGGAGGTTTGTGGAACGGAGAGGAAGCGGGTCGTGCGGGTGGCCGCGTCGAGCGGGAGGCTCGGCCCCTGCCACGCCACCAGCTCCGGCGTCGGTGTGTAGAGCTCGGCCGTCGTGCGCGGCGGCAGGCTCAGCTCGGAGAACGCCCGCACGACCTCGCCGCGCGCCGCCGAATCGCCTCGCAGGGCCCGGCGGACGACCGGGAGACGGGCGAGCGCCTCGGCCCGCTGCATCAGCTCGCCCTCGATCCGCCGGACGCGCTGCTCGACGGTCTCGGCCACGCGAGCCACCGCTTCGATCTGCGCGGCCTCCCCGCGCGCTTCGATCTGCCCCACCCGCCACGCCTCGACCGCGTAGGTCGCCGCGATCAGCACGACGAGGAAGAGGGCGACGGCGGCGTACCGCGCGCTGAGGCGCTTCATGGGAGCACGGCGAGAGGGCGGCGAGGGGGGAAGAACATACGCCGTGCCCCGGCACGGTTCCGCCTCGACACGGCTCCGCCCCGGCGCTTCCGCGCAGCCGGTCGGGCGCCGGTCAGTTCCGGCTGTTGCCGCGCTCGATCCGAATCGATCGGAGCTGCCACCCGGCCGCCCGCGCCCGCATACGGACGAACACGGCGACCGCCTCCACCTGGCCCTCCGCCACATACCTCCCGATCATCGAGCGGCGGTCTTCGGCGAGCACCTCCTGCTCGAACGAGACGCGGGCCGGCGGGTTGCGCCGAAAGAAGTCCTGGAGCACGAGCGCGGCCTGCGCCCGGCTGTACGATGCCCCCTTCCCGAAGATGATCACGTCGAGGCGGTCGGCGGACCCGTCGAGGAGCAAGTCAACGTCGCCCGCTCGGAAGGCCCGCTCCACCCGGTCGAGCACCGTCGAGTCCTGCGCCGCGGCGGGCTGCGCGAAGGCCGCCCCGTAGGCGGGACTGGCCGCGGGCCACCCACCGAGCATACTGGTGACTAGCAGGAGTAGGAGCGTCGTGGAAGATAGAGATCGCATGTAGAGGGCAGAGAGAGACGCGCCGCCGCAGGAAGACGTCAATATAGAGGCTGGTGGGGTAGCGCAGGCGCGGGACCGTCGTGCAGCACTGCGCAAAAAGCAGTCCAACCCCTGCCCTGCGCCCCGCCCGTGGCTGTGGACGCGCGCGGCCTGCGCTCCTGCGCCCGATCCCGTGCGTCATCGCGGAACGCGTATCCTCGATTTGCTACACCCTCCGCCCCTCGATGCCATCGGCGTCGCCCGATCCTCCGCCGCGCTGATTCACGGCGCCGTCACGAGAGCGCGTGCTAGCTTCCTGCCCGCCTCCTTCCGATCGCCCCGTCTCCGATGCGCCCCGCTCTCCAAGCCCTTCTCGACATCCTCGACCTCGAATACATCGAGGAGAACATCTTCCGCGGCTACAACCGCAACCTCGGCTCGAAGCGCGTCTTCGGCGGGCAGGTGTTGGCGCAGGCCCTCGTGGCCGCCGACCGCACGGTCGAGCGAGAGCGCTCGGTGCACTCGCTCCACGCCTACTTCATCCTCCCCGGCGACATCGAGGCCCCGCTCGTCTACGACGTGGACCGCATCCGCGACGGCGGCTCGTTCACGACGCGGCGCATCCGCGCGGTCCAGCACGGCCGGCCGATCTTCAACATGTCGGCCTCGTTCCAGCGCATCGAGGAGGGGCACGAGCACCAGACGGCGATGCCGGACGTGCCGGGCCCGGACGGGCTGACGGCCGAGATCGAGCTGATCCGCGCGATCGCCGACCGCATCCCGGAGCGCTTCCGCGACACGTTCACCCAGGACCGCCCGTTCGAGTTCAGGCCGGTCGACCCGGTCGACCCGTTCGCGCCGGTCGAGCGCGAACCCCGGCACGCCGTGTGGTTCCGCGCCGTGGACCAGCTGCCCGACGAGCCCATCGTCCACCAGGCGCTTCTCGCCTACGCCTCCGACCACGGCCTCCTCCCGACCGCGCTCCGTCCCCACAGCCTCTCGTGGCTCCAGCCCGACATGCAGGTCGCCAGCCTCGACCACGCGCTCTGGTTCCACCGCCCCTTCCGCGCCGACGCGTGGATGCTCTACGCGACGGAGAGCCCGTCGGCGGCGGGCTCGCGCGGCTTCACGCGCGGCGCGGTGTACCAGGACGGCGCGCTCGTCGCGTCCGTCGCGCAGGAAGGGCTCATGCGGCAGCGGGCGCCGAAAGAGTAGCTACTGCGCCCGGCTGTCGACGGTGCACGTCGTGTTGATGCCGCCGCGCACGTTGTAGACCGTCGTCACGACGAGGTACTCGGCGTCGGCGAGGTGGCGGCGGAGGTCCTCGTAGACGAGCGCCGTGATGTCCTCCTGCGCCGCGCCGACGGTCCGCCACGAGATGAGGTAGTATTTCAGACTCTTCAGTTCGAGCAGCCACGAGCCGGGGACGTACTCCACGCGCAGCGTGCCGAAGTCGGGGAGGCCGGAGAACGGGCAGACCGCGCTGAACTCGCCCCCTTCGGTCTCGTAGACCACGACCTGCCGGGCGTCGTGCTCGTAGGGCAGCCGGTGGATCTCGGCCTGCCGCGCGTCGGGCGGGAGGAACAGCCCCACCTGCCCCTCCGGCTCGATCCCGTACTTCGCCATGTGGGCGAGCGACTGCTCGGTGTGGCGGAGGGCGCGCTCGCGCGCTTGGGCGAGGCGGTCGGCGACCCCGCTGGAGCGGGGCGGGCGGGCGGGAGGCGTGCTCATGGAATCGGCGGGTTGAGGGGTACGGCGCGGTGAACGGGCCGCGCGGCGAGCGGTTCGTGGCACCTGTGCAAATTTAGCGCAATCGCTCCCTGCCGGGACTGCCTCGGGCGCTCCGCTGTATCACCCCGGCGTATTCTGTTGCTTCTACTGCATCGATGACCGACTCCACCGCCCTCGTCCTCTTCTCCGGCGGGCAGGACTCCACGACCTGCCTGTTCTGGGCGAAGCACCCCGACGCCGACCGCTTCGGCGGGTTCGGCCGCGTCGAGGCCGTGGGCTTCCGCTACGGGCAGAAGCACGCCGTCGAGCTGGAGCAGGCCGCGCGCATCGCCGACCTCGCGGGCGTGCCGTTCACCGTGCTCGACCTCACGGGGCTGCTCTCCGGCAGCGCCCTCACCGAGCACGGCAAGGACGTGAACGCGCAGCACGAGCGCGCGCCCGACCTCCCCGCTTCGTTCGTCCCCGGCCGCAACGCGCTCTTCCTCTCCGTCGCCGCGAGCCTCGGCTACGCGCGCGGCATGGCACCCGATGGATCCCTCGACCTCGTCGGCGGGATGTGCCAGACCGACTACTCCGGCTACCCCGACTGCCGCCTCGATTTCGTCGAGTCGATGCAGCGCGCGCTCGGGCTCGCCCTCGACGCCGACCTCCGCATTCACACCCCGCTCATGCACCTGACGAAGGCCGAGACGTGGAGGCTCGCCGCCGACCTCGGCACCGTCGACGGCGTGGACGTGCTCGACGCCGTCCGCGAGCTCAGCCACACCGACTACAACGGCGACCGCGGCACGCGGCACGACTGGGGCTACGGCCGCCTCGACAACCCGGCCTCGGTCCTGCGCGCGAAGGGCTACCGCGAGGCGGAGGCGAACGGATGGCTGTAACGAGCGTCGATACGCAACGGATCGAGCGCGTGCGCAAGCCGGCGGGGACGTCGGCGAAACGGTACGCGGTGAAGGCCGTGTGGCGAACGCTTCAGGGCGAGGGCGCGTGGGCGGGCCGGCCGGCCGTGTTCGTCCGCTTCGTCGGCTGCAACCTGTGGACGGGCTACGAGCGCGACCGCGGCCGCGACGCCGACCGCACCGGCGCCGACTGCCCGCGCTGGTGCGACACCGACTTCACGAAAGAGAACGCCCTCCACTTTACCGCCGACGCCCTCGCCGAGAAGATCCTTCACATCGGCGAAGGCGTTCGGTTCTGCGTGCTCACCGGCGGCGAGCCGCTCCTGCAAGCCGACGCCGCGCTCATCCGCGCGCTCCACGACGCGGGCTTCGAAGTCGCCGTCGAGACGAACGGGACGGTCGCCCTCGCCGAAGCCTTCGGCGACGACGGCGCGCTCGTGCCGCCGGACTGGATCGTGTGCAGCCCGAAGCTGCCCGAGGGCCGGCTGACGCTGGAGTGGTGCGACGAGCTCAAGCTCGTCGTCCCCGACTACCGGCCCGAGGCGTACGCCCGGTTCGCCGAGCGCGTCCGCCCGCACGTCGTCGCCGGGCGCGAACGCCGCTGCCTCTGGCTCCAGCCCGAGGACGGCCCTCGGCTCCAGGAGGCGACCCGGCTCGCCGTCGACACCGCCCTCGCGCACCCCGAATGGCGCGTCTCCGTTCAGACCCACAGAATCCTCGGTATCGACTGAACTGCGAAGGCGGGGTGGCGACCCCGGTCAGGGCGCGATGCATCGCGCCCCTACGAGTGTCTGTGAAAAGGCTGTCCTTCATCTACCGTCCACCGTCCTACTACATTCCGGGATGCGCGTGCTCCGCTACCACGCCTTCGGCAAGCCTGCCGACGTGCTCCGACTCGACGACGTGCCCACGCCCGAGCCGGGTCCGGGCGAGGTCCGCGTCCGCCTCACCCACCGCTCGCTCAACCCGGCCGACCTCCACACCGTGCTCGGCCGCTACGGCACCCTGCCCGACCTCCCCGCCGTCGGCGGGCACGAGGGCGTCGGCTACGTCGAAACCGTCGGCGGCGACGTGCGGGGGCTGGGGACCGGGCAGCGCGTGATCCCGCTCGGGATCGAGGGGACGTGGCAGGAGCAGGTCGTCGTCACGCCCGCCGATGTATTTCCGGTGCCGGACCCCGTGCCGGACGAAGCGGCGGCGCAGCTCTTCGTCAACCCGCTCACGGCGTGGTGGATGCTCGACGAACTCGGCCTCGGCGAGGGCGACTGGCTGCTGCAGACGGGCGCGACCTCGCAGGTCGGGCGGCTCGTGATCCAGCTCGCGCGGCGGCGCGGCGTCCGCACCGTCAACCTCGTCCGGCGCGAAGACGCCCGCCCAGCGCTCGCCGCGCTCGGTGCCGACGAGGTGATCGTGACGGAGGCGGGCGACGACGCCTCGGCCGTGCGGAAGCGGGTGCTGAGTCTCACCGATGGCGGCGCGGCCGGGGCCGTAGACTGCGTCGCCGGGGCCGTCGGCACACTCGCCGCGGGCTGCCTCGGCGAGGGCGCGACGATGCTCGTCTACGGCGGGCTCAGCGGCGAGCCGCTCGCGCTCGGCGCCGGGCCGCTGATCTTCCGCCGCGCGGCCGTGCGGGGGTTCTGGCGGACGCGCCGCTTCGAGCTCGCCCCGCGCAACGAGACGTGGACGGCGCTCACCCGGCTCGCCCTGCTCATCGCCGACGGCGACCTCGTGCTCCCCGTCGACGCGACGTACGACCTCGCCGACATCGGGGAGGCCGTGGCCCACAGCCGCTCCTCCGGCCGCTCGGGCAAGGTGCTGCTCACGGGCTGACCCCCGCTCCATTCGCATCGCGCTTCGGGACGAGTCCCTGCGCGCTCAGCGCTCACGGGGCTGTCCCCCTAATCTAGGGGGACAGCCGTGCGAAGCTGGGAACGAACGGAGGGACTCGTCCCGAAGTGAGTGACTGCGAGCGCGGCGGGGGGCTAAGCCGGCTTCGGCGCCGCGACGAAGTCGAGCCAGCCGCCGTCCTCCTTGTAGCCCTCCACGACTTCGGCGAGGCGGCTGCTGCGGTACGTCGTGAGGATCGCGTCGACGTCCTGCTTCAGCACGGTGAGCGCGTTCGCGACGAGGTCGCCGCGGAACCCGCGCGAGCCGAGCTCGATCGTGAGGTCCATCGAGACGATCTTGCTCAGCGCCTGCCCGAGCTCGACGAGCTTGCGCTGCGGCATCTGGAGGTCGATCTCGAAGTCGATCGTGTCCTTGAAGTAGTCGGCGGCGCGGGCGGTGAGGTCGTCTTTTTTGAGGTACTGGTAGAGGTTCGTCTCCTTCATCCGGCGCATCCCCTTCACCACGGCCTCGGTGACCTGCTGGTAGAGGATGTCGTTGGAGCCCTCGAAGATCTGGAACGGGCGGGAGTCCACGATCCCGCGCCCGGCGATGTGGTCGAGCCGGTAGCCCTTGGCGCCGACGAGTTGCATAAGCGACTGCGACGCGTTCTGCATCATGTCCGTGCAGACGGTCTTGATGGCGTTCGCCGGGACCGACGCCTTCGAGAGGTCGCGCTCGATGCCGGCGTGCTCGCTCGCGTAGAGGCACATCGCGGAGACCGTCGTGTACTGCGCCTGCATCCGCGCGATGCGCGCGCGCACCTGGTCGTAGTCGAAGAGCGGCTGGTTGCCGACGAGCCGTTCTTTGCAGTGCTCGAGGGCCTCGTCGAGCATGCGCTTGATGAAGCCCATCCCCATGCCCGGGAACTGCGTGCGGCTGCGGTGGAGGAGGTCGAGCATCATCTTGATGCCGGTCGAGTGCGGGGCCAGCTTGTGCGCCGCCGGCACGTGGGCGTCGACGCGGTTGCGGCCGTAGCGGATCATGTAGAGGCCGAGGTTCTCGTAGAACTCCTCGACGGCGATCTGCTGCTCGGCGTCGTTCTCGTCGACGATGAAGAAGTCGATGTCGCGGGCGAGGTCGCCGTTCTCGTCCTGCTGCCGCGCGGTGACGAGCCAGAAGTCGGCCCAGCCGGTGAGCCCGGCCCAGTGCTTCGTCCCGCGGAGGCGGTAGTGGTCGCCCTCGTCGGTGTACGCCGTCTTCATGTTGAGCGCGTCGGAGCCGTAGTCGGGCTCGGTGATCATCAGCCCGCCGAGCGCCTTCTCGTGGAGGAAGCGGTCGAAGATGCGCGGCTTCACCTCGTCCTCGGCGTACTTCGCGACGGGCTGGAGGAAGAGCGCGCCGTTGATCCCGACGGTGAGCGCGAGCGCGAGCGACTCGTACGACGACGCTTCGAGCACGCTCTGCCCCTCCCGCACCACGCCGCCGCGCCCGCCGTACTCCTCGGGGATGAACACGGAGAGCGGGTCGCAGGCGAAGATCTCGCGCATCACGAACGCGGGCAGGCCCCGTTGCAGCCCGATTTCGTCGATGTCGGCCCGGCGGTGGAACATCCGTTGGAGCGTGTCCCGGTAGTTGTCGAGGAACGCCGGGAGCGGGAGGCTGACCGGCGAACCGGTCGTGTCGGGGGCCGTGGGGGTCATCGGGTCCAGGGGCATACGGAGGGGGGATGGATGGCCGGAAGGTACGTAAAGGCGGATGTCGGCGTACGACCGCAACCGGCCCGGAGAAGCACCCGAGCCGGCCCGGAGAAGCACCCGAGCGGGGGTTTCGCTGAGCCCTACTCGTTATAATTATTGGGACGTACTATCCGCGACCGGCACAGGATCCGCCTCGGCCTGCCCCACCTCCGGCGGCGGCGCTTCGCCCGTGCGCTCGTAGAGCTCCTGCACAGCCGTCCGAGGCTCGTCCTCCGCCGCGTCCTCCGCCTCGGCCTCCTCCGTCTGGCCTTCGGGAGTCACCCCGGCCGCCGTCGCCTCGCCCCCGCCGATCCCCAGGCTGTCCGTGCTCGCGGCGACCTCGACGGAGTCGTAGGACTCGTACGCCCCGGTGTCGAACTCGCCGGCGTAGAAGGAGTCGGGGGCGGCGTCCCAGCCGAGCGAGTCGTCCCAGGCGTAGGTGGTGTCGGGGAGGTCGGCGCGGGCGTAGATCGAGCCGGGCTCGCGGTAGCGGAACGGCGTCGGGAAGGTGTCGCCGGAGAGCCGGCCCTCGGCCTGCCGGAAGAAGTCGCCGACGACGAGGAGCGCGTTGTGCGAACCCTGCCCCCACCAGTCCGAACGGAACGTGACGGCCGGGTTCTCGAACCCGACCCACGCGCCCGCCACGAGGTCGGGGTGCATCAAGAGGAACCACCCGTCGGCGCCGTTCTGCGTCGTCCCGGTCTTCCCGGCCACGTCGCCGGAGACGCCGAACTGGTTGCGGATGCGGACGCCGGTGCCGCGGTCGACCACCCCGCGCATCATGTGGACGACGGTCTGGGCCACGTCGCGCGGGACGACCCGCTCCGACGGCGCGCCGAACTCGGCGAGCACGCGGCCCTCGCGCGTCTCGACGCGCGTCACCGGGACCGGCTCGCGGTAGAGCCCCTCGCCGGCGAGCGTGGCATACGCCGTCGCCATCTCGAGGAGCGTCACGTCGCTCGTCCCGAGCGCGAGCGACGGCACGGGGTCGAGCTCGCTCTCGCGGACGCCGAGGTTGCGGGCCAGCGTCATCACGTTCGTCGGGCCGACCTCCATGATGAGCTGCGCCGTGATGGTGTTCTTCGACCGCACGAGGCCCTCGGTGAGCGTGAGGTCGCGGTTCGAGTAGCCGCCGGCGTTCGCGGGCCGCCACGTCTGCCGCCCGCCGTCGACGGGGATCGAGACGGGCTCGTCGGGGAAGACGTCGCCGGGGAGCCAGCCGCGTTCGAGCGCGGCGGCGTAGACGAACGGCTTGAACGTGGAGCCGGGCTGCCGCCGGGCCTGGTAGACGTGGTCGAACGCCGTCCAGTCGTAGTCGCGGCTGCCGACCCACGCCCGCAGCCGACCCGTCCGCGGCTCGACGGCGACGAACCCGGCTTCGAGCCGCGTCTTCCGCGCCCGCAGCGAGTCCATGAACGCCGCGTCGGCGCGGAGGCTGTCGAGCGCGGCCGCCTCGCTCCACCCCGCCTCGA
>CAYTJT010000102.1:0-10568 GCA_964438105.1 uncultured Rhodothermales bacterium | reverse complement strand
CGTAGAGGAACGACATGCGGAAGTCGCCGTCGCGGAAGTAGAGCGTGTCGCGGAGGCCGACGGGGTTCTGGTCGACGAAGCAGAAGACGCAGTCGTCGCCGCAGGTCTTGATGCGGAACTCCTCGAACGCCGCGCCGAGCGGCTCGTCGAGGTCGCGCGAGACGGACTGCTCGCGGAGGCTGCCGCCCATCCGCACCTTCACCGCGAAGCGTTCTTCGGCCGCCTTGAAGCGGAGGTCGAGCTCGTCCTGGACCGACTCGCCGTTGACGGCGAGGATCTGGTCGCCGGGCTGCCAACCGAGCTCGTCGGCGAGCGAGCCGGGCTCGACGTCGGTGATGCGAACGGGCATGAGCTAGAGTCGGATGGTGCGGGTAAGCGAACTGCGGAAACGTTGCGTCAGGGCCGGGGGGTCCGTGAATAACGTGTGCCGGGTTGGGAGATTTTTTCGTCGTGTCCCGCGCCGGGTTCACCGATAATCCCAGCCGTTCGGTTGTCTCAGGGCGGACGGCGTGTGTACCTTCGAGACTCGCATGCGCCCGTAGCTCAGCTGGATAGAGCGCCAGATTCCGGTTCTGGAGGCCAGAGGTTCGAATCCTCTCGGGCGTACATTGAAGCCCCTGCGTGTCATTCACGGACACGCAGGGGCTTTTTGCAGACGGAGAGTCTATCGCGACTAGAGTTGCAGCGGGCGACCGGCGGTAAAGGTGATGTAGTCGATGCCGTATTCGACTTCGAGTGGTGGCGTGGGCTGTTCGCTCTGGTCCGAGATGAGCAGCACCCGGACGGCGACGATTTGCTGCGTTTGCTCATCGGTCAGGCCCATCCCGAACGAACCAAAGCTACTCGCGGGCTCTGCGTACGGTCGCCATCCCCTATAGTCGATTTCCCCAACGTTGGGAAACTCAACGTCGTATCCTAAAGAAAAGAACGAGTCCTGATTTTCTTCGTACGCGCCGCTTCCGTTCGCGTCGATGGCTACCTCGATTGCAGCGATCGTATTGGGCGTGCCGTAACCGTATAGAAAGCAGTTGAAGTAGAGTTCGTCGGCATTGTTCGTTGGGACCTCGAACGTCCCCCCACCCGGCGGGGTGATCGTGATAAGGCCGACGAAAAAGTTGCTCAACACGTCGTCGGTGTCGCGGAGCAGGTAGAATCCGTCGCCCTGTGCAGGCGGGACTTCGGCGCTGATGCCTGACCCCGGGTCCAGTTCGAATTCCGGATTGAGCACGGTGATGTCGTCATCGCCTTCAAAGTCGGCAAACACTGCACCCTCATACGCGCGCGGGGCGAGCACGTCGAGCGTGACGCGCGATGCGTCGGCATCTTCCTCTGGCACAAACAACCGCGCTTCGACGGCTTCGACGCTGAATAGGGGCAGTATTGTCGTGCCCCCCTCCCACCGGGTATTCTCCGCAGTGAGTTCGGCGGAGAAGCCTTCGATCCGCTTGACTGCCCCGCTCTCTTGCCCAACGATCTCCAGGACCCAGTTCACTGGTATGCTGAACCTAGCAGTAAACGTAACACTCTCGCCTGCCGAGAAATCGACGGCCGCCCGGCTAGCCATCAAAGGGTCTTCGATCGAAAACAACGGCAGCATGGTGATGTCCGACACATCGGCTGCGCTGCCCAAGCGGGCTTCGAAGTTGCGGGTCGCGGTTTCGTATCCCTCACGCGTGACTCGCAGTGTGAAAGGCTGACCGCTACTGTCAGCCGCGAATGCTAGATCGAACTCGCCGTTGAAGTCAGTCGAAGCGGTCACACCCGCTTGAACGATGGACACCATCGCGCCCTCGATGGGCTGTGTCGGCTCCAACGCGTCCACGACGCGGCCGACAACCGACGACGTTTCAGGCTGAGGAAGGACGCCTTCTGGAAGGAGGACGCCGTCTACTACGAGGAGTACGCCGTTGCTCGCATCGATGGGCTGCCCGGTCACGCGGACGGTATTCTCCGCACCGATCAGCGAGACCACCCCACCGTCGATACGGGCTTCGAGGTCGCCTCCCTGCTCGGTGGTGAACAGGTAGCCGTCTTCGATGGCGGGGGCAGAGATTTCCGCCGCCACGATATGATAGGCCAGGACTTCGCCGAGGTCATCGCTTGCCAAAAGGTCTTCGACCGTGAGGTCTCGGTCCTCGAGTAGCGCGTCGAAGGCGTCGTCGGAAGGCGCGAAAACCATGAACGGCCCCCTCCCTTCGAGCGTCGAAATCAGACCGTATTCCTGCAAGGCTGCGCTGAACGTCTCCAGAGTCGAGCTCCCGTCGATTCGCTCGGCCAGCGTCTGGCTCGGCGGTGATTCGGCCCCGGAGTCACAGCTTACGAGTAGGGAGGCGAGGAGGATCGTGAAGGCGACCGAGGTCAGTCGGTGGAGAGACGTCATGTTCGATAGGCGCGTGTTGGCGTCGCGAAGCATAAAGACGACACCACGACCCATCAAGCGTGTTCGAGGCTTCTTAACTGACGACGTGCATCCGCGAGAGGGCTAAGCAGGTCTGCACAAAAACACCGTGATTGTCTTGACTGCACCGTCGGAGTTTCTGTGAGCGAGAGGATCACCGGAATGGAGAGCAGGGAGGGAAGGGAGGGCGCGTGAGCTCGGTGCACTCCTTCCATTCCCTCCGCTCCCTCCATTCCGAACGTACTTCCGCTCACCTACTCAGACGTTAGGGCCCCTACCGCGCGAGCACGGCGCGCCGGGTCGCCGTGAAGGAGCCGGCGCGGAGGCGGTACAGGTAGAGCCCGCTCGCGAGTTCGCCCCTTCCGCCTCGACCGTCCCACACGACGGTGTGGTACCCGGCCTCCACCTCCCCGTCCACGAGCACGGCCACCCGGCGCCCGGTGACGTCGAAGACCTCCACGACCACGTGCTCGGCTCTCGGCAGAGCGTAGTGGATCGTGGTCGTCGAGCGGAACGGGTTGGGGTAGCTCGGGGCGAGGTGGTAGTCCAATGGGGTCGCGCCGTCGAAGCCGCTCGCCCTCCGCGCGTAGGCCTCCGTCCCGATCACGAGCCGCAGCGACGAGGCCGATCCGCCGCCCTCGCTCGCGATCGAATACCGCGAGGTCCGCCGGAGGTCTCGGACGACCGCCGCCGCCTCGTCCACGAGCCACACCACGAAGTCGGAAGGCACGCTGTCCGTCCCCTCGAACGTCAGCGTCACCCGGCCCTCCAAGGTGCTGCGCACGGTGAGCGGCCACGACGCGCCCTCCTCGAACGCGGGCCGCGCATCCACGGTGAGCGGGGCTCCGGCCTCCGACGCGGAGTTAAAGGAGAGCGAGACGTAGTCCCCGATGGGCGGCGGCTCGAACCAGTCGGCCGGGTCGAGTCCCTCCGCCGCGTCCTGTACTACGAGCGCCGTGTTGTTGCCGTCGCGCGCGCCACCGATCTCGGCGATGATCTCTACCCCCCAGCCCCCGTCGAGTCCAGAGGATGCTCGAACGGAGGGCTGCACCCCGGCTTCGCCCGCTGGTCCTCTCGCTCCCGACGTGGGCTCGATCACGAGCCGGTCGTCGGACTCGACGCGGAGCGCGTAGCCCTGGAAGGGCGTCATGCTCTCCGTCACGTTGCGCCACTCGCCGTCGTAGGCCTGGAGCCGGAGCGGAGCGCCGCTCGCCGTGCGGACGCGGTCGAGCGGTAGCTCGTACCCGAACGGTGCTCCGACGAGGTTCCACCCCCGATGGAGGTCGAGCGCGAACGGCTCGTCGCTCGCGACGGTCGTCCCCGCGCCCGTGTTGAAGCTACCGCCGTCGCGTGCGATGAGCCAGAAGCCCTCGCCGGGCTCGACCTCGATGTCGGCCGGGGCTGCGCGGTACCACTGACCATCGGTGCCTACGGCCGGGCTGTCGCCTGCCACCCCGGGCGGGAGCAGTTCGAACAGCCGCCACGCCTCCTCATCGACGGTGCCGAAATCAGCGAACACGGAGGCGGCCGTCTCGTCTTCCAACGCGAGGGGGATGGAGACGAGCCGGTACCCCGCCTGCCCCGTGACGGCGGGGAGCACGGGGCTCGCAATCCCGCCGGGAACGCGGACGCGCAAGACCGTGACCCCACTCCGGCCTGCCGCTCCGCACGCGCTCCGCGCCTCGACGAAGTACTCCACTCCCCGTGCCGTGACGGCTCGGCCGGGTATCGTCGCCGCGAAGCCCCCTCCGCTGCGCATCATCGGCACTTCTACCCAGCTCGCAGCTCCGCTCTGCCGGTAGGACAAGTCCGCCTCGCTGCCTCGTTCCGCAACCGTTATGACGGTGATGGAGGCCCCCCGTTCGGGTTCTTCGGGCGAGACCGTCACGCTGAAAATGGAAGCGGGCGCGCAGCCTACCGTGGCGACGAACGCGTCGACGGCGCTCGCCCCCGCGGGGTCGCTCGCGGTGACGGTCACGGCGGCCGCACCGTCGGCTATGGGCGAAACTTCGAGGGTGCCGTCGGCGCAGTCTCCGACGGAGGCCACGCCCGGCGCGCTGGAGGAGCAGGCGTACGTCAGCGCATCTCCTTCGGGGTCCTCGAACACCGCCGCGAGGTCTATCGCCAGCGGATCGGCCCCGAGCGAGAGCGGGGTATCGCCGATGGGGGCGACGACGACGGGCGGGAGGTTCTCCGCCACCGTCACCACGAAGACGTCCGCGGCCTCCTCCGCGCCGCCCGTCGCGGTCGCCGCCACCGTCGCCGTGCCGGGGGCGCTCGCCGTCACGGTGAGCACGCTCCCGGCGAGCGCCAGCGTGACGGCGCCGTCATCGGTGCTGGCCGTGAAACCGAGGTCGTCGTTGGGATCGGCGAAGACCGTGTCGAGGTCGACGACGAAGGGCACGCCGCCCAATCGAAGCTGTAGATCGGGGATCGGGCGGACGACGACGGGGGGCGGATCTGACACCTCTACATCGAACAGATCGGCGGCTTCGCTCGTCCCGTCGTCGGCCGTCACCGTCACCGTCGCCGTGCCCGCCCCCTCGGGCGTGACCGTGAGCGTGCCGCCGGCGCAGCCGCCCACGGTCACGACGTCGGGGTCGTCCGACTGGCAGGCGTACGCGAGCGCGTCGCCGTTGGGGTCGTCGAAGACCGCGGTGAGATCCACGACGAGTGGGGCGTCGCCGAGCGCGAGCACGGCGTCCTCGATGGGGGCGACGACGATGGGGGCCGGGTTCGTCACCGTCACGGCGAAGGCGTCCTCGGCGCTCGCACCGTCGGGGTCCGACGCCGTCACCGTCACCGTCGCCACCCCGGCCGCAACCGCGGTCACGGTGAGCGTGCCGCCGGCGCAGTCGCCGACGGCCGCGACGCCGGGCGTATCCGACGCGCATTCGTAGCTGAGCGCGTCGCCGTCGGGGTCGTCGAACACGGGGCCGAGGTCGATCACAAGCGGCGCCTCGCCGAGCGTGAGGGACGTGTCGCCTATCGGGCTCACCACCGTCGGCGGTGCGTTCGGCGCGAGGTCGAAGGTGGCGACGAACGCGTCCGCTCCCCCACCGAAAGCCGGCGCGCCGCTCGTGACGGGGAAGTCTGACCCGGACTCCGTCACCCCCACGACGTAGGTGAGACCGTCCGGGCGGACGGCGAGGTCGAACGCCCCATCCGCCTCGCTCCCGCCGAAGTAGGTGCCGTAGCTCACCGCGTCGCCGTTGCTGGTGAGCTGGACGACGAAGGCGTCCCCGTCTCCCCCGTAGGCATCGAAGTCTGCGTTCGACACCGGGAAGTCGTCCGAGGTCGTCTCGCCCACCAGATGTACGGCGCCGCCCGGCCCGATGCCGAGGCCGCGCGCCCGGTCCGTTCCGCTCCCCCCGAAGATCGTCGTCCCGGTGATGGCGGTGGCCTGCGCGTTGAGCCGCGTCACGAAGGCGTCCGTCCCGCCACGCGGTCCGATGGAGAACGTCGCGGGGAAGTCGTCGGACGCCGTCTCGCCGGAGACGTAGACGGCCCCGCCCGACCCGAGGGCTAGGTCGATGGATGCCGTCCGGTCGTTGTTGCCGTTCCCGGTCGCCCCCTCGGGCCCGCTCCCGCCGATGAACGCCCCGCCGAGAACCGCGTTGCCGTTCAGGCTGAGCCGGGCGACGAAGGCGTCGACGCCGCCGCCGTAGCCCCCCTCCAGATCCGGGAAGTTGCCCGACCGCGTGTCGCCAGCGACGTAGATCCCTCCCCCCCCCAGCTCGACGGCGCGGATCGCGTCGAGCTGGCTCCCGCCCAAGAACCGGCCTCCTTGCACGGCGGTCCCGTCGCCGCTGAGCACGATCACGAAGGCGTCTCCCCGGTCGTCGTACTCCCCGTTCGGCGCGGGGAACTCCTCGGACCTCGTTCTCCCGCCGACCACGACGGACCCGTTGCCTGCCACGGCGATCGCGGTTCCGGCGTCGTCGTCGCCGTCGCCGCCCTCGCCGTTCAAGTCATCGTCGTCGCCATCGTCGTCGTCATCGTCTTCGCCTCCCCCGAGGAAGGTCGAAAACACGGGGCCGCTTCCGTCCGTACGGAGGCGCGTCACGAAGGCGTCCTCTCGTGACGGCGGGCTGCCTTCCTCCTCGTACGCGCCGGGGGTCGTGGGGAAGTTCGGCGACTCCGTAACGCCGGTGAGGTAGACGCTATCGTTCGCATGGGCGAGCCCCAGCACCTCGTCGTCGCGGTTCCCCCCGAGGTAGGTGCCGTAGCGTAGGCCGCCGTCCGGGCTTACCCGAGCCAGGTAGGCGTCGGCCCTACCGCCTTCCCGCTCCTGGTCGTACCCGTCGGGGGTGGGGAGGTCGTCGGACTTCGTGCTCCCGCCGAAATACGCGGCGGCGTTCGCGTCGAGCGCGAGCGCGCGGACCGTCTCGATGTCCGCCCCCCCGAAGAATCGTGCGAAGCCCAGGCGCGCGCCGCCCTCCCGCCTCGCTGCGGGCTCGCCCCGAGCTCCGAGGCGGTCGAGACCCGGGCGCGACGCTTCGATCCCGAGGGCCGCGGCCCGGTCGAGACTCCCGCTCGCGCTCAGCCCCTCAGCCCCGTCGATGGCGACCTCCACCGCATCGACCTCGGCGGACGGCGCGAACACCCACTCGTGCTGGAGCCCGCCTTCCCCACGCAGCCTCAGCGACACGCCGTCGTACACGTCCCGCAGCACGACCTCCTCGTACACGGGGACGCGAGTCGCCCACCGAGCGGGGTCGTTGCCGAAGAGGTAGTTGTGGTACGTCGTACTCGGGCGGCGGCCCTCGATCTGGGTGGCCCGCCCGCCCACGAAACGCGCACGCAGGACCCGCCCGCGCTGCGCGTCCCGGTCGTAGAAATCGAAGACGAGCCCGGCCGAGGTCACCCACACGTCGACCCCATTGAGGCGCGCGAGGAAGGCTACCTCCGCCGGCCACTGCCCCCGGTTCTCGACGAACGCCGCCTCCGTAGTCCCCACGTCGAATCGCCCCAGCCCGTCGTCCGCCGCAGTCGATGGGAACGGCAGAGGCTGGGCCGCGAGCGCGGGCGCCAGCAGGAAGCTACAGAGGAGAACGAAGAGTCGGGTCATCCGTCGTCGCGAAGCGAAGTCGGTTAGCGCGGAAAGGCGGGGGGCGGGGGCAGCGGCGCGTCGCCCGCGGGAGCACCCGACGAGCCGCCGGAGGTGAGGAGCACGGCCGCTACGCCGGCCGCGACCACCCCGCCCCCGACCAGCAACCACCTCGCGATCCCGCCCCGCCGCTCGGCCGGCGGTTCGGCTACGGGCGGCGGAGGCTCCCCCGGTTCGGGACTGCTTCGGACGATCTCGACCTCGGTCTCCGGCTCGGCCTCCGGCGCGGCTTCCTCGGCGAGCCCGGTCGCCCCGACCGACGTGAGGAGGTCGACGTAGGCCGGGGGGTCTTGCACGGGGTCGGGGACGTACGCCGGCGAGGCGCTCAGGAGTCGGCGCGCGACCCGCTCCGCTTCGTCCCGCTGACCGAGCCGGAGCGCGACGAGCGCGAGCAACCGATAGGCTTGGACGTCGGAACCGTCTGCCGAGTCCTGCCGCGTGAGACACGTCTGCGCCAGAGCCCTGGCCTCCTCGAACTCCCGCATCACGTAGCGCTCCTCCGCCGTCGCCAAGAGCCGCTCGCACGAGGCGTCCGCCTGCGCCTGTGCCGCCGGACCGCCACTCACCGCCCACACGGCGACCAGCGCCAGCACGGTGCGGATCCAACACGCCGCCGCCCCTCTCGGCGGAGAGAAAACGCGAGCGTAGGAGGGGCGAGGAATGGGCACGGCGAGCGTAGAAGCCTGAGGCGATTGGTTGAGGGAGGCCGCTGCGAACGTCAGTTGAGATCGAGCACGACCGAGGTCGTGGTTCGGGGCTGGACGATGACGACCCGCTCCTCCGCTCCCAGGCTCGGGTGCTCGACCCACAACGCGTGGCGACCCACGGGCAGGGTCATTTCGACGCTTACGTCGGTGTCCGCGGCGCGGAGGACGCCGTCCACGTAGACCGACCCCCAGGGCCGGACGACCACCGAGAGGGTGCCCTGTTGCGGCACGAGGTCGACGTCCACGACCTCGCGCTCCCCCGCCGTCACGTCGAGTTGCACCGTCGCCGTCTCGTAGCCCGGCAGGAAGAGGGTCAGCGTGTGCGGTCCGGGCGCCACCTCGTCGAGCTCCAGAGGCGCGACGCCGACCGTCTGCCCGTCGAGTCGAACCGGCGCGTCGGTAGGGTTCGTACGCACGCTGATGGAGCCGAATGCGGGGGCCGAACGCGGAGCCCTGGGCGCCTCCTCGCGCGGAGCCCTCGCGACCTCCCTGCGCGGAGTCGGAGCCGACGGCGAAGCGGGTTCGTCCACGCCAGAGGCGTCCTCGGTTCCTGCGCCCTTCGGCTCGTCCCGCCCGTCCCCGAGGCGGCTGAACGAAAAGGCGAGCTCCGCGGCCTCCCCTTCGTCGAGGTACACGAGCGTGTCGACCGTGCCGTACGCCGCACGCTCCACCGTCACGGCGTACCACCGCGACGACGGGTAGTCCTGCCGTAACGGGGTCACGCCCACGACCTCCCCGTCGATCGACACGTCGGCTCCGGAGGGCTCGGTAGTTACGGCGAGGGTGGCACTCCCCCGTTCCGACCGGTCCTCGGCACCCAGCGCCCCCCTCGGGGTGGTGGCTGAAGGCGACTCGACGCCGCCCGACCGAACCGAGGCGGGGCTGCTCAGCACGCGGAGCTCGTCCTCCGTGAGCTCGCGATCGCTCGGCGATGGCGGCGTCCACAGGAGGACCGTCAAGCTCCCGAAGAAGGCGAGGATGAGGAATCCGAAGAACAACGGAGGTACGAGCCTCTCCTGAAGGCTCTGCGCGTCGACGACCTCCGGACGCGGCGGCGGCCCGAACGAGGGGGGACTCGTGCGGGGTCGGGGCGTCGGTCCCCCGGTGGGAGGTGCGGCCTTACGAGATTTGGAGAAGGGATCGTCCAACGGCTTCGCTCCAAGTCAGTCGGCTCGTGGTCGGCTGGTGCTTTAGCGGCATCTGCGAGCCAGAGCGACGGCGGAGCGCAGCCGCGTCGGACCCGTATGCCGCATGAAGCCAGCACCCGAATGTACAGCAAATAGGCCCGTATAGTAAGGAGGATCGGCCCGCCCCGCTAGAAAGCGCGATCGGAGCACGCGGGATGCGCCGTCCCGCCGCGCCCGCCGACGACCAGCGCGCCACGCTCCGAGACGCCCGGCGCCGCCCGGCGCCCCCTCGCCGAGAGCCGGGGGACGGCTAAGCCAGCGCGCTTTCCTGACCAGAATCCCGCACGAAGAGCGCCGACGACCGCATGGAACGGACGAGCGATCGCATGAGGTCGAAGTCGGCGACGGGCTGGAGCCCGAAGAGGTTGACGTCCGCTCTCGGCGCCTCGAGCACGAACTCGCGGAACGAGGCGTGTACGGCGAGCGGCTCCGCATCGGGGAGGCGGGCGAGGTCGATGAGCCGCTCTAGGAAGCGCTGGGCCGGCGCGCGCTCGCGCTCGTCCCCGACGACGGTGATGAGCCGGATCTGGCCGTCCCAGTTCCGCTTCAGCTTGAAAGCGATCAGGAGCGAGAGGTCGAGGTTGCCGATGTCCATCGAGATGCTCCAGTCGGGCGTGCGGTCGTGGATCCAGACGTTGATCCGCTGGCGCTGCGCGAGGCCGGCCGTCGGGTGCGGCGCGTAGACGAGCGTGCCCGTCGCCTGCTCGCGCGCTTCCTCGATAGCGTGGCGGTACGCCTGCTCGCGGGCGGCGACGCCCGGCATCTCGGCGTCGGGGATCGGGAGGAACAGGACGTTGGGGCGGAAGAACGCGCCGCGCAGCGCCTGCATGCTCTTGACGAGCCCGTCGCCGTAGTCGTCCGTGTCGATGACCGTGTACGAGGAGAACACGCCGCGGCGCCGGAAGGCGTAGCTGAGCGTGGGCAGGCGGTCCAGCCCGTACGCCGCCGCGCCGGTGTCGAGCCCGACGAGCTTCACCGACCCCTTCGGAAAAGCGATGTTCTCGATCATGGAGAAGTGACCGCGCGTGATCGAGGCGTCCTCGACGGGCACGAGCAGGTTCGGCTTCCACGCCCGCGTCTGCTGGCCCGCCATCTCGCGCACGCGCTTCGCCCCCCACTCGGCGACGGCGACGAAGAGCCCGCTCCGGAGGTCGCCGTAGGGCGCC
>CAYTJT010000101.1:0-10572 GCA_964438105.1 uncultured Rhodothermales bacterium | reverse complement strand
GATCCGGCCGAGCACGGAGTCCGGCCGCGCGGCGAACGCCTGCCCGACGACGCGGACCGAGTCGACGGCCTCGGCGCGGGCGGTGACGCGGATCGAGTCGCCGGAGATCTCGGTGACGACGGCCGAGCCCTCGGCGCTGAGCCAGCCGAGGGGCTCGCGGAAGAGCCGCACCTCGTCGCGCGTCGGCTCGGCCCGCGTCGAGTCGGACGCGACCCGATCGAACTCGATCCGGTCGAACACGGCGGAGTCGGCGACGGCGGCGAGCGAGGGGCCGAAGAGCCGCACGTCGCGCCGGGCGACGAGCCGCTGGAACTGACCCCCGGGCGGGGGCGGGCGGCCCGCGACGGAGTCCGGCTGCGAGGCTTCGAGGAGCTGCGCGCGGACGATGAGGGTGTCGGTCGCGCCCGTCGAGTCGGTCTGAAGCCGGACGAGGAGGGGGTCGATCTCGACGCGGCTGTAGCGCGCGGGCTCGTCGTGGACCACCTCGCCGCCGAAGAGGAGCGTGCGCCGCGTCGTGTCCGGCGAAGCTTCCGTCGAATCGGCCAGCGTGTCTGCTTCGTCGCGCTCGCCGAAGCGCTCGACGAGCACGTTGCCGCGGGCGCGGGAGACGCCGGTGTCGCGGAAGTGGATGAGCGTGTCGGCGTCGAGCCGCGTGCTCCCGCCGTGCCGGAGCCGCACGGCGTCGAAGAAGTCGGCGCGCTGGTCTTCGGTGCCGTAACGGCCGCGCGCGCTCGTCAGCACGGTCACGCTGTCGACGAGCTGCACGTCGCCCTCGAAGAGCGCTTCTTTCCGCCCGGTGAAGTAGGTGCCGCGCAGGCTCGTCAGCACGGCCCCACCCTCGCGCTCGACGAGGCGGACCGGCTCGACGAACTCGGCGCGTTTGGCCGAGCGGAAGTAGGTCGCCGAGTTCGAGAACAGCTCGGACTCGGCGTCGGCGAGGCGGACGTCGCCCTCGGCGCGGCCCACGCGCGATCCGCTCCCGTAGCGCACGGTGGCGGCGTTGAGCGTGTCGAGGTCGTCGGCGATCTCGACGGCGCCCTCGAACAGGATCTCGTCGCGGTCGAGGAACTGCGTGGCCCGGTCGGCGCGGAGGTCCGTCGAGTCCTGGATGAGGTGGACGTCGCCGACGAGCGTCCGGACGCGCTCGCCGCCCACGACGGCGCCCGACACCGAGTCCGCGTTGACGATCGTCACGACGCGCGTCTCCGGCCCGTCCTGCGCGCGGGCGGCGCCATGAAGCAGGAAAACCATAACGGCTAATATTTTACCCACCGCCGTCCACTCCACTCCCCGATTCGCCCGCCGCCGCATCACTCCTCCACGGTCACTTGCCCGGTGATGCGGGCGAGGGTGTAGGTCTCCAGGTCCTCGTCGGCGACGAGCCGGTAGCCCTGCAGCCGCTCCGTCGGGGTGGTGATCCGCACGAAGCCGTCGGTGCGGAGGCTGCGCTCGGCCTCGTCCCACGTGAGCGACTCGCTGCGGAGCGTCTTGCCCGTCGCCGTCTCGACGACGACGCGGCCCTCGGCCACGAAGCGGCGCTCGCCGTCGAGGTAGAGCAGGCGGTCCGCCTCGACGGTGGCCGTCGGCTGCCCGGCGTCGTAGACCTGCACGGCGACGCGGCTCGTGTCCTCGGCGGTCGGGCCGAAGCGGGCGAAGGTGCTGTCGGCGCGCTCGTAGCGCGCGAGGTAGGGGGCGCGGACGAGGGCGCGGGGCTGGCCGTCCATCGAGAGCGAGAGGGCGACGTCCCACGTCTCCTGGTCCGGGAGGTCTTCGAGCGGCACGCCGGGCGGGATCGTGTCGCTCTGCCGCGCGCAGCCGACGATCAGCAGGCACGCCGCGGCGAGCACCCAGCGTTGCCACGGCGCCCTCACGCCGGGACTCCCGGACGAGGGAGCGACGGGCATTCGGGGGCAGGGGCGGGAGGCATCACGGGGCACGGGGGGAGGCGCGGATTCGGTGGCAAGATACGGAGCCGGCGAGGGGGGCTCGTCGCGTCCCGACCCCTCCAACGTTTCGAAACCACTGGATCGCATTACGAGGATACCCCCACCTGCCGATACCCTCCGAGCGCCCCCCAACCGCCCTGTGCAGCCCTGGGGTGCGGGTGCGCTCGCCGGAACCCCCTCCGGCCTCGCCTCTATCCGAATTGCCCGTGTATTATGTCGCAGGCGCAGGACGTCCCCTACCGCCCATCCGACGAGTGGTATGATATTGGACGTTGAAGCTGCGACACGGCGCGCCCGCCGCCCCACGTAGCCCTCACCTGCCCACCCCCTACCCATGAGCATCACCATCCAAAACGTCGCCGCCGACACCGCCGTCGTCTGTATTGGGAAAGCCCTCGACTTCCGCAACGCGGCCGAGTTCAAGCAGGCCTGCCAGCGCCGCGTCGACAGCGGCACCCGGAGCTTCGTGCTCGACTTCTCCGGGACGGGCATCCTCGACTCGACGGGGCTCGGGGCCGTGTTCTCCCTGTACCGCCAGCTCACCCCGCTGGGCGGCCAGGTCGTGTTCGCCGCCGTCAGCCGCCCGGTCCAGGTCGTCGTGCAACTGACGCGGACGTACAAGGTGTTCCGGCAGTACCCGTCGGTGGAAGCCGCCCAGCAGCACCTGCTCTCGCGCCCCGCCTCCAACGGCAGCCGCGCCGGCGCCGCCTAAAGACCGCACCCGCCGTGCCCCTCACGGACTCTCCGACCATGGCGCAGCCGATCCTGTTCCAGGACCTGCACACCGTCGTAGACGACCTCCACGGCGTCTTCGAGCGATGGGAGCGCAGCGACACCTTCCTCCCCCCGCTCGACCTCTTCGCCCGTGACGTCATGAAGCTCGCCATCCACGAGTGGGTCGCCAACCTGGTCCAACACGCGGACTTCGGCGAACGGACGCCGCTGATCGAGCTGTCGGTCCGGGCGAACGGCGAGAGCGTACGTTGCAAGATCGAGGACAACTCCCGAGGCTTCGACTTCGACCTCCAGCTCGTCCGCCAGCATACGAAGGTCGTCGAGTCGGCCGTTCCCGCCGAGCGCGGGCGTGGCCTGCTGATGATGATCGCGTGCACGGACAACCTCCGATACCACCAGCCTTCCCCCCCCGCCTCGGCTGACGCGCACGACTGCGGGCATCACCGCCTCGAGTTTTCGATCTCCGCCTCCAAGAAACCATGGATCGACATTCCATTCTAATCGTCGAGGACAACCCGACCCTGCGTCGGCTCCTCGAATACCGGCTCGGCAAGCACTACGACGTGCGGGCCGCGCAGCATGGTGAGGAGGCCGTCGTGCTCGTCGAAGAGGCGTTGCCAGACCTGATCGTCTCGGACATCATGATGCCGCGGATGGACGGGTTCGCCCTGCTCAACGTGCTCCGCCAGGACGAGCACACCCGCACGATCCCCTTCATCTTCCTCACGGCCAAGACCGACGACCCCAGCCGCGCGAAGGGCCTCGGCGAGGGCGTCGACGACTACATCACGAAGCCCTTCGACATCGACTTCCTCCTCGCCCGCATCGAGCGGATCCTGGAGCGGACGAAGGTCTACCAGCAGCGGCTCAACGCCCGCATCGGCCGCGACTTCTCGGACCGGCTCATGCCGAAGTCGATGCCGCAGGAGGACGGCTACCGCGCCCTCTTCTACACCCAGCCGAAGGAAGACGGCGGCGGCGACCTCTTCGACTGGACCGAGACCCGCGACGGCTCGTACCTCTTCACCGTCGGCGACATCATGGGCAAGGGGCTGCAGGCGAAGTTCTACGCCTTCTCGTTCCTCTCCTACATCCGCTCCACGGTCCACGCGATGCTGGAGCGGACGGACTCCCCCGCCGCCCTCCTCCGCCGCGTCAACGAGATGCTGATCCGCGACGAGGTGCTGGAGGAGACGTTCGCCTCCCTCCTGATCATGCGCTGGGAGCCCGCCACGGACACGGTCACGTACGCGAACGCCGGCCACTGCCGCCCCATCCTCGTCACCCCCGACCGCACGGGCGTCGTCGAGCACTCCGAGATGATCCTCGGGCTCGACCCGAACGAGACGTACAACGACCGCAGCATCAAGCTCCCGCCCGGCAGCGCGCTCGTCGCCTACACCGACGGCCTGATGGAGCAGGTCTCGCAGACCGGCGAGCAGTTCGGCGAGATCGGCGTGGCCGCCGCTGCGATGGCCGCGCTCGGCACGTCGAAGCCGGTCCACGCCCTCCTCAAGGGCCTGCTGCGGCGGAGCATGGAGCCCCGCTTCAACGACGACGTGCTCGTGTTCTGGCTCGAGCGGCAAGCCATCGAAGAGACCAACGGCGTCGCCCGAAACTCGAAGGCGCCGTTTTCGGCCGCCTGACCTCCTCAGCCCGACAGACCCGGCGGGGCGGCCAAGCGGTCGCCCCGCCTTTTTATTACGCGCTCCGGTGCGCGAGGGAGCGCGCGTCGAGCTTCGGCAGGAACGCAGGCAGCGGCGCGTCGAGAGCGATCGCGACGGCCCGGAGCAACTCCGCCTCGGCCGAAGTGACCGTCCGGTCGTGCCGTACGGTCATAGCGCAGGCCTCGACGATGCGAGCGCGGACGTCGGGGCGCGCCGTGCCGATCCGGTCCAGCACGCCGTCGAGGTCGGCGGTGGTGCAGGGCGCGGGGCGGTAGTCGTGGTGGGTGAGCGCGCGGAGGCCCGCGCGGAACGCGGCCTGCATCTCGGCCGTCGTCGGCGTGCCGACGTGCGCGAGGGCGGAGAGCAGCACGACGGCGTCGGTCAGCACGGCGTCGAGCTTCGCCGTCGTGCGCCCGCGGTTCGTGCCGAGGAGCGAGCCGAGCCGGTGCTGGACGATCTTCTCGAGCGCGAACTCGAACACCGACACCCGGCCGTCGGCGCGGGCGAGCGCGGCGAGCACGCGGGAGAACACGGCGGCCTGCGGCGGCGACATCTGCCGGAGGGCGGGCGAGGCCACGTCGACGAGCAGGAGCCGCGCGGCGGGCGGCACCCCGTCGAGGGCCGGGCGGAGGCGCACGACCTCCCCCACGAGCGCGGGCTGGAGCGCTTCCCGGAGCATCTCCTCTTGCCGGTCGCGAATGGCTGCCTGCTCGTCCAGCATCAGCGCGTACACGACGGCCACCGCGCCGAACGGCGTCCCGACCGCCTCGTGCAGCGCGTCGGGGATCTCGTCGCGCAAGGCTATGCCCACGGCCGGCGACCCCGCTCCGAGCGGCGCACCCACCTCGCCCACATCGTGTTCGACTCCACCGGATGGGGCGGCCGACGAGGGGGCGAGCGCGGAGGACCCTGCCTCGGCGTCGGCCGGGCGCGCGTCGTCCCCGGCGAAGTCCCCGTCGAACGCCGGGTCGAGCCGGCGGATGCGCTCGGCGAGGGGCGGGTGCGTCGACCAGAGCCGGCTGACGAGGCTGGGCTTCATCCCGTTCGCGAAGAAGAAGTGGCTGATCTCTTCGCCCGAGGCGTTCTGAATCGTCGAGCCGGCGAGGCCAATCTTTTTGAGCGCCCCGGCGAGCCCGCGCGGGTTCCGGGTGAACTGCACGGCGGCGGCGTCGGCGAGGACCTCGCGCTGGCGCGAGACGGCGGCGCGGATGATCCGCCCGAACAGCACCCCGAGGTAGCCCGTCAGGAACAGCGCGAGCCCGACGGCGAGCACGACGAGCGCGCCCTGGTTCCGCTTCCCCCCGCCGACGTGCCAGCTCCCGTGCAGCAGCAGCCGCCCGGCGAGGCCGAGCGCGAGGATGCCGAAGACGAGCCCCGTCAGCCGGAGGTTGAGCCGGCTGTCGCGGTTGAGCAGGTGGCTGAACTCGTGCGCGACGACGCCCTGCAGCTCGTCCCGCGTGAGGTCGTGGAGCGCGCCCGCCGTCACGGCCACGACGGCGTCTTCGAGCGCGTACCCCGCCGCGAACGCGTTGATGGCGGGCTCGTCGGGGAGCACGTAGACGACCGGCACCGGCACGCCCGAGGCGAGGGCCATCTCCTCTACAACGTTGAACAGCCGCCGCTCGTCCGGGTCGCTCGTGTCGGGCGAGACGACGCGGCCGCCCATCATCTCCGCCACGGCCGGGCCGCCGCTCCGCAGCGACAGCACGCGGACGCCGCTGGCGACGCCCACGACGGCTCCCACCCCGACCGCGACGAAGGCGAAGAGCCCCGGGTCCCACCACTGAAACGGCGCGCCCGCCGACGCGACCTCGGGCCCGCGCAGCGCGAGCGCCGCCGCGAGGTACACCGTCCCCACGATCAGCACCACGGCGACGGCGAAGAGCGCGACGAGCCACCCCGTCCGCCGCTTCGCCCGCTCTTGCTGCTCGAAAAAGTCCATACGGATGGTCGAGGGTCAGCGGGTGGGACCACGCGCCCCACCCTTTCTGAAGGTCGAAGGCGAGGCGCTCTAGAACTCCACGCGCGGCGCTTCGCGCTCTTCGTACGACTCGACCTCGAACGGCTCGGCGCGCTGGAAGCCGAGGGGGCCGGCGACGAGCACGGCCGGGAAGGACTCGCGCGAGGTGTTGTAGGCCATCACGGCGTCGTTGTAGGCCTGCCGGGCGAAGGCAATCCGGTTCTCCGTCGAGGTCAGCTCCTCCATCAGCCGGGCCATATTCTTGTCGCCCTTGAGATCGGGGTACGCCTCGGAGAGCGCGAAGAAGCGGCCGAGCGCCCCGCTGAGCGCGGTCTCGGCGCCGGCGAGCGCGCGCATCGCTTCCGGGCTGCCGGGCTCGGCCGAGGCCTTGCGCTCGGCGTCGGCGGCGGCGTTGCGCGCGCGGATCACCGCCTCCAGCGTCTCCCGTTCGTGCTTGAGGTAGCCCTTCGCCGTCTCCACGAGGTTCGGGATCAGGTCGTAGCGCCGCTTGAGCTGCACGTCGATCTGCGCGAACGCGTTCTGGTAGCGGTTGCGCTGCGCGACCAGCTTGTTGTAGACCCCGACCGCGAACACGGCGACGAGAGCGAGGACACCGAGCAGGATGAGCGTACCCATAGTGGTCTCTGGTTGGTTGGCGATGCACGACTCCGCGCTACGACGGCCGCCGGGCGGGGTTACGCCGCGTGCCTCCGGCGAGCTTCAAGCTACGAGATCGACGCGATATGGTCGAAGCCGCTCAGCGGCGCAGGTCGCGCTTGAGCCGCTCGAGCTGGGGGAGGTCGACGTCGTGCCGGAGGGCGGCGCGGAGGACGAACGCGCGCAGCACCTGGTCCGGCGGCGGAAGCGTGTAGAGCGGGCGGCGGAGCAGGCGCAGCACGGGCCGGAGCGCGAGCGGGATGAGCCGCCAGCGCATCAGCACGAACCCGGCCAGCCCCACCCCCACGGCGCCGACGTTGCCCTGCGCGCCGAGAGAGCTCAGCACCGCCACGTAGAGCGCGGCCTGCACGATCGGCTTCTCCAGCACCCGGAACACCGCGACGAGGCGGCGGCTCACGAACGACGGCCCCAGCGTCTCCCACCCCAGATAGACCGTCAACGCCGCGAGCGCCGCGCCGACGGGCGGCAGCACGAACAGCAGGAACGCGAGGCCCCACAGCGCGACCGTCTGCCCCGACCGCAGCCACACCTCCGCCCGCTCCACGAGCACGTCGAGCCCGACGACCTCCAGCACCCGCCCGGCGTACTGCTCCAGCAGGGCGCGCGTCGTGTGGAAGTGCACCCCCGACGCCGTGATAATTCCGCCGGGGGTGTCGAGAAACGCGGGGTGATCGTCTGTCGATCGCATGAGAGGCGTGCGGGAAAGGCGGGGACGGCTACTCGACGGGGGGCTCCAGCGTGAGGTCCGGCCCGACGCGGAAGCGGAAGCGCGGCGCCTCCAGCCCGGCCGCCTGCAGCGGCGGGGTCAGGAGGGCTTGCAGCGCCTCGGCCGTGTTCACGGCGGGCTGAACCGACGTTTCGAGGTGGCGCTCGGCTTGGGCGCGGAGCAGCGCCTGCACGTCGCGCAGGGCTTCGCCTTCGAGCCGCCGGCCCGCGCCGCCGCGCAGCGCCCCCTCTTCGCTCCGCACGCGGAGCCGCGTCAGGTCGGCCTCGACGGCGATCACGCGCAGCGGCGGCAGCGTCACCTCCACGAGCCCGTCCGGCTGCACGTCGATCATCTCCGGCCGCAGCGCGCGCACGTCGAAGCCGTAGAGCGCGTCGCCGGCCGCTTCGACGCGCGCCTCGGCGTCGAGGAAGTTCACGCCCGGCAGGTCGAGCCAGGCGGGGAGCCACGAGAAGCGGCCGAGGTCGCGGATCTCGCGCCGCGCCGAGATCCCGACGCGCCCCGTGACGAGGTCCGACGCCGGCGCCTCGGACTGGATCGTCGCGACGACGGTGTCGCGGACGCGCTCGACGCTCCAGCGCGGGCGCGCCAGCCACAACACCACGGCGACGGCGGCGAGCACGACGAGCGCGGCGACGAAAAAGAGGACCCGGCGGCGGAGGTTCGTCATGCCCGGCTATACGCGTGGCGCGGCCCGGAGTTTACCGAGCTACGTCCGCCCCATCCCGAGGAGGACGAGCGCGAGCGCCGCCAGCCCGAGCCCGAGCTTGTTCGCCGTCGAGAGCCGCTCGCCCCACACGAACACGCCGACGAGCGCCGCCCCGATCACGAGCGCGATGTTGTTGACGGGGAAGACGAACGGCCCCGACAGCCGCGCGATCGCTTGGAGGATGAACTCGGCCGAGCCGTAGTTCACGACCCCGAGCCCGACGCCCCACGCGACCGTCGCCCCGCGCGGCCACGCCCCCGACCGCAGCCCCCGCGCCACGACGAGCACGAGCCCGATCGCGAAGGCGACCCCGAACACCATGAGGAGGAACAGCGCGCGGCTGTTCGTCGCAGCGAAGGTTTCGTCGAACGTCTTCATCGCCACGTCCACGGTGCCGCCGGCGAGGAACAGGAGGGCGAGCACGCCCGCGACCCGTAGCCGGTCCTCGTCCCCGCCCGAAGGCGTGGCCGCGCCCACGACGTGCGCCGCCGAGGCGGGCGCCCCCCGCCGGGCGATCAGGAAGAACGCCATGCCCGCCACCGCGAGCCCGACGATCTGCGCCGCGCTCGGGACCTCGCCCCAGACGAACCACGACGCGAGGAACGGCAGCGCCACCGACAGCCGCATCACCCCCGTCGCGAGCGAGATGCCCGCCACGCGGATCGCATACGCGAACAGCACGAACCCCCCGATGAAGAGGGCGCCCGTCAGCACGCCGAGCGCCAGCAGGCGGGGGCTGAGCGCGAGCCCCTCGCCGACGGCGCCGTAGCCGCCCGCCAGCAGCCCCCCCGCCACGGCGAACGCGACGGCGTAGTTCACCGTCAGCAGCGCGACGCGGTCCAGCCCCCGGTGCTCGCTGATCTTGAAGATGACGGCGATCGCGAGGCTGCACGTGACCGCGAGGGCGAGGTAGAGCATGAGGCGGGAGAGCGGTTGGGGCGTGACGAGCCGCACAGGATACCGCAGCGCTCGACCTCGGAGCCCCCCCCGCTCGGCTTTCTCTCGCTCTTCCTTTTCCGCCCCTACTCCACCCGGATGCGGTACTGGAGCCGCCGCGGCCCGAAGCGCACGTCGCGGACGGCGAGCGCCTCGGGCAGGTGGAGGATGGGCTGGACCGTGCCCGTCGTGTCGTTGATCGCCGCCGAGTAGGGCACGAAGGCGTAGAAGTCGTCGGCCTCTTTCGAGACCTCGTACTGGTCCACCGGGACGCGGTACGTCGCGTTGACGCTCGACGGGATGAACCGGATGGGGTCGGCTCCGGGCGGGGCGCCCTCGGTGCGCACCTCGAGTTCGCGCGTGGCCTCCGTGAAGAACGACACGGGCACCCTCAGCTCCACCGCGCTCACGTTCGTCGCGACGAGCCCGGCGAGGGTGTCGGAGAGCGGGATCCGTTCCGTGACCGTCTCGCTGACGTCCTCCCGCTCGATCCGCTCCGTGGGCCAGTACTGCAACCCGTTGACGATGGACCGCGCGCCGGAGACCACCACCGTGTCGGGCTCGACGGAGGGCTCTGCGAGGATGTCGTACAGCGACGCGGCCTCGATGTCCGACCGAAGCCGGACCGGGAGCGTCCGCGTGATGCGCGGCTCGACGGCGAGGGTGATCGAGGCCGGAACGACGCTCTGCACCGCCACGCCCGGCGGCAAGCGGTTGCTCTCGGCGGCGGCGCGGTAGATGTCCACGCTCTCCTCCTCCGCATCGACCTCGAGCGCCGGCGTGCCGCGGCTCAGCTTGAGGAGCTCCCACCCGTCCCCCTGCACCGTGACGCGGGCGGTCGGCGGGGGCCGCTGGCTCAGCGCGCGGCCCTCGGGCAGGTTGCGGACCTCCAGCGGCATCTCGATCACCACGGAGTACGACTCCCGCATGCTGAAGGTGAACCACAACACGAAGGCGACCACCACCGACATCACGATGGCGAGGGCGCGCCGACGCCCCTCGTTCTGCTGCTTCTCGCTCCACGGCCCCTCGGGGAGCTGATCGCGGAGGCGTTCGATGAGGTTGGAGCTGGCCATGCGGAAGCTCGACGAGATGGCGACGGGGGCGAGCAAGATACTCCCCGGCAAGCGCTATACCTTACGACCGGCCCGCCGCAACAGGACGAGCGCATGCTAAACCGAGAGGCGGTGCCGGCCCGCTGCTCCCCCCGCTTCTCA
>CAYTJT010000100.1:0-10573 GCA_964438105.1 uncultured Rhodothermales bacterium | reverse complement strand
GGGCCTACTTCTGCCAGATCTCCGACTCCACGACGAGCTACGGCTCGTACTCCGGCGCCGTCCCGAACGAGAAGATCACGTGGGGCAAGCTCGGCCCCGACACGCCGAGCTTCGTCGTCGAGAGCGACGCGACGATCGTCGCGCCGCTCGTCTTCGCGTGCGTCCTCGCCGACGCGAAATAAACGGCCCGCCGCGCTCCCAGCTTCGCGGGGCTGTCCCCCTCGGTCGAGGGGAACAGCTCCCGTCGCCCTGAGCCGAGGCGAAGCCGAGCGATGGCGACGGGAGCGGGGGGAGCTCACGATCGACTGACCATCACTCTAGTTCAGAACGCCAGGGAGGAATCGATGCTCAGCGGCGAGTCGCCCTCCGCCGACGCGGCGACCTCTCGGGCCGTCTGAATAGCTTCGCGCGCCGACGCCCTCGCCTCGGGCGCCTTCACGGTGAGCACCGGGCACGGCGCTTTGCGCATGACGGCCCCGGCCACGCTCCCCATCACGAGGTTCTCGAGCCCGCGCAGCCCCTTCGTCCCGAGGATGACGAGGTTGCTGCCGAGCCGCTCGGCCGTCTCGGTGATGGCGTCGGCCGCCGCGTGCTTCGGCACGACCTCCATCGACCCGAAGCGCGCGGCGTCGCCGCCTGCCTCGCCGACGACCTCGTCGCGGAACGCCCGCAGGGCCTCGGCCTGCTGCTCCATCACCTCGGGGTCGATGTCGCCGACCGCGCGGAGGGTGTAGCCGCCGACGGGCATGAACAGCTCGTCCATCACGTGGACGACGTCGACGCGCGCGTCGAACGCTTCGGCGAGGCGGACGGCCTGGAGGAGCGCCTCCCGCGAGGCCGGCGAGAAGTCCACGGCGACGAGGAGCGCGCCGCCCCGGAGGCCCTCGGTGGCCGCGTCTTCCGTGCCGGAGCGGGCGGTGAGCACGGGGCACGGGGCGAGCTGGACGACCTCGCGGGCCGTGCTGCCGAGGAGGAGGCGCGGCAGCCCCCGCCGCCCGTGCGTGCCCATCACGATGAGGTCCACGCCGTGGTCCTCGGCGTAGCGGAGGATCGCCGCGGCCGGCGCGATGTCGCGCGCGATGGCTTCGTCGAAGGGCACCGGCGCTTCGTCGCCCATCCTGGCGAGGCGCTGGCGCACGTTCACGGCGTGCTCGGCTCCGCCGAAGAGGTGGTCGACGTAGAGGAGGTGGAGCCGCTCGCCCTGGCGCGCGAGCTCGTAGGCGAGCGGGCGGGCCGCTTCGGCGCAGGCGGAGAGATCGGTGGGGTAGAGGACCGTGGGGTAGAGGGACATGGGAGTAGGGGCAACGGGGTCGGAGGGACTCGAGCGGGCGCCGTGGCGCGCGTCGTCTCAGCGGAGTTCGATGATCTCTTGCGTCCCATCCCGGCGGACGACGTCGAGCCTGCGGAGCCGGCCGGCTTCCTCGTCGACGTAGATCGTCTCCGGGTGGCCGACGAGGTGGTCGAGGCCGGTCATGATGACCTCGAGCAGGTCGCCCTTCGGGTCGTAGGTGAGCCCTTGGAGCGGGACCCGGTGCGTCTGCGGCTGGACCCCGTCCTCGAGCGAGAGGATGCGGATCTCGGCGTGATCGATGCGGCCGGTGTCGCTCTTCGTGCGCGAGAACGCGTCGAAGTAGGCGTTCCACTCGGCGCGGGGGAGCGTGCGGATCGACATGGCAGTGGGGGTCTGAGTGATCGGGAGTGCGACGCGGAGACACCTGCAAAGTGCCTCACCGCGCGCCGCGTGTCGACAGGGGGCTTTCGCCCCCGCGTGTCGGGGCGATGCGGAGCCGGGTGCGGGTCTCCCACCTACACCCGCCCAGCCCTCAGGCGTCCGGCCCGGCGGGGGGCGGCCCCGGCCGCGGCCCCAGCCACGTGTGCAGCAGCCGGCAGAGGGCCGCCGGCGCGCAGGGGTCCATGAGGTTGAGCACGGGGACGCCCGTGAGGCGCTGCACGAGTTCGACCCCGGCGAGCGTGTTGGCCGCGCGCCCGCAGACGAGGCTCGGCTGCACCTCGAACGCCCGCATCACCCCGACGACCGCGTAGGGGTCGCTGGCCGCGAGGATCGTGGCGACGACGTGGGGGCCGACGGCGCGGATCGCGGCGGTCCCGTTGTACGGCTCCAGCGGCGACGCCCCGATCTCGACGACGGCCACGTCGGCCTCGGCGCCGGCGAGGCGGGGCAGGAGTTCGGCGAGGGCCGTTTCGTACTCCGCCTCCGGCACGACCGTCGAGGGCAAACCGACGTCCACGAAGTCGAAGATCGCCGCCGCGCCGGCGTCGGCGAAGGCGAGCACGTCGCGGTAGCGGCCCGCCCCGGTCAGCTTCGCGCCGACGACGCGGCGCCCCGCCCGCACGAGCTGGCGCACGGCCAGCTTGCCCGCCGTCGTCTTCCCCGCCGACATCGACGTGCCGACGAGCAGGACCGTGGGCGTGGCGAACGGCCGGGGCTCGGCGGGCGCGACGTAGCGGCGCATCGTCGCCTTCGCGCCGTCGTGGAGGACGTGCCCCCGGTAGCGGAGCTCGAGGAGGGAGGGGATGTTCGGCGCGCGCGACGTCTCGGTGCCGACGAGCCCGGCGCTCGTGAGCAGGTGCAGTACGCCGTCCGTCCCCGCCTCCTCGAACGACCCCGTCGCTTCGAGCGTGGCGTGCCGCCGCCCGAGCGCACCAACGAGCACGTCGCCGGGGGCGAGCTCGGCCATCCGCCCGTCGGGGAGCTCCAGCGAGCGGTAGCGCCCCCGCCCCGTCACGTCACACGCGACGTAGTCCCCGCTCGCCCACGCGTCGCGGCCGAGGGGCCGGACGTCGAAGCCGGCGCGCGCGAGGGGCGCGATCCGGGTGAGGGACGGGAACCGGTACGGGATCATGGCCGGCGGGGGTCACGGGAGGTCGAGGCCCGCGTCGTCGAGGGGGGCGAGGAGGAGGAGCGCGAGGAGCGCCGCCCGCTCGTCGAGCCCGTCGAGCTCGATGTGCTCGTGGTCGGCGTGGGCGCCGTCGCCGACGGCGCCGAGCCCGTCGAGCGTGGCCGTGTAGAGGCTCGTCGTGTTGCCGTCGGAGCCGCCGCCGGCCGTGCCCTCCACGAGGTCGAGCCCGAGGAGGTGGCCGGCCTCGACGGCGCGCTCCCAGAGCCGCCGGTTGCGCGGCGTCGGCTCGAGCGGCGGGCGGGCGACGCTGCCCGTGATCTCGACGACGGCGCCCGGCGTCACCGATTCGATGCCGAGGATGGCCGCCTCGATGCGTCGGGCGTCCGCGATCGTCGGCACGCGGACGTCGACCACGGCCCGCGCCTCGGGCGCGACGACGTTCGCGCGCTGCCCGCCCTCGATCATCCCGACGTTCACCGAGATGCCAGCGTCGAGGTCGTTGAGGCGGTGAAGCGACTGGACGACGTGGCTGAGCTCGAGGATCGCGCTCGCCCCCTGCTCGGGCGCGAGCCCGGCGTGCGAGCCGCGCCCGCGCACGACGACGTGGAACTTGCCGACGCCCTTCCGCGCCGTCTTCAGCCGCCCCTCCGGCCCGAGCGACGGCTCCAGCACGAACGCGCGGTCGGCCGCCCGCGCGAGCCGCACGATCCAGCGCTCGGACTCCGCGCTCCCGATCTCCTCGTCGGAGTTGACGAAGACGACGGGCGTGGCCGGCGGGTCGAGCCCGAGCGCGGCGAGGGCGTCGAGCGCGGCGACGATCTGCACGAGGCCGGACTTCATGTCGTAGACGCCGGGGCCGCGCACCTGCCCGTCGCGCACGCCGAACGGCATCCGCGGCAGCGTGCCGACGGGCCACACCGTGTCGACGTGCCCGAGGAGCAGTTGGACGGGCGCACCCCGCTCCCGCGCGGCGGGCCGAGCGTAGAGGTGGCCGCCCGACGCCTGCCCGGGCACGTGGAAGGTCTCGAAGCCGAGCGCGTGCAGCCGCTCCACGAGGAGGTCGAGCGCGGCGCGCTGCGTGGCGGGCTCCGTCGACGGCGTCTCCGTCTCGACGAGCGCGCGGAGGAGGTCGAGGCAGGCGGGCCGCCGGTCGCGGAGGTAGTCCCGCACGTCCTGCGCGACGTCCGGCGTGACCGGCGTCGTGGGAAGGTCGAGGGGGGCAGGCTCAGGCATGGCGTCAGCGCGAAAAGCCGGCGGGGAACGGGAAGGCGCGGGTCTCGTCGATCTCGGCGTAGCGGCCGGGGTGGAGGTAGGCGAGGAGCGGGGCCTCGGCCAGCCGCGCGGCCTCGTCCGAGTCGGAGAGGCGGAGGGCGTCGGGGCGCGCCTGCGCCGCCACGATGCGGCCCGCAACCAGGCTGTTCACCCCGAACCCGTCCACGACCCGCTCCAGCTCGCACTCGAGGAAGAGGTACCCGTCGGCGAGGAACTCGCCGTGGACGACCGACGCCGGCGTCGTCTCCAGGTGTTGCAGCGCGGGCTTGGCGGCGGGGCCGTCGGCGTCGGCGCGGCGCGGCGCGGCGGCGAGCGAGGCGAGGACGACCTGGGAGGGCCGGACGAACGTGACGGTGAAGGCGCCCTCGCGCTTCGCGTTGTGGTACGTCGCGTGGCGCGGCGTGCAGACGAACCCGAAGTAGGGGCCCCACCCCATCGGCATCGCCATGTGCTTGGGCGCGAGGTCGAAGCCGCCCCCGGCCTCGGCCGTGCCGATGACGACGAGGGGCGCCACGACGAACACGCGCTCCCAGAGCGAGCGGTCGGGCGCGAGCGTGACGAGACCGGCGTCGGGGTGTTCCATACGTCCTCTGGTTACCGTGTGGGCGCTCTGGTTATCGTGTGGGGGGGTATCGTGTAGGGGCGCCATCCGGCGCGCCGCCCGGCGGTTGGTCGTCCTCCCCGATGGGCACGACGAGCACGGCGCACGGCGCGGTGCGGCAGACGCGTTCGGTGACGCTCCCGACGAGGAAGCGCTCGACCCCGTGGAGCCCGCGCTTCGCCATCACGATGACGTCGCCTCTGCTCTGACGCGTGGCCGAGACGATGGCCTCGGCCGCGCGCCCTTCGACGAGGTGGGGCGAGACGCGCGCGAGCACGCCGCCGCCGCCCTCGACCGGCGCATCGTCGACGTTGCCGTTCGCGAGGGCTTCGGCGAGGCCGGGCGTGCCGACGGCTTCGTCGAGGCGCTGCGCGATCTCGGCCCGGAGGTCCGGCACGAGGTCGGAGGCGAGCTGGGTGCCGGTGAGCGCTTCGAGATAGCGGGGCGGCTCGAACGCGTGCAGGATGTCGAGGTCGGCCCCGTAGAGCCCGGCCAGTTCGGCGGCGAGGGGCAGCGCCAGGCGCGACGCGTCGGAGAAGTCCGTCGGCGCGACGACGCGGCGCAGCGGGCGCCGCCCCGGCACCCCCACCGGCACGATGAGCACGGGGATCTCGGTCTGGCGCAGCACCTCGCCCGCCACCGACCCGAGGAAGAAGCGGCTGAGCCCGCGCCGCCCGTGCGACCCCATCACGATGAGGTCCACCTCCTCGCGCCGGGCGTAGGCGAGGGTCACCCGCGACGGGAGGCCGCCCGCGAGCTTGCGCCGAATCTGCACGCCGTTCGGCTTCGTCCCGTCGAGGACGGACGCCAGCTGCGCATCGGCCTCGCGCCAGAGCCGTCGGTAGAACGTCCGGTCGTCGCCCGGCACGTCGTGGAAGACCACGTCCTGCGGAGAGTGCGGCCCCGGCACGACGTGGAGCACGCGGAGCTCGGCCTTCGTCCGCCGAGCGAGATCGAGGGCGCGGCTGAGCGCCGCCTCGGAGGCGGGCGAGAAGTCGGTGGCGACGAGGATGCGGGTCAGGGCTAACATCTCTGCGGGAGTTGAGGCTCTACTACTATTACACCGCGCCCGCTGAGCGCCGTGTGCGCCCTCGCCTTGAGCCGTGGCGGGCCGGGGCCCGGAACTCGTGTCGGGGCGTTCCCTATGCTCCGACGCGGGCGCCCAGCCGGTAGAGCCCCCCGCCGACGAGCGGGACGAGGCTGGCGCCGAGGATCAGCCCCCACGCCGCGGCGCTCGGCGGCTCGACGCTGAGCACGAGCGCGAGCCCCGGCACGTACGCGGCCCCGATGAGGATGAGCACGCAGAGCGCGAGGGCGCCCCAGACGTAGGGGTTCCGCGTGACCTCGTTGACGACGAGCCCCGAGCCCGCCGCCGGCATGTTGAAGACGTGCCAGAGCTGGGCGAAGGCGAGCGTCAGGAACGAGACGGTAACCGCCCCGCCCGCGTCCAACCCCAACACGGCCTGCGCCGTCCACAGCGCGCCGAGCACGGACGCCGTGATGAGCCCGCCGTACCCGGCGATCCCGAGCCAGTGGCGACGGGTCAGGATCGGCTCAGCCGCGTCACGCGGCGACTGCCGCATCACGTCGTCGTCGCCCTCGCCCATGCCGAGGGCGAGCGCGGGGAACACGTCGGTGACGAGGTTGAGGAAGAGGATCTGCAGAGGGAGCAGTGGGAGCATCATCCCCAGCAGCGTCGCCATCCCCACCACCATCACCTCGCTCACGTTGCACGAGAGGAGGTAGAACACGAAGCGGCGGATGTTGCCGAAGATCACGCGCCCCTGCCGCACCGCCGCGACGATCGTCGCAAAGGCGTCGTCGCGGAGCACCATGTCGGCGGCCTCGCGGGCGACCTGGGTGCCGCGCTGCCCCATCGCCACGCCGATGTCGGCCTTCTTGAGCGCGGGCGCGTCGTTCACGCCGTCGCCCGTCATCGCGACGACGTGCCCGGCGGACTGGTGCAGCGCGATGAGGTCGAGCTTCTGCTTCGGGGTGACGCGGGCGAACACGGGCACCGTGAGCAGCCGCGCCCGCTCCGCCTCGGACGCCGTCTCGACGTCGGCCAAGTCGGCACCGTGGACGGCCGACGCGCCCTCGCCTGCGAGCCCGACGGCCTGCGCGATGCTGAGCGCCGTCGCCGGCTGGTCGCCCGTCACCATCACCACGTCGATCCCGGCCGTGTGGCAGGCGGCGATCGCCTCGCGGACGCCGTCGCGCGGCGGGTCTTCCAACCCGACGAGCCCGAGGAGCTGCAAGTCGCCGTACGGCTCCGCCTCGGACGAGGCGACCCGCTTCGTCGCGAGGGCCAGCACGCGCATCCCGGAGCGCGCGAGCGCGCGGTTCCGCTCCAGCCACGCCTCCCGCGACTCATCCGTCAGCGGGGCGGCCGACCCGTCGACGCGGACCTCGTGGGAGCACGCGCGGAGCACGGCCCCCGGTCCGCCCTTCACCGCGACGCGGAAGTGCTCCGCCCCGTCGGCGTGGACGGTCGCCATCATCTTCACGTCGGGGTCGAAGGCTTCCTCGCGAACCTCGGGGCGTTCGGCCAGCAGCGCCGCGCGGTCGAGCCCGGCTTTGGCGCCGAGGACGAGGAGCGCCACCTCCATCGGATCGCCCGTCGCCGTGGGCGCAGCGCCGGGCACGAGGTCGGCGTCGTTGCAGAGCACGCCGGCTTCGAGCAGCGTCCGGAGCACGGGATCGCCCGTCGGATCGACGGCCCGCCCGTCACGCGCGAAGTCGCCCTCCACCTCCAGCCCTTCGCCCCCGACCTCCACGGTCCCCCCGTCCGCGACGAGGCGCGTCACCGTCATCCGGTTCTCCGTCAGCGTGCCCGTCTTGTCGGTGAGGATGACCGCGGTGGAGCCCAGCGTCTCGACGGCCGCGAGCCGGTTGAGCAGGGCGTTGCGCTGCGCCATCCGCCGGACGCCGCGCGCGAGCGCGATCGTCGCCACGACGGGCAGCCCCTCGGGCACGGCCGCCACGGCGAGCGCGATGCCCGTTTCGATCATCAGGAAGAGGTCTTTGCCCGCGAGCGCCCCGCTGACGGCGACGAACGCCGCCACGGCGAGCGTGACGCCGATCAGCCGCCGCCCGAGCCGGTCGAGGCGTTCTTCGAGCGGCGTCGCCTCGTCCTCGGCCGACGCCACGAGTGCTGAGATCGCGCCGAGCTCCGTCGCCATGCCCGTCGCGGCGACGACGCCGAGCCCCGCGCCCCGCGTGACGGCGGTGCCTTTGTAGAGCATCGACGCGCGCTCGGCGAGGGGGGCCTCCGCCGGCACCGGCTCGACGCCTTTGCCCACGGGCACGCTCTCCCCCGTCAGCGCCGACTCGTCGGCCTGCAGCTTCGACGCCTCGGCGATGCGGAGGTCCGCCGTGATCACGTCGCCCGCCTCGATCACGACGAGGTCGCCGGGCACGAGCCCCTCCGCCGGCACCTCCACGACGCGCCCGTCGCGGCGCACCCGCGTCAGCACGCTGCCGAGCGCGAACAGGGCTTCCATCGAGCGGATCGCGCGGAGCTCCGTCACGAACCCGATCCCCACGCTGAGCGCGATGACGACGAGGATGGCGACGGCCTCCAGCGTCTCGCCGAACGCGAACGCCACGGCGGTCGCGGCGCCGAGGAGCGCGATGATCAGGCTCTTGAACTGATCGACGAGGATCGCCGCCACACTCCGGCGCCGGTGCGCGCGCAGTTGGTTGGGGCCGAATCGTTCGAGCCGCCGCGCCACCGCGTCCCCGGTCAGCCCGCGCTCCAGGTCCGCCTCCAAACCGGACGCGACGTCGGCGGCCGGCGCCGCCCACACCGCGTCAGGCAACGCGGCGCGGCGCGGTTCCTCGGCGGGGACGGAGGGGGCGGCGAGCACGGGTCGGGGGGTTCAGAGTCGGCACGAGACCACGACGCCCCCGTCCGGCTTCTCGCGGAGGTCGAGGGCGGCGCCGATCGTGCGCGCCCGGTACGCCATCGTGTGGAGGCCGAGGCCGAGCTCGTGGGGCCGTTGCGCCCCGGCGAACCCGCGCCCGTCGTCGTCCACGGTGAGCACGGGCGTGCCGGCGTTCATCCGGAGCCGGACCCGGATGCGCGTGGCGTCGGCGTGGCGGAGGGCGTTCGTGACGGCCTCCTGCGCGATGCGGTAGAGCTGCGTCGCGACCTCGGGCGGCAGCGTGGGCACGTCCGGCGCGACGTCGCACGTGCAGCAGAGGTCGCCGTGGAGGTTGGTCGATTCGGCGAGGCGGTCGAGCGCGACGGGGAGGCCCTGCCGATCGATGCCGACGGGGTTGAGCCCGTGCGCGAGCGCCCGCGCCTGGTCGGCGCCCTCGCTGACCAGCTGGGCCACGTCGTGGAGCTCGGCGGCGAGGTCGGGGGCCGCGTCGCGGGCGCGCCGCGCGAGGCTCCGCACGAGCATCCCGAGCCCGACGAGGTGGCTGCCGAGGCCGTCGTGCAGCTCGCGCCCGAGGCGCTGCCGCTCCTCGTCGGTGGCGCGCAGCACCTCGGCTTCGAGCCGGTGCCGCTCGGTCACGTCGCGCAGGATGCCGAGGACCCCGTCGTCCTCGATGTGCACGAGGCGGACCTCCAGGACGTAGCCCTCCCTTTCGCTCCTGAAGAAGAACGTGTGGGCCTCCGAGGTGCCGGCCGCTGCGGCGATCCCCTCTTCGATCTGAGCTGCGAGGAGCGGCGGGAAGGCCCGCCGGACGGGGGTCCCCACGGCGAGATCGGGGAGGGGGAACGTGCTGGCTCCCGGCGCCGCCACGTCGCGGATGACGCCGCCGCGCGAGAACAGCACGACGAAGTCCGGCAGCGCCTCGACGAGCGCGCGGTGGCGGGCCTCGCTCTGCTGCAGCGCCCCCGCGACCCGCCGCTGCTCCGTGACGTCGGTGTGCACGCCGACGAGCCCGAGCGTGCGGCCGCGCTCGTCCCGGATCAGACTCGTCCGCAGCCGCACGGTCAGCGCCTGGCCCGCGCTGCTGCGCATCACGACCTCGCCCCTCCACTTCCCCCGCTGCATCGTCCACAGGAACGCGGCCCGCGCCGTGCCGGGGTCGGGGAAGAGGGCGCGCGGACCGCCCGCCGCTTCGAGCGAGGCGGGCGTGTAGCCCGTGAGCGTGCAGAGCGCCGGGTTCATGTAGACGATGCCGCCGTCCGGCTCTATGATGCCGATGCCGTCGTGCGCGGCCTCGACGGCCTGCGCGATGCGTGCGAGCTGGCGCTCGGAGCGCCGCTGCTCGGTCACGTCGACCCCCGACCCGACCACGGCCCAGACCGCCCCGCTCTCGTCGTGGAGCACCTCGTTCGTCCACGCCACCGTCCGCTCCTCGCCCGAGCGCGTCACCACCTCGTTCTCGTTCGTCGCCGTGTGCTCGAGCTCGCCCGACCACAGCTTCTCCAGCACGCCCCGCGTGTCGGAGCGGAGGCGCTCGGGCACGAACGTCTCGATCCAGTCGGTCCCGAGGATCTCCCGGTCCCCGGTGCACCCGAGGAGGTCGCACCCGCGCTGGTTGACGAAGAGCACGCGGCCCTCCGTGTCGAGCGCGACGACGAGCACGCCGACGGCGTCGAGGTAGGTGCGGATGCCCTCCTCTACGAGCGTGAGCGCTTGCTCGACGTGCTCGCGCGGCTCCGACGCGGCGGCGAGCAGGCTGTCCAGCTTGCCCAGCACGGAGAACGGGATCGGAGCGGGGGCCTCCTCAGGCCCGCAGCCCGCCCTCGGCGGGTCCGGTCCGGGGTCGGGGGCTTCCGTTCGGGAGAAGTCGTTCATCGCGGGGCTCGTGGTGGAGAGGGTGGCAACGCCTCATCGGCGCCTCATCGGCGCCTCATCGGCGCCTCATCGGCGCCTCA
>CAYTJT010000099.1:0-10593 GCA_964438105.1 uncultured Rhodothermales bacterium | reverse complement strand
CCTGCCGGCCCCGGAGGCGCGCGTGCCGGTCATCAACGAGTGGCTGAACGAAACCCTGGGGCGGGTTGAAGACGCCAAACACGAAAAGCCTCGCGGCGTCGGTCGCCACGAGGCCGAATAGAGCAAAGCATCGAATCTAAACAATACCTGGGCTTGCAATACCCGGGCTTGTCATTGCGAGCGCGCCGGGGACGAACGGCGACCTCACCACCGGAGGAGGACGAGCTCGGCGCAGAAGGCGGGGCCCATCGCCATCATCAGCCCCCACGTCCCCGGCGGCGGCGGCTCGCGCATCACCTCGTCGAGGATGAGCAGGACCGACACCGACGACACGTTCCCGACCTCGCGGAGCACGTCGCGGCTGCGCTGGAGCGACGTGCCGTTGAGCCCGAGCCCGTCTTCGATCGCCTCGATCACTTTGGGCCCGCCGGGGTGGCAGACCCACCGCCCCACGTCGCCGACGCCGAGGTCGTGCTCGCCGAGGAACGACGCGACGTGGCCGGCGAGGAGCGTGCGCGACGCCTCGGGCACGTCGGCGGAGAGCACGATCTGCATCCCCGTCTCTTTGATCTCCCACCCCATGAAGTGCTCGGTCTCGGGGAAAAACACGGAGCGCGTCCCGACGACGCGGGGCATCGGGCGGCCGTTCTGCCGGGCGAGCGGGTGCTCGTCGCCGACCATCACCACGGCCCCGGCCCCGTCGCCGAAGAGCCCGCACGCGATCAGGTTCGCGATCGAGATGTCGTGCTTCTGGATCGTCAGCGAGCAGAACTCCTCGGCCAGAAACACGGCCGCCTCGGTGGGGTGGCCCGCGAGGTAGTCCGCGATCCGCGACGTGCCGATCGCTCCGGCCACGCAGCCGAGCCCGAACATGGGCATCCGCTTCGTCGAGGGGCGGAAGGGCAGCCGGTTCATCAGCCGCGCGTCGATCGTCGGGATCGCGAGCCCGGTCGTGGAGGCGTAAGCGAAGAGGCTGGCGTCGGCCGCGTCGAGCCCGGCGTCGGCGAAGGCCTGTTCCAGCGTCGCCTGCCCGAGCTCGACGGCGACGCGGGCGTAGATCTCGTTCGGCTTCTCCCACCCGCGCAGCTCGTAGTACTCCTCCTTCGGGACGGCGATGTAGCGGCCCTCGACGGTCGTGTTCTCGTGGATCGTCGCGACGCGGCGGAGGTTGACGCCGTACTCGCTCCAGAGCATCTGCAGGTCGTCGCTGATGGTTTTCTGGCTGTAGAAATGGTCCGGGAAGCCGGTTGCCGTGGCGGCGATGTAGGGCATGGGCGAGGGGGGAGAGGTCGAAAACGGGAGGGTGGTACGGCGGGGTCGGGGGTGGGTTCTGGAAAGCGGGGTCGAGGTCGGGGTCGCTGCCGTGGACGGGGTCGGCGGCGACGCCTTAGCTTGTGGCTGTCTCTACCCCTCAATCGATCTATGCTTCGGCTCCTCATCGTCGCGTGCCTCTTCGTCACGTGCCTCGCGCTCGGCGTGCCGGCCTCCGCGACGCCCACCGACACCCTCCGCACCCGAGCCGAGCGCACCGAGTACCGGGCCACCTCGCGCTACGCGGACGTCGTGGCGTTCGTCGACGCCGTCGATGCCGAGCCGGGGGTCCACGCCACCTCGTTCGGGAGGACGGTGGAGGGGCGGGCGCTCCCGCTCGTGGTGTGGGGCGCGGACGCGGCGACGCCCGAGGCCGTGCGCGCGGCGGGCAAGCTCCGCGTGCTCGTCTTCGCCAACATCCACGCGGGCGAGGTCGCGGGGAAGGAGGCGGCGCTCATGCTGCTCCGCGACCTCGCCGCCGGAGAACATCCAGCGTGGAGCGAATCCCTCACCCTCCTCGTCGTGCCGATCTACAACGCCGACGGCAACGAGCGCATCGACTCCGGCAACCGCCCTTTCCAGCACGGCCCGGTCGACGGCATGGGGCAGCGGGCGAACGCGCAGGGGCTCGACCTCAACCGCGACTTCGTCAAGCTCGACGCGCCGGAGTCGCGCGCGCTCGTCGGCGTGATGAACCGGTACGACCCGCATGTCGTGATCGACCTCCACACGACGAACGGGACCGTCCACGGGTACCACCTCACGTATGCGCCGCCGCTCCATCCGAACACGCCGGCTGCGATAGACTCCCTCCTGCGCGAGGCGTGGCTGCCGGACGTGACGGAGGCGTACGGCGACCGCTACGGCTGGGACATCACGTTCTACGGCAACGACAAGCCCGAATGGGGGCAGCCCCGCGGCTGGGCCACGTTCGACCCGCGCCCGCGCTTCGGCACCAACTACGCCGGACTCCGGGGCCGCGTCGGGATTCTGAGCGAGGCGTACAGCTACGCCACCTTCCGCGACCGCGTGCTCGCCACGCTGCGCTTCGTGACGGAGACGCTCGACTGGGCGGCGGCCAACGCGGTGTCGATCCGCCGCGCCGTCGCCGAGGCCGAACGGTCCGTCGTCGGCGACGAGCTGTGGCTGCGGTCGGCGCGGACGTGGGAGGCGTCGGACGAGCCCGAGTCCATCTTGCTCGGCGGCGTCGTGGAGGAGGCGAACCCGCACACCGGCGAGCCGATGTGGCGCCGCACCGACGAGCAGACGCCGACGGAGATGACCGTCTACGGCCGGTTCAGCGGGCGCGAGCGGGAGACGGCCCCGGCGGCCTACCTCGTCCCCGACACCCTCACGACGGTGATCGAGCGGCTGGCGGCGCACGGCGTTCGCATGGTTCCGCTCGTGGCTTCGGGGCCCGTGTCGGTCGAGGCGTTTCGGATCGACAGCGTGCGCACGGCTACCCGGCCGTTTCAGCGGCGATACGAACGCGAGCTGTACGGTCGTTACCGCTCCGAGACGCTCGATCCCGACGCCGACGCGCTCGTCGTGCCGGTGGACCAGCCGCTCGGGCGGCTCGCGTTCAGCCTCCTCGAACCCCGGTCCGACAGCGGATTCGCGAACTGGGGCTTTATCGGGGCGCAAGCGGGCGAAACGTACCCCATCCGCCGCATTGTCGACGCCGACGAGGCCGCGTCCCCCACGCAATGAACCCGGCTCCGCGCCGAACGTATGACCCGACGATGATGCTCAAGCCCCCGACCGCTCCCCTCGTTCTGCTCGCCGCGCTGCTCGCGCTCGCCGCGTGCGAGCGGCCCAGCGCCTCGTCCGGCGAGCTCGTGATCAAGCCGGTGTCGGCCGCCGAGCTGATCGACGAGGTGCGAGCCGTCGATTCCGACCTCGTCGTCGTCAATTTCTGGGCGTCGTGGTGCCTGCCGTGCCGCGAGGAGTTCCCCGAGTTCATCCGCTACAGCCGGGAGGCGGACCCCGACGACGTGCAGGTCAAGTTCGTGACGATCGATTTCGAGGAGGACCTCCCGCACGCCGCCCAGTTTCTGAAAGAGCACGGCGTCGGCGGCACGACCTTTGTCAAGAACGGCAGAGAAGGGCCGTTCATCAACGAGATCAACCCGAGCTGGTCCGGCGCGATCCCCGCCACCGCCGTCTACGACCGCGACGGCAACCGGCTGGCGTTCTGGGAAGGGATGGTGACCTACGACCAACTCGCCCGCCGCATCGACGCGGCCCGCGCCTCCAGCTAGCCTCTGTGCTTCCACCAACCCACACTGCGATGACTGCTTCCCCGACTCTGTGCCGCCTCGCGACGCTCCTGCTGGCCTTCGCCCTCGCGCAGCCTGCCGCCGCGCAGGACGGCCAGCCGCTCGACATCGGAGCCACGCTCCCGCTCGCCGACGCCACGATGCCGAACGTGACGGGGGCGGCGACCTCGTTCGCCGAGCAGATGGGGGACCAAGGGCTCGCCGTGATCTTCTGGAGCAACACGTGCCCCTGGGTCGCGAAGTACGAGGACCGCGTGCTCGCGCTCGCCGAGGAGTACGAGCAGGCCGGGATCGGCTTCGTGATCGTCAACGCCAACGACCCCGGCGAGTATCCAGAGGAGGGGACGGAGGCGATCCGCGCGCACGCCACCGCGTCGAACTACCCGTTCCCGTACCTCGTCGACGAGGGCTCGCGCGCGGCGCTCGCGTTCGGCGCCTCGCGGACCCCGCAGGTCTTCCTCTTCGACGCCGGCAACACGCTCGTCTACGAGGGCACGGTCGACGACAGCCCGTCCGACGCGTCTCAAGTGACGGAGGAGTACTTCCGCGACGCGATGAACCAGCTCATCGCCGGGACGGCGATCTCCGTGCAGAAGACGAAGGCGTTCGGCTGCACGATCAAGTTTTACTAGCGGGCCGGGCAGTCGATGACGGCCGCCGCCGCGCTCTGCTCACCGGCAGCGCCTTCTCCGGCGCTGCCGGGTCCGTTATTGCAAACCCCTACTCTCTGTGATCGATACCCCCGACCAGCTCCGCGCCCTCATCGCCCGCGCCCGCGACGCCCGCCGCGTCGCGCTCGACACCGAGTTCGTGTGGGAACGGACGTACTACGCCCGCCTCGGGCTCGTCCAGCTCGGGCTCAGCCGGGACGAGGTGTTCCTCATCGACACCGTGGCGCTCGACGACCTCAGCCCGCTGGCGGCCCTGCTCGAAGACGCCGACGTGGTCAAGATCCTGCACGACGCGCAGCAGGACCTGATGATTCTGCACCGCGCGACGGGGGGGGCGCCGAAGAACGTTTTCGACTCCCGCCTCGCCGCAGGCTTCGTCGGGCTCGGGGCGACGAACTCGCTGCAGGCGCTCGTAGAGGAGACGGTCGGGGTGCACCTGCCGAAGGGGGAGTCCCGCTCGGACTGGCTCCGCCGGCCGCTCCGCGACAAGCAGCTCGACTACGCCCGCGACGACGTCCGCTACCTCCCCGACGCCTACGACGTACTGCGGGAGCGGATCGACGCGCTCGACCGCGCGGCGTGGGTGCGCGAGGAGATGGCGCAGTACGACGACCTCAGCCTCTACACCGACGACGACGCGCGCGAGCGCTTCCACAAGGTCAAAGGGCGCGGGAAGCGCGGATTCTCGGGACGCGACTACGCGGTGCTCCGCGAGGTGACGGCGTGGCGCGAGGAGACGGCCCGGCGCCGGGACCGCCCGCGCGGCCACATCGTGAAAGACGACGTGCTCGTCGCCCTCGCGCAGCGGAAGCCCGCGGACATCGGCGACCTCGGGAGCATCCGCGGGCTCAGCGACAACGCCCGCCGCAGCTACGGCGAGGACATCGTCGACGCCGTGCAGCGCGGCCTCGACGTGCCGAAATCCGAGCGGCCGAAGCGCGTGCACCGCCGCCGGCTCGACGACGCCGAACAGGCCCGGCTCGACCTCGCGCAGGCCCTCATCAAAGGGCGCAGCCTCAGCCATTCCATCGACCCCGGGCTCATCGGCAACCGGAAGGACGTCGAGCGGCTCGTCGCCGACGGTCCCGACGCCGACGCGGCCGACCACGCGATGCTGCGGGGCTGGCGCGGCGCGTTCATCGGCGACGCCCTGCTCGACCTGCTGCGGGGCCAGAGCGCGGTCGCGGTCGACGCCGCCTCCGACCTGCCGAGGCTCGCACCCAGCAACGGCGCGGCCGACGGAGCGGGCGCATGACGCAGGACGATTGGATCGCGGCAATCGCCGATACGGCGCGCGACTGGCAGAACCCGGACTACGAACCGCGCGCGACCGCCGTTGAAGTAACACTCGAAGCGTCGAACCGCACCACCCAAGAGGGGCTGGCGTTCGCGCTGAATCACCGAATGCAGCAGTTTAAGCCCGAGGCGCTGCGGACGTGGATCGACGGGCGAGAGGCACCGCAGGCGAAGGATGTCGGGGTCGTGTGCGCCGAGGCTCCGCCGCTCGACGGGCTCGTGGCGACCGTCGCGGCGCTCGTGCTCGGGCATCGCGTGTGGGTCGCCCCGTCGGAGGCGTCGCCGTCGCTGGTACAGGCCTTTTTCGCCGACGTGCTCGGCGGGGTGGACGATGCGCCCGCGCGGTTCGTCCCGCGCCCCTCGGTGTTCGAGCGGGCCGACGTGCTCGTGGCCTCGGGCGATGCGGAACGGCTCGACGCCCTCGCCGAGGCGGCCGACGCGGCAGGCATCCCGGCCGACCGGCGCTGGTTGCACCGACCGGGGATGGCCGTCGCCGTGATCGACGGGCGGGAGGAGGCGGAGGCGCGGAGCGGGCTGGCCGAAGACCTGCTGTTACACGAGGGCGTCGGGCCGCGCGCGCCGTCGCTGCTGTGGGCGCCCGCCGGGCTCGCTCCCGACGCCCTCCTCGACACGCTCGCGGGCTTCCGCGAGCTCTACCCGCCGCACCCCGACACCGACGGCACGCTCGCGATGCCGACCGCGTTTCTGTCGTCCGCGAAGCAGGCGCACGCCACCGGGCCGGGCTTCCTCGTCAGCAAGGGAGCGCCGGAGCCGCAGGCCCCCGGGCACATTCGGTGGGTGGAGTACGCCGACGTCGCCGAGGTCGCGGGCTGGCTGCGCGAGCACGCCCGCGATGTCGCCTTCGTCGTGGCCCGTCCGCACCCCGCGGAGCAGATCGAAGCGTCGGTGCGCTTCGTCGAGCCGGGGGACGCGCACCGGCCCTCGCTCGGCGACGAGGTCCCGGGGCTCGTGGCGGTATTGACGAGCTAGGGGCTCATCATCCGCCGAGGTGGGCAGAGAGGATCCGCTCGACGTGGGGCAGGAGGGCGTTCCAGTCGGCGTCCGGCCGTTTCGTGACCGTGACGAAGGCGGGCAGCACGAGCACGTTGAGCACGCCGGGGAGGGCGAAGATCGGCTCGCCGAGCGGGTCGCCTTCGGCCTCGGCCGCGCTGGAGAACGCCCCCATCCCAGACTCGACGAAGGGCGGTCCGGTCGCGGTGAACTTCAGGCTGTTCGGGTTCGGGGTGGGCTGGACGGTGAAGGCGGGCATCGCGCTGGTGGTGGGTGAGGGGGAAAGCTACGGGCGCTCGGAGCGGGGGAAAACATATCTTCCCGTTCGCGAGTACCTTACCCCGGCGTTGTCCCCCGCGCCGTCCGGAAATCCTCTGCTCGGCCTCACTTCTCCGCACTCCCGTTCATGGCTACACGCGACCCCCGCCCGGTCACGGCCCCGCCCGCTCCCGACCTCCCCGACCACCCGCCTCCCGTTCAGCCTACCGTCCCGGCGCGAAGCGTCGCGCCCATCCTCGACGAAGCGCACCAACTCCCCGTCCACAAAGGGAAAGTGGGGCGCGTCACCGACCACGTAAAGGGCGCGGCCAACAGCGTCACCGACTGGTTCGAGCTCCGGATCGCCCTACTCAAGCGCGAGGTGCAGGACGAGATCGCGGCGATGAAGGTGAAGGCGGAGGAGCTCGGGAAGGCCTACGGGATCACCGCCGTGCTGGGCATCGTGGCGCTCCTCGCGGCGTTCTTCACGGGCGGCTTCGCGTTCGTGGCCCTCTTGTCGATCTGGCTCTCGCTGAGCCTCGCCCTCTTCCTCGGCTGGCTGCTCTACACCATCGTCTTCGCGATCGCCACCCTCATCGCCTACAAGCGCGCCGACAAGAAGGCCAAGCGCCTCGCGGCGGCCGACGCCGACGACGCCCGCGCGACCGACACCCCGAACGACTGATTCCCCATCCCTCCATCCATGGATAAGGCAAAAAAGGAAACCCTCACGCAGCACGAGCTCCGCGCGGAGTTGGAGACGCGCAAGCACCTCCTCGATTACCACCTCTCGGGCCTCCAGAGCGAGATGACGGTGGCCGACGTCAACGTGGGCGGGCGCCCGGTGCTGGACTACGTGCGGGAGAAGCCGCTCGTGGCCGCCGGCGTAGCGGCGGGCGTGGGCGTCCTCGCCGGCCTCGTGACGGGGCTGATGGGGCGCGAGGCCCCCGAAGAACCCAGCGAGTACGACCTCTGGATGCGCGCCTACCTCAGCGACCTCGTCGACGAGAGCGCGTACCGCGTGCAACGCGGCGAGGACTCCGATTCGGCGCTCCGCAGCGCGATGCGGCGCCGCGCGCCCGTGATCGTGCTGGAGCGTGAGGAGGAGCCCGTCAGGGCGCGGAGCAGCTCGGCCGCGAGCATCCTGTTCAAGACGGCGCTGGGCTTCGGGATCAAGTTCGCCCTCGACCAGGTGTCCCAGCAGCTGACGGACGAGGACGAGTTCTTCGAAGCGATGGACGAGTCCGCCCACGAGGCGTCGGCTGCGCCGCCCCCGCCGGCCGTCACCCCGATCGAGCCCACGTACCAGTAGACCGCCCAGTAAACCGCCGTTCCGATGCCCGTCACCGTCGTCGCCTTCCTCGTGGTCCTGCTGCTCGCCGGCGTCGTGTTGATGTGGGAGGCGCGGACGGGGCGCTTCACGGCGGAGACGCCGTCGTGGGACGCGGGGCGCGGGGCGCTGTTCTTCCTCGCCACCGTCGTCGGCGGCGCACTCCTGGTCCGGTCGATGGTCGGGACGGTGCTGCTGGCGCTCGCCTTCATCCCGGTGACGACGCTGAGCCTGATGCGCTTCGTCGCGCTGACGCGGCAGCGGTGGGTCGGCGTCGCGTCGTTCGTGACGATGGCCGTGGCCCTCTTCGTCGGGTTGCAGCTCAGCCTCCACGCCCTGCCCGAGCCCATCGACCAGGGCTTCTTCGTCGAGCACATCTTCCATCTCGGCGGCGAGAGCACGCCGGAGAGCATCGACCCCGACGCGCGGCGGACGATCCGGATGTAGCGCGCCCGGCCCGCCGGACACGGTTGAGCCCGGCCCGCCGGATACGGTTGAGGGGAAGGGGAGGGGGCGGTATCTTCCTGCCCCATGCCGGCCCGGCCCGGCGTCTCTCCGATTCTACGACCAATCCCATGCGTCTCGTGCTCTTCGGGCCGCCTGGAGCCGGTAAGGGCACCCAAGCCCGACGGCTCTCCGAGCGGCTCTCCCTCCAGCAAGTCTCCACCGGCGACCTCTTCCGCGCGGCCCTGCGCGACGAGACCCCCGTCGGGCTCGAAGCGAAGCGCTACCTCGACGCGGGCCGGCTCGTCCCCGACGCCGTCGTCAACAAGATGGTGGAAGGCGCGCTCGACGCGCTGGGGCACGACGGGTTCATCCTCGACGGCTTCCCCCGGACCGTGGAGCAGGCCCGCTGGCTGCTCCGCCACCTCGACGAGGCCGGCGCGCCGCTCGACGCCGTCGTCAGCCTGAAGGTGGAGCCGGAGCGGATCGTGCGGCGCCTCTCGCGCCGCCGCACCGACAAAGAGACCGGCGAGATCTACCACCTCGACTTCAACCCGCCGCCCGCCGACGTGCCCCCGGAGCGGCTCCTCCACCGCTCGGACGACCAGCCCGACGCGATCCGCACGCGGCTCGGGGTGTACGAGGACGAGACGCGCCCGCTCGAAGCGATCCTCCGCGAGGAGTCCCCCTACCACGAGATCGACGGGGTGGGGGAGATCGACGACGTGCACCACCGCATCCTCGAAGCCATCGGCGAATCCAAGGTGCGCAGCGTGTAAGCCGGCCCCCCGCTATCACGGCCCGTTCGCCTCCCCGTTCGCCTCCCCGTTCACCCTCTCGCTCGCCCTCCTCCGTGCCTTCGCCCCCCGTCGCTACCGATCCCTCCGCGGCCGCCGCCGCGCACGTCGGCCGCCTCACCGACCGGGTGGACCGCGCCCTCGCCGCCCTCCCGCTTCCCGAGGAGCCCGCGTCGCTCTACGAGCCCGTCCGCTACGTGCTCGACGGCAACGGCAAGCGGCTGCGGCCCGCCCTACTGCTGCTCGCGGCCGAGGTGTTCGACGTGCCCGCCGAGCGCGCCCTGCCCGCGGCGCTCGCCGTCGAGGTGTTCCACAACTTCACGCTCGTGCACGACGACATCATGGACCACGCGGCCGAGCGGCGCGGCCGGCCGACCGTCCACCTCGTCTGGGACGAGAGCACGGCCATCCTCGTCGGCGACCTCATGATGGGGATGGCCTACGACCTCCTCGCCCAGACGCCGACGGACCGCCTCGCCGACATGATGCGGGTCTTCGGGCGGATGGTGACGCGGCTGTGCGAGGGGCAGGCCCTCGACGAGCGGTTCGGGGCCGAGGACCGCGTGACCGTCGAGCGCTACCTCGACATGATCGACCGCAAGACGGGGGCGCTCCTCGAAGCCGTGCTCGTGCTCGGCGGGCTCGCCGGGGGGGCCGACGACGACGAGCGGGCGTGCCTCGCCGAGGCGGGCTGCGCTCTCGGCCGAGCCTTCCAGATCCAGGACGACCTCCTCGACCTCACGGCCGACGACGACGGGTGGGGGAAGACGATCGGCGGCGACCTGGTGGAAGGCAAGAAGACCTTCCTCCTCCTCCGCGCGCTCGAACGCACGGCGAGCGATGCCGGCGGGAGCGGGGACCACGCGTGGTTCCGCCGCATCGTCACCGACGGCGGGCTCGACGAGCGAGAGATCGGGGAGGCGCGCCGCCGGATGGACGCCCTCGGCGTGCTCGGCGAGGCCCGCGACGAGGTGCTCCGCCACTACGACATCGGCGAGCGCGCGCTCCGGGCCCTCCCCGAGGGGCGGGGGCGCGACGGCCTGCTCTGGATCGCCGGCCGCATGGCCCAACGTGTACGCTAGCCCTCTCCGCCGCTCCGCAGCTCTCTCCGCCGATCCTCGCGCCCCCATGATCGAACGTGACGTCACCGTCCGCAACAAAGCGGGCATCCACACCCGCCCGGCCTCGATGGTCGT
>CAYTJT010000098.1:0-10662 GCA_964438105.1 uncultured Rhodothermales bacterium | reverse complement strand
GCGAGGTGGGCGGCGATCTGCGAGCCCATCACGCCGGCGCCGAGCACGGCGGCGGTGCGGAACGGGCGTGGCGCGGCGGTGCCCGCGTGCTGGCCGCGAGGGCGGGATTGGGTCAGGGTTTCCATAAGGCGTGTCTGGTTACGGTTGTGTAGAAGCAGAGGCAGGGGCACGATGCATCGTGCCCGTACAGCGAGGGCTAGCGCCCAATGCCGGAATCACACGAAGGCGCCGACGCCGGTCACGGCGCGGCCGACGATGAGCGAGTTGATCTCGTTCGTGCCCTCGTAGGAGTAGATGGCTTCGGTGTCGGAGAAGTAGCGGGCGACGTGGTATTCGAGCAGGATGCCGTTGCCGCCGTGGAGGTCGCGCGCGAGGGCGACGGTCTCGCGGCACCGCGCGGCCGTGTACACCTTCGCGAGCGACGCCTGCGCGTCGGTCATCTGCCTCTGATCCTGCAGGCGCGACAGGCGGAGGCACATCGTCTGCATCGCCGTGACGTTCCCGAGCATGTCGACGAGCTTGTCCTGGATCAGTTGGAAGTGGTCGATGGAGCGGCCGAATTGCCGTCGCTCGCGGGCGTACTTGACGGAGCGCTCGTAGGCCCCCATCGCGCAGCCGACGGCCTGCCACGCCACGCCCGCACGCGTCACCCGCAGCACCTCGGCCACGTCGCGGAACGAGTCGCACTTCTGCAGCCGGTCGCTCTCGGGCACCCGGCAGTCGGTGAGGGTGATGAGCCCGTTCTCGACGGCGCGAAGCGCGATCTTGCCCATGATCTTCTCGACCGCGTAGCCGGGGTTCTCTTTCGCGCGGACGATGAAGCCCTTCACGTCGCCGGAGTCCTCGTCGCGCGCCCAGATGATCACGAGGTCGGCGAAGGTGGCATTCCCGATCCACTTCTTCTGGCCGTTCAAGACCCACTCGTCGCCCTCGCGGCGGCACGTCGTCGTGAGCCCGCCGGCGACGGCGGAGCCGACGTGCGGCTCGGTCAGCCCGAAGGCGCCGATCACGTCCATCGTGCGCATCTTCGGGAGCCACTCGGCCTTCTGCTCGTCGCCACCGCACACGAGCAGGCTCTGCATCGCGAGGCCGGCGTGCACGCCGAAGAACGTCGCCGTCGAGACGTCCACGCGGGCCATCTCCATCGTCGCGATGCCTTCGAGCATAGAGCCGTTGGGCTCACGCGTGCTCAGATCCTCGCCGTAGATCAGCGTCGGCAGGTCGATCTCGCGGAGCCCGTCGCGGAGGAGGTCGATGGGCGTCTCGTCCCGCATCCAGTACTCGTTGATGACGGGCTCGACCTCGTTCTCCATGAAGTGCCGGACGGCCTTCATCACGCTGCACTCGTCGGGTTCGAGCAGGCCCTCGATGTCGTAGAAGTCGCCGTTGATGGGCGGAAGCGCTTTTTCCGAACCGCCCTTCCGCGCGCCCATCATCTTCTGCATCTGGGCGAGCATCGCCTCGTCCATCTGCGAAACCATACCGATGAGCTCGCCGAGGTCCACCTTCTCGGCCAGCTTCGCCACCTGGTTCATATCGACGTTCTGGACGAGCTTCATCAGTTCGCCCATCTGAGCGAAGTCCATTTGAGGGGAGTCCATCTGAGGGGAATCGGTAGCCATGAGAGAGGGGGCGGATGTAGAAGAGAGGTGCGCTCGGTTTATATCCCGGAAGGGCGAGGCGGGTCCGACCGGTCGCGTTTGTTAACGCGCTTAACGCTGTTAAGTGCCGCGCGCGAAAAAAGCGGGGGAGGCACGCCGGACGAGCCCGGGCGCCTCCCCCGCCGCTCGGTGGGTCAGACGACGGCAGCGCTCTCGGGCCGCCCTGCCATTTCCGCCTGGTACATCTTCTCGATCTCGTCGCGGTAAGCCTTGCTGACCGCCGAGCGCTTGACCTTCATCGTCGGGGTGAGCAGCTCGTTCTCGACGGTCATCAGGTCGGGGATCAGCCGGAACCGCTTGACCTGGTTCCAGTGGTCCTCGCCCTCGTTCGCCTCGTTGACGAGCTCCTCGTACTTCGCGAGCACGGTGGGATGCTGGAGCAGCGCCTCGTCGGTCATCGACGCGTCGAGCTCTTTGTCCTTGGCCCAGCCGCGGAGGACCTCCATGCTCGGGAAGAGCAGCGCCGTGCAGTACTTCTGCGAGTTGCCGACGACCACGGCCTGCTCGACGAGCGGGTCCTGCATCAGCTTGTTCTCGAGCGGCGACGGGATGACGTACTTGCCCGTCGAGAGCTTGAAGAGGGCCTTCTTGCGGTCGGTGATGCGGAGGTAGCCCTCGGGGGTAAACTCGCCGATGTCGCCGGTGTGGAACCAGCCCTCGTCGTCCATCACCTCGGCAGTCTTATCGGGCGCTTTGTAGTACCCCGTCATGACGTGGGGCCCCCGCGTGAGGATCTCGCCGTCCTCGGCGATGGCGACTTCGACCCCGGCGATCGGCGGGCCGACGGAGCCCGCGCGGTTCTTGCCGGGGAGGTTCACCGTGATCACCGGGCTCGTCTCGGTGAGCCCGTAGCCCTGGAACACGGGGATGTTGAACGCGCTGAACGAGTTGGCGAGGTCGGGGCGGAGCGCGGCGCCGCCGACGGCGCACGCCTTGACGCGCGTGAGCCCGAGCCGCTCGCGGAGCTTGGAGTAGACGAGCTTGTCGGCGAGGGCGTACTTGATCGGGCTGAGCCCGCCCTTCTCCTTGCTGAGGTCGTACTGCCCGGCGAGGTCGAGCGCCCACGTGCCGATCTTCTTCTTGAGCCCCTCGCTGTCGCGGACGCCGAGGAGCACCTTGTCGTAGACCTTCTCGAGCACGCGCGGGACGCTCGCGAACACGGTCGGCTTGATCTCGGCGAGGTGGGCGACGACCTGGTCGGGGTTGGAGAAGTAGATGCTCTGCCCCCACGCCACGCTCGCGAACTGGAGCATCCGCGCGAAGATGTGGGTCAGCGGGAGGAACGTGATGACCTGCTCCTCCTGGTGGTTCAGGATCCCGATGCCGGTGAACGCCGCGTACACGTTCGACGAGATGTTCTCGTGCGTGAGCATCACGCCCTTCGGCTTGCCCGTCGTGCCGGAGGTGTAGATCAGCGTCGCGAGGTCGTGCGCGTCGATCTGCTCGCGGAGCCGCTGGGGCGCCTCGGCGTCGTCGGCCATCTGGTCGCGGCCGAGCGCGCGGACCTCGTCGAGGGTGAAGAAGCGCACCCCGTCCGGCAGCGCCACGTCGCCCCGCTCCCCTTCGGCGAGCACGACGGTCTGCACGTCGGGCACCCGCCCCAGCCACTTCGCCGCCTGCGCCAGCATCTCCGGGTTCGAGACCACGAGCGCTTTCGCCTCGGCGTGCTCGACGACGTAGGTGAGGTTCTCCTCCGCGTACGTCGTGTAGAGCGGGACGTTCACGATGCCCGCGACGAGGCAGCCGAAGTCGGCGAGCGAGAAGTACATGTCGCTCTCCATGAAGAACGCGGCGCGGTCGCCCCGCTCCATCCCCACGTCGAGCAGGCCGAGGGCGAACTCATTCGCGGCGGCCTGGAACTCGCCGTTCGACATGGTCTTCCAGCCCCCCGACGGCAGCGGGTTGTTGAACCCCTTCGGATTCGGGTAGCGCTCGAACGCTTCGTCGAGCAGATCAGGGAGAGTCTTACCGAGGATGACCTCTCCGGAGTTTGGAGCGGCCGTATGGATCTGGAGCGGCATGGGAGGCAGGGGTTTAGTGAACCGGAAGCGCTTGCGAAAAAGATACGACGTAATCCGTCCTTCAATGAACGGCGGGTCAGGCGTCGGTCGGCGGCAGCACGTCGACGGGAAAACAAAAGCCGGCGATCGCGTGCCGGACGACGGCATCGACGAAGGCGTCGCGCGGGATTTTGACGTCCATCCGCCGCGCGAGCAGGAGCGACGTCGCGCCGTGGAGCGACGCCCACAGCACGCTCGCGGCCACGGCGGGGTCGTCCACGTCGAACTGGCCGGACTCGGCCCCGGCGGCGAGCGCCTCGGCGAAGAGCTCGAGGTTGCGGCGCGCGCGGCGGTACTTCGCCGCCGGGTAGCGCGCCATCCGCTCCGGGTGCAGCATGAACATCACCTCATAGTACTCCGGGTTGTCGAGGCCGAAGTCTACGTAGCGACGACCGAGTGCTTCGAGTCGTTCCCGCGGGTCGGTGTGCGCGGCGGCGGTGGCTTGTACGGCGTCGTTGAGCCGCGCGAAACCCTCGTCGATGAGGGCGTGAAAGAGGGCATCTTTGTTCTCGAAGTGAAGATAGATGCTCGTTGCGCTGCAGCCTACGGCGCGCGCGATTTTTCGCATCGAGAGGTTATTGTACCCCTCCTCGACGAGGAGGTGGCGGGTCCGGTCGAGGATCGTCCGGCGGAGGTCGGAACCGTTGGAGCGGGCGTCGGGCATAGGCGAGAGCGTTAACACTGTTAGGTACTCCAATCGCTACCGCTTTGTCAAGATCCCGTGACGCGTCGTCGGATCGGCGCCCTCGCCCGTAGGAGGGTCCGTGCCGTAGATCCACCGCCCCCGCCCCCGTCCGTACCCGCCATGCCGTCCGTCCGCGCCGCTACGATCCCCAACCTCCCCCCCGTCGTCCGACGTTTCGTGCAGTACGTGCAGATCGACACGCAGTCCGACCCCGACGCCGAGACGACGCCCTCGACCCAGCGGCAACTCGACCTCTCCCGCCTGCTCGCGGACCAGCTCCGCTCCCTCGGCCTCGACCCCACCCTCGACGAGCACGGCTACGTCTACGCGACGCTCCCATCGACGCTCGGCCCAGACGCCGACGTCCCGGTCGTCGGCCTCGTGGCGCACGTCGATACGTCGCCGGACGAGCCGGGCGGGCCAGTGGAGCCGTACCTCCACACCGATTATCAGAGCGACGTCATCGCGCTCCCCGGCGACCCCTCCGTCACGCTCGACCCCGCGCGACAGCCCGCGCTCCGGGACCACGTCGGGCACGACCTCATCACGAGCGACGGCACCACCCTCCTCGGCTCCGACGACAAGGCGGGCGTCGCGGTGCTGATGCAGCTCGCCGAGGACCTGCTCACCGACGACGCGCCGCGCGCCGAGATCCGGCTGCTCTTCACGGTGGACGAGGAGATCGGGCGCGGCGTGGACCAGCTCGACTACGAGCGCTTCGGCGCGGACGTGGCGTACACCGTCGACGGCGGCGGCGTAGGCGGCATCTACGCGGAGACGTTCAACGCCGCCGAGGCCGTCGTCACGGTCGAAGGCGTGACCGTGCATCCGGGCTACGCCAAGGGGGTGATGGTGAACGCCGTGCGCGTGCTCGCCGAGATCATCGCCGCGCTCCCGGCGGACGAAGCCCCGGCCACGACCGAGGGCCGGCAGGGCTACTTCTATCCGCACACCGTCACCCACGGCGAGACCGGCCGCGCCGCCGTCAAAATCCTCCTGCGCGACTTTGAGGACGACGGGATGGCGCGGCGGAAAGCGCTCGTCCGCCGCCTCGCCGACGAAGCCGGTGAGCGCTACGGCGCCCGCACCCACGTCGAGATCACCGACTCGTACCGCAACATGCTCCGCTACATCGAAGCGGCCGACCCGCGCACCGTCGCCTTCGCCGAGGAGGCCGCCCGCGCCGTGGGCGTCGAGCCGGAGCGCCGGCTCGTGCGCGGCGGCACCGACGGCGCCCGGCTCTCCGAAGCGGGCATCCCTACACCGAACCTGTTCACCGGCGGCCACGACTTCCACAGCCGGTTCGAGTGGAACACCGTGCAGAACCTCCAGACCTCGCTCGACTTCGTCAAAGCCCTCGTTCGCCATTGGGGAGCGCACGGCGGCACCGCCTGACGCATCTCCGCACCCAACCACAGCACCCCGTCATGGACTCCGTAGAAGCCCGCCAGAAACGGTCGCGCCTGTTCGTCGTCGCGTTCGTCCTCCTCATCATCGCCCTCTCCGTCCTCGCGACCGTTCTGATTCAGTCGGGGCGGCAGGACGCCGAGTTCCAGCAGGAGCTGCAAGAGCTACGCGAAGAGGGCCGGTAGGCGCTACGCTCGCGGCGCTTCAGTCTTCGTAGAGCGGCTCCTCGTCCACCGCTGCGTCCTGGTTCACGGGCGGATCGGCCAGGAGGGAATCCGGCCGGTGCGGCGTGACGGGCATGCCCGTGTCCTCGGAATCGACCTGCTGCTCGGGGGCCGACTGCACGGCGCCGGCGCCGGTGTCCCCGTCGGGACGTCCGGTGGCGAGGAAGAGCGCCAGAACGATGAACAGCACGGCGGTACCGCCGATCATGATGAGCAGCAGCTTGGAGGAAGTTGGAGTGGAATCGGCCACAGCGGAAGGAGAGAAGTGGGTTGAGGGGTCGGCACTCTAACGCCGATGGATCCGCGGGGTTTGCGTCCCGTTGAAAGTGAGCCGACTTTACGACCCCTTCGCTTTCCGACTTGTTTACCTCCCATTTGGCGCGGGTATACGGAGTACCTTCCGCGCACGCCTCTGGCGTGCTGCGTAGCCTCATGCTGCCCGGTGCTACCCGGGCGTTCGTCCTCACCGGGCCAGTCCGATATCGGGTTCCCGGCCCTCCCCTGCGCGTCGGACCTATTTCTCCGGCGCGCACGCAGGGAGCCGGACTGTGGTGGGTCCGGCTCCCTGCACTCTTCTCACGCCGTTCCTCAGACGAGCGTCACGTAGAGAACCCCGGCCGTCGCTGAAAACGGCCGGGGTTCTCTTATGCGTCGGTCTCGGGGGCTAGACCTCGGCCTCGACGGTGCTGCCGTCGCCGGCGGCCTTCCGCGAAGCGCTCGCCGTGCCGCTGACGGCGGCCTGCAGCGCTTCGAGCTCCCGCTTCGAGCCCACCACGATGTCGCGGTAGCGCCGCAGCCCGGTGCCGGCCGGGACGAGCTGCCCGACGATCACGTTCTCCTTCAGCCCGTAGAGCGGGTCCGTCTTCGCGCCGATGGCGGCGTTCGTGAGCACCTTCGTCGTCTCCTGGAACGAGGCGGCGGAGATGAACGACTCCGTCGCGAGCGCGGCCTGGGTGATCCCGAGCAGCACGCTCTCGGCCACGGCGGGCTCGGTCGGGCGGACCTCGACGGTCGCCCGGTCCTGCCGCTTCATCTCGGAGTTGGTCTCCCGAAGCTGGCGACGCGTGATGACGGCCCCGATCTCGAGATCGCTGTCGCCCGGGAGCGTCACGACGAACTGGTCGTAGAGCTCGTCGTTGGCGCGTTCGAGCTGGAAGCGGTCCACGAGGTTGCCTTCGAGGAACGTGGTGTCGCCCGGGTCGGTGATGCGGACCTTCTGCATCATCTGCCGCACGATCGCCTCGATGTGCTTGTCGTTGATCGTCACGCCCTGGAGGCGGTAGACCTCCTGCACCTCGTTCGTGAGGTACTCCTGCACGGCCGTCGGGCCCTGAATCGCGAGGATGTCCTGCGGCGAGATCTGCCCGTCGGAGAGCGGCTCGCCCGCGCGGACGAAGTCGTTCTCGTGGACGAGCATGTGCTTCGAGAGCGAGACGAGGTACGTCTTCTCGGTGGCGCCGTCGCGGGAGGTGACGATGACCTCCTGCGAGCCGCGCTTACGCCCGCCGAAGCTCACCACGCCGTCGATCTCGGAGACGACCGCCGGGTCCGTGGGCTGGCGCGCTTCGAAGAGCTCGATCACGCGCGGGAGACCGCCGGTGATGTCGCGCGTCTTGGCGCTTTGGCGCGGGATCTTCGCGATCACCTGCCCGGCCTGCACCTCGTCGCCCTGGTCGATCTGGAGGCGAGCGCGAACCGGCATCGTGTACTCCTTCTTGCTGTCCTTGCCGGCCCCCTTGACGATCACGGCGGGGGTGAGATTCCGCTCGCGCGTCTCGGTGATCACCTTCTCCTTGTACCCCGTCTGCTCGTCCGATTCCTCGCGGTACGTCGTGCCCTCGATCACGTCCTGGAACACGATCGTGCCGTTGACTTCGGAGAGGATGACGGAGTTGTACGGGTCCCACGACGCCATCACCGAGCCCTTCTCTACGACGTCGCCGTCGGCGACGAGCACTTCGGCGCCGTACGGGATCGGGTACGAGATGAGCTGGCGGTTGTCGTCGTCCGGGTCGAGGATGCGGATCTCGCCCTGGCGCGAGAGCACGATCTCCCGCGGCCCCTCGTCGTCGTCGAACGAGACGGTGCGGAGGTTCTCGAACGTGACCTTCCCGGCGAACTTCGACTGCACGGTGCTCTCGGCCGAGATGCGGCTGGCCGTACCGCCGATGTGGAACGTCCGGAGCGTGAGCTGCGTGCCGGGCTCGCCGATGGACTGCGCCGCGATGACGCCGATCGCCTCGCCGGGCTCGACCATGCGGCCGTTCGCGAGGTTGCGCCCGTAGCAGAGGGCGCACACGCCGCGTGTGGCTTCGCACGTCAGCACCGAGCGGATCTCGACGCTTTCGATCGAGGTCTGGGCAATCGCCTCGGCGACGCCCTCGGTGATCATGTCGTTCGCTTCGACGATGAGGTCGCCCGTGAGCGGGTCGTGGACATCGGCGATCGCGACGCGGCCGAGGATGCGGTCGGCGAGCGGCTCGACGACGTCCTCGTTGTCCTTCAGCGCGGCGATCTTGATGCCGCGGATCGTGCCGCAGTCGTGCTCGGTGACGGTCATGTCCTGCGACACGTCGACGAGGCGGCGCGTGAGGTAGCCGGCGTCGGCCGTCTTGAGCGCCGTGTCGGCGAGGCCCTTACGCGCGCCGTGCGTCGAGATGAAGTATTCGAGGACGCTCAGGCCTTCCTTAAAGTTGGAGAGGATCGGGTTCTCGATGATCTCGCCCGCGGAGCCGCTCAGCGACTTCTGCGGCTTGGCCATGAGCCCACGCATCCCGCCGAGCTGGCGGATCTGCTCTTTGGAGCCACGAGCCCCACTGTCGGCCATCATGTAGATGGCGTTGAAGCCCTCTTTGTCCTCCTTCAGCGTGTTGAAGAGCACGTCGGAGACGCGGTTGTTCGTCCGCGTCCACACGTCGATCACCTGGTTGTAGCGCTCGTTGTCCGTGATGAAGCCCATCTCGTACTGGCTCCGGACGTTCGCCACCTCCCCCTCCGCCTTCTCGATCAGCTCGCGCTTGGCGTCGGGGATGACGATGTCGGCGAGCGAGAACGACAGCCCGCCGAGCATGGCCTGCATGAACCCGAGGTCCTTGACCTCGTCGAGGAACGCGGCGGTCTTGGCGAAGCCGGCCGCCTTGAACACGCGGGCGATGATGCCGCGGAGGTTCTTCTTCGTCAGCACCTCGTTGATGTAGCCGACGCCCTCGGGGATGAGCGAGTTGAAGATCGCCTTCCCGGTCGTCGTCTCGATCATCTCGCCCGAGCCGTCGGGGTCGCGGACCTGGATCCGCGCGTGCAGCGCGATCCGGCCCTGGTCGAAGGCCTGGCGGACCTCGGTGAGCGTGCCGAAGCGCATCCCCTCGCCCTTCTCGCCGGCGTGGGACTTCGTGAGGTAGTACATCCCGAGCACCATGTCCTGCGACGGGACGGCGATGGGGCCGCCGTGCGCCGGGCTCATGATGTTGTGGGACGACAGCATCAGCAGCTGCGCCTCCAGGATCGCGTCCTGGCTCAGCGGGAGGTGGACGGCCATCTGGTCGCCGTCGAAGTCGGCGTTGAACGCCGTCGTGACGAGCGGGTGCAGGCGGATCGCCTTGCCCTCGATGAGCACGGGCTGGAACGCCTGGATGCCGAGGCGGTGGAGCGTCGGCGCGCGGTTGAGCATCACCGGGTGCCCCTCGATCACCTTCTCCAGGATGTCGAACACGTCGGCCGTGCGGCGGTCGACGACCTTCTTGGCCGACTTCACCGTCTTCACGATCCCGCGCTCGATGAGCTTCCGGATGATGAACGGCTTAAACAGCTCGACGGCCATCTCCTTCGGGAGCCCGCACTCGTGCATCCGCAGCTCGGGACCGACGACGATCACGGAGCGGCCGGAGTAGTCGACGCGCTTGCCGAGGAGGTTCTGGCGGAAGCGGCCCTGCTTGCCCTTGAGCATGTCGCTCAAGGACTTGAGCGCGCGGTTCGAGTCGGAGCGGACGGCGTTCGCCTTCCGGCTGTTGTCGAAGAGAGAGTCCACCGCTTCCTGAAGCATGCGCTTCTCGTTGCGGAGGATGACCTCGGGGGCCTTGATGTCCATCAGCCGCTTGAGCCGGTTGTTCCGGATGATCACGCGGCGGTAGAGGTCGTTGAGGTCCGACGTGGCGAAGCGGCCGCCTTCGAGCGGGACGAGCGGGCGGAGCTCCGGCGGGATGACGGGGATCACCTTCATCACCATCCACTCGGGCCGGTTCTCCATCTTCTTGTGCGCCTCGCGGAAGTTCTCCACGACGGCGAGCCGCTTGAGCGCGTCGGCCTTGCGGGCCTGGCTCGTCTCGGTCTTGGCCTGGAAGCGGAGCTCGCGCGAGAGGCGCGGGAGATCTTGGCGCTTGAGGAGCTCCTCGACGGCCTCGCCGCCGATCATGGCGACGAACTTCTCGGGGTCCTCGTCCGGGAGGCGGTTGTTGTCCTCGCGGATCTGGTAGAGCACGTCGAAGTATTCGTCCTCCGTCAGCAGCTGGCCCTCTTCGACGCCGAGCCCGGCCGAGGAGCCCGGCTGGATGACGACGTACGACTCGTAGTAGATCACCTTCTCGAGGTCCTTCGACTTCATCCCGAGGAGGTGCCCGATCTTGTTCGGG
>CAYTJT010000097.1:0-10668 GCA_964438105.1 uncultured Rhodothermales bacterium | reverse complement strand
GCTTGAGCTTCATCGTCGGCGTCATCAGCCCGTTCTCTTCGCTGAAGGGCTCGGCAACGAGGCGGAAGTCACGGATCTTCTCGTGGCTGGCTGCGCCGCGTGAGTACGCGCGGAACGCGGCGGCGAAGGGCGCGCGGACCTCCTCGCGCTGTAGCACGTCGTCGGTGGCCGCACCGCCGCCGGTGAGCGCGGCCAGGGTTTCCTCGTTCGGGACGACGAGCGCGGTCAGGAACTCCCGCCCCTCGCCGACGACGACGAGCTGTTCGATGGCGGGGTCGGCTTTGAAGGCGTCCTCGATGGGGCCGGGGTAGATGTTCTTCCCGCCCTTCGAGACGATCATGTGCTTGATGCGGTCGGTGATGCGGAGGTAGCCGCCCTCGAACCGCCCGACGTCGCCGGTGCGGTACCAGCCGTCGGCGTCGATGGCCTCGTCCGTGGCGTCGGCGGCGTTCCAGTAGCCGCGCATCACGTTCGGGCCGCGCGCGACGATCTCGCCCGCGGGCGAGGTCAGCGTCGCGTCGCGGTCGTCGCCGGAGAGTTGGGCGACGAGGGCGTCGGTGTCGAGGTCGCGGATGCCGACGGTGACGCCGGGCAGCACGCGGCCGACGGTGCCGTAGCGCGGGGCGCCGCTCGGGTTCACCGCGAGCACGGGCGCGGTCTCGGTCAGCCCGTAGCCCTCGAGGATCGGGATGCCCGCCGCGTCGAAGAACTCGCCGATGGCGCGGGGCAGCGCGGCCCCGCCGCTGACGGCGAAGCGGAGCCGACCGCCGAGCTTCTCGTGGAGCGCCGAGAAGACGAGCCGCCGTGCGAGGGCGAGCTGGGCGCCGAGGAGAACGCCGGGGCCTTTGCCCTCCGCCCGCCGCGCCGCCACCTTCTGCCCGACGGACACGGCCCAGTCGAACGCTTTCTGCTTCGCCCCGCCCGCGTCCTCCACCGACTTCACGACGGCGGCGTAGATCTTCTCGAACACGCGCGGGACGGAGATCAGAATCGTCGGGCGGACCTCGGGGAGGTTCTTGATGACGGCGTCCACGCTCTCGGCGTACGCGATCGTGCACCCCCCGGAGAGCGCGGCGACGTAGCCCGCCGTCCGCTCGAAGGCGTGCGAGAGGGGGAGGAACGAGAGGTGCTCGTCGTCGGGGCCGATGGCGATGACGTCGAGCGCGGCGCGGGCGTTCGAGCAGATGCTCTCGTGCGTGAGCATCACGCCCTTCGGCGTGCCCGTCGTGCCCGACGTGTAGATCAGCGCCGAGAGCGTGTCGGGGCGGACGGCGGCGGCGAGCGCGTTGAGGTCGTCGGCGTGCGCCTCGGCCCAGGCGCGGCCCTCCGCCATCGCATCGGCCCACTGTACGACGTGCGGGCCGGTCTCGATCTTCGGCTCTTCGAGCAGGACGAGGCGGCCGAGATCGGGGCAGTCGTCGAATATCTTCGCCGCCTTTTTCTGCTGCAGCCCGGTCGAGACGACGAAGACGGTGCTGCCGGAGTCTTGTAGGATGTAGCGGACCTGGTCGGGCGGGAGCGTCGCGTAGAGCGCCACGTTCACCGCCCCGATCCACTGCGTCGCGAGGTCGACGATGGCCCACTCCGGGCGGTTCTCCGAGAGGATCGCCACGCGGTCGCCGGGACGCACGCCGGACGTGTAGAGCCAGCCCGCGAACGCGCGCACGTCGTCGTAGAGCGCGCGGTGGGTGATCGGCGTCCACGCCTTCGTCGCTTTGTCCTTGTAACGGAGGGCGGCTTTCTCCGTCCCGCCGAAGTGGGAGACGAGGCTGGTTAGGAGCTGCGGGACGGTGTCGAAGGGGACGAGGGCAGACATGGCAGAAGGGATGAGCGAATCCCCCATGATATGCCCGAGCGGCCGATTGCTTCCTGCCCAGCGCGACGCAGAGCTTTCATCGGCTTTTGGCGGGCGCGGCCGATGCCCGGCGTAACTTGTTCGCTTCCGCTCTGTCTTTTCCGCTCTAGCGCCAGCTATGTCCGACGCGCCCCTCACGCCGCCCATCACCGCCGACGCCGAGAGCACGGCCTACGACCCCGCCCAGGTAGAAGCGGGCTGGTACAAGTTCTGGGAAGGCCACGGCTTCTTCCGCGCCGACGCCGACTCGGACAAGCCGCCCTTCGTCATCCCGATGCCGCCGCCGAACGTCACGGGCCGCCTCCACATGGGCCACGCGCTCCAGGACAGCATCCAGGACGCGCTCACCCGCGTGCGCCGGATGCAGGGCTACGAGGCGCTCTGGATCCCCGGCATGGACCACGCCGGCATCGCCACGCAGAACGTCGTCGAGCGGAAGCTGCGCGCCGACGGGGTCGACCGGAAAGAGATCGGGCGCGAGGTGTTTTTGCAGCACGTCTGGGACTACGTCGAGGAGTTCGGCGGCATCATCCTCCAGCAGAAGCGCCGCCTCGGCGACTCCGCCGACTGGAGTAGGGAGCGGTTCACGCTCGACTCGACATACGAGCGGGCCGTGCAGGACGTCTTCGTCCAGCTCTTCGAGGACGGGCTGATCTACCGCGGCGACTACCTCGTCAATTGGGACCCGGACAACATGACGGCGATCTCCGACGAGGAGGTCGACAACGTCGAGCGCGACGGCCACATGTGGTGGATCAAGTACCCCCTGACAGAAGGCGTAGAGACGCAGCACGCTGCGTCTCACATCACGATCGCGACGACGCGGCCCGAGACGATGCTGGGCGACACCGCGATCGCCGTCCACCCCGACGACGAGCGCTACACCGACCTCGTCGGCCAGCACGTCATTCTCCCGCTCCTCGACCGCGAAATCCCGATCATCGCCGACGAGCACGCCGACCCCGCCTTCGGCGCGGGCGCGCTCAAGGTCACCCCGGCCCACGACAAGAACGACTTCGAGATCGGCAAGCGCCACGACCTGGAGGTGCTGACCGTCCTCAACCCCGACGCCACCGTCAACGAGCACGGCGGGCCGTACGAAGGGCTCGACCGCTTCGAGGCGCGCAAAAAGATCGTCGCCGACCTCGAAGCGCAGGGCTTGCTCGACCGCGTCGAGCCCTACAAAAACACCGTCCCGATCTCGTCGCGCTCGAAAGCCGTCATCGAGCCGCTCATCTCGCGGCAGTGGTTCGTCAAGATGAAGCCGCTCGCGGACCCCGCGCTCGACGCCGTCCGCAGCGGCGAGGTCACGTTCTACCCCGAGCGCTGGCAGAACGAGTACTTCCGCTGGCTCGAGAACATCCGCGACTGGACGATCTCGCGCCAGCTCTGGTGGGGCCACCGGATCCCGGTCTGGTACTACACCGACGCCGACGGCGCCATCGACGAGTCGCGCGACTTCGTCGTCAGCGTCGAGCAACCGGAGGAGGGGATGGTGCAGGACGAGGACGTGCTCGACACGTGGTTCTCGTCGTGGCTCTGGCCCTTCGCCACGCTCGGCTGGCCGAAGGAGACCGACGACCTTGCGAAGTTCTACCCCTCGACGGTCCTCGTCTCGGGCTACGACATTCTGTTCTTCTGGATCGCCCGGATGATCATGGCCGGGATCTACTTCACCGACCGGCCGCCATACCGCGACATCTACATCACGGGGATGATCAAGGACAAGCAGGGCCGGTGGATGTCGAAGTCGCTCGGCAACGGGATCGACCCCCTCGACATGATCGCCAACAAGATCTGGAACGCGTTCAACGTGTTCGGCCGCTTCATGGAGGAGGGCAAAGATTACCGGCGCAGTCGCTCCTTCGACGAGCTCGAACTGGTGGAGCGGTGGATGCTGACGCGGCTGAACCAGACGATCGAGACGGTCGATGAGGCCGTGGGTCGCTACCGGCTCAACGAGGCCGCGCTCGCGATCTACGACCTCTTCTGGCGCGACTACTGCGACTGGTACCTCGAACTCATCAAGCCGCCCTTCGGCGAGGCGATGGACGAGGACACGATCGCGCTCGCCGTCGAGATCTACGAGCAGATGACGAAGCTGCTCCACCCGTTCATGCCGTTCATCACGGAAGAGCTGTGGCACCGCCTCCGCCCGCGCGAGACCGGCGAGGCGTGCATCGCCGCCGCGTGGCCCGAAGCGAACGCGGCCGAAGTCGACCCCGATGCGGTCGCGACGTTCACGCTCTTGCAGGAGTTGATCTCCGGCATCCGCGGCGTCCGCAGCCAGTACAACGTCGCGCCGTCGAAGTCGATCGAAGCGCACGTCAGCGTCGGCGGTGGGAACGGCACGGCCGACGCCGTCGAGCGGCACGGGGCGTACTTCGCCCGGCTCGCGAACGTGGCCGATCTCACGGTCGGCGTCGGGCTAGAGAAACCCACCGCGAGCGCGGCCGTCGTCGCGGGCGCGCACGAGGTGTTCGTCCCGCTCGCCGGGATGATCGACCTCGGCGAGGAGCGCGCCCGGCTGCAAAAGGAGATCGACCAGAAACAGAGCTTCCTCGGCGGCGTCGAGCGGAAGCTGCGCAACGAGCAGTTCGTGTCGCGCGCGCCCGAGGACGTCGTTCAGCGCGAGCGGCAGAAGGCGGCCGACGCGAAGGCGGAGATCGACAAGCTCCGCGCCAACCTCGAAGACCTGGGCTGAGCCTCAAAACGCGGCCCGCGCGGCCGAACGCCATGCAGAACGAATACCTCGAACGCTCGCCGGAGGAACTGCTCGCGGCGCTCGAACAGGCCGGCCGCACGCCGGGCAAGCCGCTGCTCTACGCCTGCCTCGAACGCAGCGACGAGATCGCCCCGCTCCTGCTGGACTGGCTCAGCGCCGACCTCCGCGAGGACCGCGACTGGCCCGAGGACGACCCGCGCTGGTACCGGGCCGTCCACGCCGGCAACCTCCTGGCGGCCTTCCGCGACGAGCGGGTGCTTCCCCTCTTCGCCGAGGTGCTCCGCTACAGCGAGAACGAGAACTTCCTCGACTGGTTCGACCCGGCGATGGCGCACCTCGGGCCGGCCGGGGTCGAGACGTACCTCGGCGTGCTCCGCGACCCCCGCGCCTGGGTGTGGGGGCGGATCCGGGCCTCGGGCACCCTGGCCGACATCGCGCGGCGGCACCCGGACGAGCGCGAGCGCGTCGTCGAGGCGCTGCGCGCCCGGTTGCCGCTCGTCGACGCGGGGGGGCGCTTCGTCACGCCGCCCCCGGCGGACGACGACCACGTGGAGCTGTGGACCACGGTGGCCTGCAACCTCGCCGAGCTACGCGACCGCGCCGGCCAGCCCCGCGTCGTCGCGCTCTACCGCGCGGGCCTCATCGACGAGATGGTGATGGGCGACGAGGCCGACTACCTCGCGATCTTCGACGAAGCCCCCCGGCCGCTCGAGCCGTTCGACCTGATCCGATATTATCACCCGCGCCGCCGCTGAGCGGCTCCCCGCCTCATGGCACAGACACGGACTGCGACCCTCCCGAGCGCATCCCTCGTTCTCATCGCGCTCGTGCTTGCTAGCGGCCTCCTCGCCGCCTGCGGCGAGGCGCGGGCCCCGCTCGACGCGCGCGTCGAGGAGTTCCGGCTCGTCCGCGAGGAGGACGGGAAGCAGGTCGTCACCGGCTACCTCGTCAACCCGAACGAGCGGCCGATCCCGAGCGCGACGATCGACGTCGACCTCTACGACCAGCCGGTCGAGCCGGGCGTCGAGCCCATCGAGGAGATGAAGGTGGTCGTGCGCGACATCGGCCCGGGCGAGCGGAAGCTGTTCCGCCAGACCGTCGACACGCGGCTGCGGCTGAGCGGCGCCCGCGTCGGCCAGATCCTCGTCTTTTAACGGATCGTTTCCCGACCGTGCCGGCGGGCTCAGGCCGAGGCCATGAGCACGCCGAACACCTTCGAGACCACACCCGAGACCTCGGCGGGCTTGGTGAGGTAGCCGTCGACCTCGTAGCGGAGCACGCGGAGCACGGTGTCGGTCTCGTCGGACGCGGTGAGGATGACGACGGGCGTCGTCGCGAGGTCGGGGTCGGTGCGGATCGCGCGCAGCGCCTCGGCCCCGTCCACCCCCGGCATGGCGAGGTCGAGGAGCACCACGTCGGGCCGGTGGCGTCGCACGCACGCGAGGCCCTCGGCCCCGTCCGCAGCGGTGACGACGAGGAACCCCTCCCGCTCGAGGTAGAGGCAGAGCACGTCGCGGATGGCCGGGTCGTCGTCGACGATGAGGACGACGGCGTCGTCGCGGTTCTCCGTCGAGGGGGCCGCGAGCCCGGCGTCGAGGCTCGCGCCGGAGGCCGGCGTCGTGCCGGCGGGGTGGGACGCCGCCGTCACCGCCGCCACGAGGCCGTCGAGGCTTTCGGCCCGGGCGTCGGTGAGGAGCGCGTCGGGGCCGTCGACGCGGGCGTCCGCGAGGGCGATGTCGAGCGCGCACGCGGCGTCGCCGAGGCGGGTGAACCCGTAGAGCCCGGCGCTGCCGCGGAGCTGGTGGGCCTGGTGGTGGAGGGCGTTGAGGGCCGCCGCGTCGCCGGAGCGGGCGAGGTCCCACAGCAGGCTGAGCTCGGTGAGGCGGCCGGGGAGGCGGTGGGCGTAGTCGTCCGCCTGGACGGCGAACGCGTTCGGGAGGGCGGTGGTGTCGGGCATGGGTTCAGGCGTGAGTGCGTTCCCAGATCGCGCGGATCTGGTCGGGCAGGGCGAGGGGGTCGAAGGGCTTCTGGATGACCTCGGCGATGCCGAGGGCGCGGTACTGCTCGACCTCGTGGCGCTGCGCCTTCGCCGTGAGGAACACGACGGGGATCTCGGCCAGCGCCGGGTCCGAGCGGAGCGCCGCGAGCGCGGCCGGCCCGTCCATCTCCGGCATCATCACGTCGAGGAGGATGAGGTCCGGGGCGAAAGCGGGCGCCCGGTCGAGCGCTTCCCGGCCGTTCGCGGCGAGGAGCACGGTGTAGCCGCCGACGACGTCGAGGGACATCTGGAGGATGGCCCGGATGTCGGGGTCGTCTTCGGCGCAGAGGATCGTGGCGAGCGAAGGCATGGTGGGGTAGAGGTCAGGCGGCGGCGGAGGCGACGGCGGCGCTCGCCGTCGCGGCGCTCACCGTCGCGTCGGGCGGTGGCGCGGTGGGGCGGCCGATGGCGTCGCGGATGACGTCGAGGAACTCCGCGTCGCCGATCCGGCCCTTGACGACGGCGCCGTGCACCCGGCTGGTCCGGGACCCGTCGGCCTCGCGGGCGGAGTAGATGACGACGGGGGGAAGGGCGACCTCGGGCGGGGCGCTGAGGAGGTCGAGCCCGTCGCCGTCGGGGAGCCCGAGGTCGAGGAGGAGGAGGTCGAAGCGCTCGGCGGCGAGGCGGGCGCGGGCGCGGGCGAGCGTCGGCACCGACTCGACCTCGCCGACGTCGCGCAGCACGCGGGCCGTGACGTCGGAGCAGTCGGCGTCGTCCTCGACGTGGAGGATGCGGGGGGCGGGGACGTTGCGCAGCGCCCGGCGCACGGCGACCACGAGGTCCTCCACGCGGAACGGCTTGTCGACCCAGTCCACGAGCGGGACCGCCGCGCCCGTGAGCGCCCGCCGCCGGATGTCCGCCTCGACCGACACGACGACGATGGGGAGGGTGCGGTCGTGCGCGCGGACCTCGTGGAGGAGGTCGAGCCCGTCGCCGTCGGGGAGGCGGAGGTCGAGGGTGAGGGCGGCGTAGCGCCGCTCGGCGAGGTAGCGGCGGGCGGCCTCGACGGTGGGGGCCGTGTCGACGAGGAAGCCGTCCTGCCGCAGGATCATGCTCATGAGCTGGGCGGCGCCCTCGTCGTCCTCGACCACGAGCAGCCGCGGGCCGGTCGGCTCGTCGGGGTGGGGCTGCCGGGCGCGCGCCGGGAGGTCGACGTGGAACGTCGTGCCGGCGCCGGGCTCGGTCTCGAACCCGATCCGCCCGCCGTGCAGCTCCACGAGCGACTTCGTGATGCTCAGCCCGAGGCCGGTGCCGTCCTGGCTCCGGGTGGAGGAGCTGTCGGCCTGCGCGAACGGGTCGAAGACGCGGTCGTGGAAGGCGGCGGGGATGCCGGGGCCGCGGTCCGCGACGGTGACGCGCACGCCGTCGGCCGTGGCGCGCGCGGCGACTTCGACCTCGCCGTGCTCGGGCGAGAACTTCGCCGCGTTCGAGAGGAGGTTCGCCATCACCTGCATGAACCGGTCGTGGTCGACGCGGACCTCGACGTCGGCCGCGTCGAGGAGCGCGAGGCGGACGCCGCGGCGCTCGCCGTAGGCCGCGTTCGCCTCGACGGCCGCGGCGAGGAGGGCGGGGAGGCCGTGCGGCTCGAGGCGCAGCCGCATCCCCCCGGCCTCGACCTTCTGCACGTCGAGGATGTCGTTGATGAGGCGGACGAGGCGGCCGGAGTTGCGCTGGGCGATGTCGAGCATGGCCTGCACCGGCTCGGAGACGGCGCCGGCCGCCTGCGACGCGATCAGCCGGAGCGAGCCGGCGATCGAGGTCAGCGGCGTCCGGAGCTCGTGGCTGACGACGGAGATGAACTCGTTCTTGAGCCGCTCGGCCCGCTTCTGCTCGGTGACGTCCTGCACGGTGCCGATGGCGCGGAGGCCGCCGCGCTCGTCGCCCACGGTCCGCGAGAGGCAGCGCACCGTGCGCAGCGACCCGTCCGCGAGCGGGATGCGGTACTCGAAGGGTTCGTTCGGCGGAGCGCCGACGCGGTCAGACGACGGGGCGACGACGGCCGCGAGGGCGCGTTCGAGCCGGGGCCGGTCCTCGGGGCACGCCCCCCGGACCGCAGCCGCGACGAGGTCGTCGGGGGCGTCGTCGGGGTCGAGGCCGTAGAGGCGGTAGAGCTCGTCGGACCACGCGTGGGCCCCGGTGCGGAGGTCCCACTCCCAGCTCCCGAGGTGGGCGATGCGCTGAGCCGAGGCGAGGTTCTCCTCGCTCCGGCGGAGGGCGTCCTCGTTCCGCCGCTGGTCGATGGCGTGGCTGAGCCAGCGGCCGAGGAGGAGCACGAAGTTCCGGTCGAGGTCGCTGAACGGGCGCGGGCGCGGGTGCGGGCTCGAGAAGTTGAGCGTCCCGAGCACCTCGCCGCCGACGTGGACCGGCACGCCGATGTAGGCTTCGAGCCCGAAGGCGTGGTAGCACGGGTGCCCGCTGTACGCCGAGGTGCCCATGTGATCGAGTGCGACGAGCCCGTCGCGCTCCAGGGTGAGGCTGCAGTACGTCTCGCCGAGGGCGAACGTCCGCCCCGGCTCCAGCTCCGTTCCCGGCGCGAAGACGTGGGCCACGGTGTAGACCCCGCGCTCGACCCGGCTGAGGATGCCGATGTCGAGCCCGAGGAGGTCGGTGGCGAGCTCGAGCGCCTCGCCGATCTGGGCGTCGAGCGTGCCCGAACGGTCGGAGGCGACCTGGAGGAGGAGACGGAGGCGCTCCTCGCTCCGGCGGACGTCGTCCTCCGCTTCCCTTCGCTCGGTGATGTCGCGGAAGGTCACGGCGAACCCGTCGCCCCGCTTGACGGCGGTGTTCTGGAACCACGCCCGGATGCCGTCGTGGTCGTAGAAGAACTCGCGGCTCGCGGGCTCGCCCGTCTCGACGACGCGGCAGTAGACGTCGAAGAGCCCTTCGTCGCGGTTGCCGGGCAGCTCCTCCAGGAGGCGCTTGCCGAGGAGGTCGGCGCTGGTGCGCCCGACGACGGCCTCGGCCGCGGGGTTGACGAGGCGGAAGGCGAAGTCGACGATCGCGCCGGCCTCGTCGCGGACGGAGTCGAACGCCATGATCCCGTCGGTGGCGGAGGCGAGCACGCTCGCGAGGAGCTCTTCGGAGCGGCGGAGCTCCTCGGCCGCCCGGCGTCGCTCGGTGACGTCGCGGGAGGTCGTCCGAAAGCGGGTGGCGGCGCCGTCGGCGTGCGCGATCGGGAGCGTGCGCGTCTCGAGCCAGCGATAGGCGCCGTCCTTGCCGCGGATGCGGTGCTGGTGGGTCTGGTCGTCGGCGTCGCCCGGCGCCGTGTGGAAGCGCGCTACGAGCGAGGCCTCGCCGTCGTTGGGAACGGCGAGGGCGCGCGGGTGCGTCCCGACGAGCTCCTCGGGCTCGTAGCCGAGGAGGCCCCGGCACGACGGGCTCACCCAGAGGAACGTGCCGTCGGGGCTGTGGAGGCAGACGAGGGAGTGGGGCCGCTCGCTGAAGAACGGGGGGGACGCGTCGGTCGGGATCGTCACGGGGGCGGGAGGGCAGGGCGGGAACGGCGTGCGGGCGCGGTTCCGGGGCGGTAGGGGCCGGGCCGCCCGCGAGAGGCGCGCCAACGGCCGCCGGTGCCACTTCGCGCGCCGATACGGTCCGAGAAAGGAACGAAAGGGTGTCGCTCCGGCGGAGAGAAGAGGTGCGGACGGGCTCGGAAAGCAAGCCGTGCCCGCGCCCGCGCTCGGGGCGTGGAACGGGTTTCCCGCCGGCGCCGAAGTGTGCCGCATCGGCGCGGGTGTGCCCGTTTTGTGAGAAGTGGGGTGGAACCTTCGCGGTACCTGCCGCGACAAAGACCCTCGCTGCGCAGGCGCGCGCGGCGCGCGCTATTTTCCCCGCCCTCCCCCGTCCAGCCCCGCCTCGCATGGAGACGTACTACAAGCCCGAAGACCTCGCCAAGTTCGGCGACATCGCCGAGGGGAGCCAACCGCTCGCCGACGCCTTTTTCTCGTACTACGGCAAGGTGTTCGAGGACGGCGCGCTGTCGGCGCGCGAGAAGGCGCTCATCGCGCTCGCCGTGGCCCACACCGTCCAGTGCCCGTACTGCATCGACGC
>CAYTJT010000096.1:0-10690 GCA_964438105.1 uncultured Rhodothermales bacterium | reverse complement strand
ACGCCGGCGATCGCCTCCACGTCGCCGTCCTCCTCCTCTTTCGCCGTGTAGTGGCACTTCAGGCAGAGGCTCTCGGACTTCGCGCGGCGGAAGCCCATCTTGTCGAGGATCGCCTGGGCCTGGTCCGAGCGGTGGAGCTCGTCGAAGCCGGTGGCGTGCTTCGTCTCCGTCCAGACCTCGTACTCCAGGTTGTGGCACTCGCCGCACGGGATCCGCGTGTCCCGGTCGTCGAGGACGATCTTGTCGGGGTCGATCCGGAGGTAGGGGGAGTCGGAGAGCTCAGCGTCATCCTGCGCGAGCTGTGCGAAGGCCACCGCCATCGGGATGAGGAGGCTCAGCCCGAGGAGGCTACCCAGCCCGAGCGGCCGGGGGGAGGAGGAACGAGTGGGTAGCGGGTGTTTCAAACGGTGTCCGCGTTGGGTGCTACGGGGGATCCCTTGGTTAGCCTAGAGCTGGATCGCGAGCTCGACGCGCGAGCCGAAGTTCACGTCGCTCGCGTTGAAGTCGTAGGCGCCGAACCCGGTGAGCGTGACGACGCCCCGCCGGCCGACGGCCGTGGCAAAGCTGGCGGCGCCGGCCGCGATGTCCTGCACGAAGAGGGGGAACGCGTCCTCCTCGTCGAAGCTGCCGTAGGTGTAGCGCCCGCCCCCCTCGAAGATCAGCTGCTGCCGCCGCGCCTTCCCGAAGAACTTCTGGTAGCCGATGCTCCCGCCGACGGACTCGTCGGCCTGGTTGCCGAGCGCGGCGCCGAAGCGGCCGAGGCCGACGGCGGCCCAGAGCACGCCGGTCTGGCCGAGGGGGCCGCCCGTGGCCGGTCCGCGCGCGGCCGAGCGAAAGTTGCCGATCCCGCCGAAGAGGTTGACGTAGACCCAGTCGTGCGTGTGGTGCGGCGTGAAGCCGAACTGGTTGTGGATGAGCACGCCGGCGCGGTTGAACGCCGTCTCCTCGCCCACGGGGTACGAGCCCACGATCCGGAACGTGTTGTTGTACTCGCCGATGCGCTGCGTCGTCCCGAGCCCGGCGTAGACGCCATCGCCAGTCTCGTCGTCGGCGAGGACGTACATCGCGTCGAGCTCGACCGTCCGTTTCCGGGTGTCCGTCTCGGTGAAGAGGCCGAAGAGGAGCGCGGAGTCGTCGCGGCAATTCCCGATCCCGCCGGCTCCTGCGGCGAGGAGGTCATCGCACGCGCGGAAGGCGGCGCCGCTGAAGCCCGAGTGGCGGTTGACGTCGCCCCACCCGAAGACGGCGGCCACGCGCGTGTTGACGAAGTTGCTCACCTTCATGTTCGCCCGCGTCAGCCCAACCATGTCGAGGATGTCCTCGTTGATGAGCATGCCATCTTGGAAGCTGAGGGCTTGGCGGCCGACGGAGAGGTAGTAGTCGAGCGGGCTACTGTCGTCCCAGTCGAGCTTGGGGAAGAGCTCGGCGAGGTCGCCCTCGAAGAAGAGCGTGGTGATGCGGATGTTGAGCTCCTCCTGGAAGTCGTCCGGCTCCACGAGGTCGCCGTCCTCGTTCACGACCATGACCGGCTCGCCGCCCACCTCGTTGAGGAACGTGAAGCTCGTGAACCGCCCCTCTTCGTTGAAGGGCGAGATGCCAATGACCGCGCGCTCGGTCTGGGTGAGGTAGAGGTTGCCGAAGAGGTCGAGGCGGCCGACGGCCTCAGCGAAGCGAGCGTCCGCGGCGCCGGCCTCAATCCCCTGGACGGCGGTCCGCATCCGTCCGAAGACCATGAACGCCGGCGTCCACACCGCGCCCGTGGGGATCGTGAAGCCCTGGCTGATGTTGCCGGTCCCGAGGAAGTCCGGGCCGATCTCGATGAGCGGCGGTGGCCGGTCGGGGATGTCGGCGAGGGGGATGGGTTCGTCGGAGAAGCGGCTGTCGCTCTCGCCGTGGCCGTCACCGTGCCCGTCGTCGTGGTCGTCGTCCCCGTGCTGGGCCCACGCCGGCCCGGCGACGAGCAGGACCGCGAGCAAGGCGTAGGCAAAGCGACCGATCGTTTTCATAGGGTTACTCTCCGAACTACGAGTCATTAAATCTGCTGCGGGACGATGCTTAGCGACGCGTGAGGTTGTCCGGCACCGTCGAGGCCAGCCCGGGGGCATGCTCCTCGGACCACGCCGCGTTCGGGCGGAGCTCGACGTCGCGGTCGTAGAGAATCATGGCGCCCTCGACGACGGCGTCGGCCACGTCGCGCGGCGACATGAAGTAGTCGAAGCCGACGTGCTGGATCTCATCGACGAGGTTGACCGGGATCATCTGCGCGATGAGCTTGACGTTCGCCTTGTAGGGCGGTGTCGAACCGCGGAGGGCGTCGCGGTCCACGCGGTACGCCGGCCACTTGCTGTCAAACGGGCCGATCGTCATGCGGTGCTTCCGCACGGCGAGGGGCCGCCCGAGGAGCACCGTCGAGCGCGTCGACGGGCGGATGAAGGGGAGCGGGCTCGGCGAGTAGTTCACGGCCAGAACCTGCTCGCGCTCGCCGCCGCGGACCATCCGCGTGAGGAAGCGCGACTGCAGCGTGAAGAGCTGATCGTCGAGCGGGAGCTCGCCGTTGTGGACGTAGATCGAGTGGAGGTCGCGGATGTCGCCGTTGGGGTCGCGGTCGCCCGACTGCATCACCACGGTCCCGTCGGCGTCGGTGACGGTGACCTGGAGGAAGACGACGCGCTCGGCGTCGAAGCCCGTGGGGACGTTGTGCCCGTCGGTGCCGTTGTGGAACTCGACGGCGAACTCGATCCCATCGGGCCCGGCCCGGTCCACGTCGATGTCGCCGAGGACGTAGCCGGCGCGGAGGACGGCGTAGCGCTCCTCGTCGAGCTCGGCGAGCGAGGCGAGGTTCTCCTCGATGATCTCGCGCGCGTCGTAGCGGTCGTCCGGCGTGGACCAGCGCTCGGGGAATTCGTGGTCGTCGGTGACGGTGTCCTCAAACGCGTCGGTCCCCCACCCGGCCTCGGTGTCGAACGTGAGCCACTCGCGCATCGTGGCGAGCTCGTTGGCGCGGACGTTGTGCGGGAAGAGGCCGGCGTGGATGATGGAGTGGTCCGGCCCGGCGAAGCGGTGGTTCGTCCGCTTGCCCGTGGTCGTGGGCTTGCCGCCGACGATCGCCGCCGGTCCTTCGTCGTAGCCCATGTCCTTGCCGGGCACCTTGCCCATGTGGCAGTCCTGACACGAGACGCCGCGCTTCGAGGCCGGCGTGGCTTTGTACTCGCTGAAGGCTTCTTCGAGGCGGAAGCCGTTGACGAAGTTCACGTCGTGGCACGTCCCGCAGAAGGCGGACTCCGTGATCTGCTCGAACTGCACGGCGCCGGTGTGGATGGCGCGGCCGGAGGCGCCCCGCTGCGTGTTCACGTTGAAGTCGGGGTCGTTAATGACGTCGTCGAGCACCTCGTCCCCGTCGGGGCCAAAGACGGGATCGAAGAGGTCACCCTCGACGATCGCGAAGCGGCCGCTGACCTTGCTGTAGGCGTTCTTGACGCGGTGGCAAACGATGCACGTGATGCCCTCGCGCGAGGTCGGGCTGCGGTCCATGTTCGACATGAACACATCCTCGCCGAGGTTCATCCCGACCTGGGTGTGGCAGCGGATGCAGAAGTCGCCGTTCGTCCCGTTCGAGAGCTTCACGATCGTCCCGTGCATCGCGTTGAAGACGGGGCTGAGCTGGGAGTAGGAGTGGGACGAGACGGCCCACTCGCGGTACTGGTCGGGGTGGCAGCTCTGGCACGCATTTGCCGAGGGGAAGCGCTCCTCCACCATGAGCTGGGTGTGCGCCGCGTCGGCGATCTGCCGGACGAGGGCCTGCCCACGCTCCGAGCCCGTCTCGGCCTCGAGCCACGCCTCGATGAGGCTCGTCGGGAGCGGCTCCCGGTCCTCCTCCTCCCCGCGCACGAGCCGCGCCTCTACGCCGGCCGATACGCGCCCCCGCGCCTCCACGCCATCACGCGATCCTGCGCCATACGAGGCGAGAAGAACCGGAGGCTCACCCACCTCCGTCCCACGAGCCGTCGCCTCGTGCGAGCCCTCCTCTCCATGCGGGACCGGCGCCACGGCCGCCCATACGAGCAGGAGGAGCGGGGCGATCAAGAACAAGAGAGCGGGCAGAGCAAACCGCCGCTGCGCAGTCAGAAAAAGACGTTTCATTGTAGAGTAACGTTGATTACTTCGAGCTGACACCCCGTGCCTATAGCGACTAACCCCTCACCTCACAGAAGCCTAAGCGAATAGGCTTCGGAGGTTACATATCCGCCCCCCGCCGCAATAGCTTCTCCCCTGTTGTGTAGGCCTCCTGCCCCGAATATGTAAACGAAAGAGCAAAACTTCAACCACACCGCCAGATTACAGGGGTTTCTCCACTTACCCCGCTATGTAGTGAACGAAAAATCGCTACGCAAGAGATCATGGCGGCCTGCCTCTTCCCTGCCAGTAGCCTCACCACCCACGGCCCCCTACCCTCTTCCAAGACCCCTCAGTTGTACCAACAGCCCTAGTTTTACCAACCCTTACCCCCTCCGCTCTCCATACGATTTCGATAGCACTTCGCCGCGCACGCTGCCTCCAGCGCCGACTTTATCCGTCGCCGCCACGCTGGACGGCGTAGACGGTTTTTCCCGAGCTCCTTCCCCCCTCCCCGATGAACATCTCCCTCCCCGACGGCTCCGCCCGCGAACTGCCCGACGGCGCCAGCGGCTACGACCTCGCCCAGTCCATCTCGTCCGGCCTCGCCCGCGCCGCCATCGCCGTCAACGTCGACGGCGAGGTGCGCGACCTCCACCGCGAGCTCCCCGACGGCGCGACCGTCCAGATCCTGACGTGGGACGACACCGAGGGCCGGGCTGCCTTCTGGCACTCCACGGCGCACCTCATGGCCGAGGCGCTCGAAGCGCTCTACCCCGGCGTGAAGTTCGGCATCGGGCCGGCGATCGAGAACGGGTTCTACTACGATGTCGACCTCGGCGACCGAAAGCTCGGGCCCGATGACCTGGAGACGATCGAGGCGAAGATGAAGGAGCTCGCCAAGCAGGACAACCGCTACGAGCGCCGCGCCGTCTCGAAGCAGGAGGCCGTGGACTTCTTCACCGAGAAGGGCGACGAGTACAAGCTCGAGCTCCTCGACGAGCTCGAGGACGGCACGATCACCTTCTACCAGCAGGGCGACTTCGTGGACCTCTGCCGGGGCCCGCACATCCCGAGCACGAAGCCGATCAAGTACCCCAAGCTCCTCAACATCGCCGGCGCGTACTGGCGCGGCGACGAGTCGCGCCCCCAGCTCACGCGGATCTACGGCGTGAGCTTCCCCAAGCTGAAGATGCTGGAGGAGCACCTCGAGCGGCTGGAGCTTGCCAAGCAGCGCGACCACCGCAAGCTGGGGCGCGAGCTCGGCCTCTTCATGTTCTCGAACAAGGTCGGCCCGGGCCTCCCGATGTGGCTGCCGAAGGGGACGACCCTCCGCGAGACGCTCGTGGACTTCCTCAAGGAGGAGCAACTGAAGCGCGGCTACCAGCCCGTCATCACCCCGCACATCGGACGGCTGGAGCTCTACAAGACGAGCGGGCACTACCCGTACTACGCCGAGAGCCAGTTCCCGCCGATGTTCGAGGACCGGGCCGAGGCGCGGCCGGAGGAGGCGAACGAGATGATCGTGGATGACGGCCGCGAGGGCTACCTCCTCAAGCCGATGAACTGCCCGCACCACACGCAGATCTACGCCCACGCCCCGCACTCCTACCGCGACCTCCCTGTCCGCCTCGCCGAGTTCGGCCAGGTCTACCGCTTCGAGCAGTCGGGCGAGCTCGGCGGGCTCACGCGCGTCCGCGGCTTCACCGTCGACGACGCCCACATCTTCTGCACGCCCGACCAGGTCAAGGACGAGTTCAAGGACGTCATCGACCTCACGCTCAAGGTCCTCCGCGCGCTCGATTTCACCGACTTCACCGCGCAGGTCTCGCTCCGCGACCCCGACAACGCCGAGAAGTACATCGGCAGCGACGCGCAGTGGGACGCCGCCGAGGCCGCCGTCCGCGAGGCCGCCGAAGAGATGGGGCTCGACACCGTCGAGGAAGAGGGCGAGGCGGCGTTCTACGGGCCGAAGCTCGACTTCATGGTCAAGGACGCCCTCGGCCGCGAGTGGCAGCTCGGCACGGTGCAGGTCGACTACAACCTCCCCGAGCGGTTCGACCTCACCTACGTCGACGCCGACGACGAGCGGCGGCGGCCGGTGATGATCCACCGCGCCCCGTTCGGCAGTCTGGAGCGGTTCATCGGCGTGCTCATCGAGCACTGCGGCGGCGACTTCCCCGTGTGGCTCGCCCCGACGCAGGTCGCCGTCCTCCCCATCTCGGACGACTTCATCCCGTACGCCCGCGATGTGGCCTCTACCCTCCGCGCGGCCGACCTCCGCGTGACCGTAGACGACCGGGGCGAGAAGATCGGGCGGAAGATCCGCGACGCCGAGGTGCAGAAGACGCCGTACATGCTCATCGTCGGCTCCAAAGAGGTCGAGGCCGGGACCGTCGGCGTCCGCCGCCACGGCGAGGGCGACCGCGGCGCCGTCCCGACGGCCGAGTTCGTCGCCTCCGTCCGCGCCGAGATCGCCGAGGCGATCGGCTAGCCCAGGTCGGCCGGAACCAAAAGCGGGGGCCGCCGATCGTCGGCGGCCCCCGCGCTCGCTGCGGTGCAGGCGGTGGTCACGGTCCGTCCAACCTCACGGGCTCCGGGTCGGGCGCGCCGGGGTCGACGAGCTCGGGCGGCACCTCGAGGGACTCCTCGGGGACGACGTCGTCATAGAACGAGGTGTCGAGTCCGCGCGTGGCGAGGATGATCAGCACCGGCATGACGAAGAACACGACGGCGACGTACCCGAACGCGTACCCCCGGTTGCGGATGGCCAGCTCCCCGAGCTTCTCCGCCAGCCAGATCGGGATGCGGCGCAGGAAGGGGATCGGCCAGAGGATGACGATGCCGAGCACGTTGAACGTGAGGTGCGCGAACGCCACGGTCAGCGCCGCCTCGCCCCCCGCGCCGCCGCCGCCGGCCAGGACGAGCGCGGCGAGGATCGCCGTGATCGTCGTGCCGATGTTGGCGCCGAGCACGAAGGGGAAGATCTGCGCGACCGTGACGATGCCCGCGCCGACCATCGGCACCATCACGCTCGTCGTGATCGACGAGCTCTGCACCATCACCGTGATGATGATGCCGAAGAGGAACGCCATCCCCGCCTTCCCGAAGACGTACTTGTGCAGGAGCCGCTCGCTGCGGCCGAGCAGGAGCGCGCGGAGCAGCTTGACGAGGTAGCGCAGCGCGAGGAACAGCCCGGCCACCCCGAGCACGAGCACGAGGATGCCGTTCTCGTTCGCTAGCCCGATGACGACCTCGACGACGGGGTCGACGACGACCTTCACGGGGCTCAGCAGGTCCGCCCCGCCGAAGCCGACCACGCCCTCCTCGAGCCAGTGCGCCGTCTTCGCGATCACGCCCGTCATGAGCTCGATCGGGAAGAGGACGGCGACGGCGAGGAGGTTGAAGAAGTCGTGGACCGTCGCGCCCGCCATCGCCCGGCTGAACTCGTCCTTCCGCGTGATGTGCCCGAGCGAGACGATCGTGTTGGTGACGCTCGTCCCGATGTTGGCCCCCATCACGATGGGGATGGCGCCGGCCACCGTCAGCCCGCCGCCCGCCACGATCCCCACCACCATCGCGGTGACCGTCGAGGAGCTCTGCACGAGCGAGGTCGCGAGGATGCCGATGAAGAGGCCGACGAAGGGGTTCCGCGTCGTCGCGAGGAGGGTCTCGGCGAAGTCCCTGCCCATCAGCTTGAACGAGTCCCCCATCAGCTCGAGGCTGACGAAGAACAGGAAGAGGACCAGGACGAGCGAGAGGACCTGAAGGACGCGTTGGGGCATAGGGGGAGGATAAAACCGGCCGGGCGGGCTAAGGCCCTGAGTAGCCGGAGAAAGTATCGCGAACGGCGGCCGTACCAGTTTACGGCACTGTTAAGCCTCCGCGCAGAACAGGCTCACCGTCGTCTGCCCGTAGGCCCGACTCGTCTCTAGCGCGGCGTGGCCCTCGAACGCGTGGTCGGCGCCGTGCTCGAGCACGAGGAGCCCGCCGGGGGCGAGGTGCGGGAGCGCGAGGTCGGGCAGGCGGGCGAGCGCGCCGAGCGCGTACGGAGGGTCGGCGACGATGAGGTCGTAAGCCGTCGTCGGCGCCGCGTCGAGAACGCGGAGGGCGTCGGCCCGGAGCAGGGTGCACCGGTCGGTTACGCCGAGCGCGGCGGCGTTCTGCCGGATCGTGCCCAGCGCCGGCCCCCGCTGCTCCACGAACGTGGCCGCCGCCGCGCCGCGGCTGAGCGCTTCGAGCCCGAGCGCCCCGCTCCCGGCGAAGAGGTCGAGCACATGAGCGCCCGGCAGCGCGACGCGGTGCTGCACGAGGTTGAAGATCGCCTCGCGCGTGCGGTCGGTGGTGGGCCGCGTCGCCCCCTTCGGCGCGCGGAGCGGGTGTCCACGGTACGTCCCGCCGATGATACGCATGGGGCTGTCGGATACCGGCGGCCGGGCGTCGAGGCGCCGCGCATCGGTGGAGGGGGCCATCACCCCCGCTTCAGCAGGGAGCCGATGACGGGGGTGTAGGACGCCAGCGTGAACGGGTCGGCACCGCTGCGCAGGGGGCCGAAGATGTCGAGGGGGTTGAGCGCGCGGGCGGGCCGCCCGAGGAGGCCCGCGATGCCCTCGATGCGCTCGGCCCTCGCACGGTCGCCGTAGAGGTAGAGCGTCTCGACGGCCGACGGCGCGACGCCGAGCCGGTCGAGCAGGGCCGCGACGAAGTAGGGGCCGTCTTCGAGCGCGCCCGTTTCGCTGTAGTGCCCGAACTGCCACGCGGCGCCCCGGCAGAGCGCGTACTCGGCGCGGTCGCCGTAGACGCCCAGCGCGAGCGAGAGCGCGCCGTCGTCCCCCTCGACCCGCCGGGCCACGACGGCGGCAGCGGCGGCCGTCGAATCGACGAAGTCGTGGGGGCGGGCGGTCGCCTCGCCGTCGCCGGGGCGCTCCGCGATGTGGTCGATGCGGGCGTGGACGGAGTCGGAGAGCCGGAGGACGTGGTGCCAGTGCGCCTCGCGCCCGTCCCGGAGCCGCTCGATGCGCACCGGCGTGGCCTTCACGCGGACGGGGCGCGCGACGCTCGCGTCGGAGAGCATGGCGGCCTCCTGCCGGAGCTGCTCGAACCGCTCGGACGGCGCCATCCCGGCGGGGAGGGGCGAGAAAAACGACGTGCTGTTCCAGGGGTGCACGACCACGGCGAGCGAGTCGGCCTCGGACCCCTCGAAGATTTCGCGGATGGCGGTCGCGACCGTGTCGAGGTGCGTGGTTCCGGCGAGGCCGAGGAGGGTCTCGGCCACGTCGAAGTCGAAGTCGCACGCCCCGAGCCGGACGAGTTGGAGCGGATCGCCCCCCCCACCCTGCACCTCGGCGTAGCGCATGATGCGCCCGTAGACCTCGACTCCTGCACGGAACTCGGACCCGGCCATACTCCCCACCCCCAGCGTGTTCGTCAGGCGGAAACCCCGGTTATTCCCAGCTCGCGGCGTTGAGCGCTCCCGCCGCGCGCTCCGGGTTGTCGGTGCCGATGTAGTCGTCCGAGCCGGGGTCCTCGAGGAGATAGACCTCCGTGCCGGTGCTGTCGTCGCGCACGACGGTGAGTTCGAAGCGGTCGACGCCGGGACGCGGCGAGAAGGGCAGCGAATCGGGGGTGAGCGTCTCGCCCTCGGCGAGTTCGAAGATGCTGTCGCGCTTGGCGACGAGGAACGAGTCGGTCTCGATCGCCATCACGAGGGAGTCGAGCGTCGTGGGGAAGCGGTCGTACTCCCGCTCGTAGGAGCGCATGGCGTCGCGGATCAGCCCCATCCGCTCGCGGGAGAGCTCGGTGAGCGCCTGCTCACGCTCGAACGCCTCTTGGGGCTCTCGGATCGTGCGGAAGAGCACGTAGCCGAGAACGACGATCACGATCGCGAGAACGATCTGTAAGACGGTACGGACCGTTTCGTTCGCCAGAATAGCCATTACGCGAGAGTGCCCTTGGTTGGGTGAGATCCCCGGAGGGAGGTGGGTGAGAGGACGCGGCGTACCAGCGCAGCGGCAGCGCGCTCGCAAAATACTCGGCGGCTTTCGCAAAAAGCAACCGAGCGCCCCCCGCTCGGCTCTCTTCTCGAAGAGACCACGGAGGGCGCGCGCGGTTGCTCCGACCGGCCCCTCGTATCTTCGCCCCTCTCCCTTCCCCCTCCCGCCCTATGCCCGGCCCCCGCCCCGCGCTGAGCGTCAACCTGAACAAGGTCGCCCTCCTCCGCAACGCCCGCGACCTCGACCTGCCGAGCGTGGAGCGCGCCGCCCGCGTCTGCCTCGACGCCGGCGCCGACGGGATCACCGTGCACCCCCGCCCGGACGGCCGCCACATCCGGCCCGCCGACGTGCTCGCCCTCGCTGCCCTCCTCGCCGGCACGGGCGCGGAGTTCAACATCGAAGGCAACCCGTTCTCCGGGGCGGCGGCGGACTACCCCGGCTTCGTCGCGCTCGTGGAGCAGGCCGCCGAGGCCGGCGGCGTGGCGCAGTGCACGCTCGTGCCGGACGCGCCGGGGCAGCGCACCTCGGACCACGGCTGGGATCTAGACCGCGATGCCGAACGGCTGGAGCCCGTCATCGAGCGG